>DGIK01000024.1 GCA_002393195.1 Bacteroidales bacterium UBA3824 | reverse complement strand
GGTCGCCAAAGCCCGGAGCCTTCACAGCGGCTACCTTGAATGAAGGATTCCTCAACCTATTGACTACCAATGTAGCCAAAGCCTCGTCTGTAACGTCCTCGGCGATGATTACGAGCGAATGGCCTTGGCTTACAACGGGTTCGAGGATAGGCATCAAGTCTTTCATCATCGAAATCTTCTCGTCGTGGATGAGGATGTAAGGATGCTCAAATACGCCTTCCATCTTCTCGGCGTCGGTGATGAAGTAGGGCGAAATGTAGCCTCGGTCAAACTGCATACCCTCCACAACGTCCACGGAAGTCTCGGCAACCTTGGCTTCTTCAATTGTGATTACGCCTTCCTTCTTAACCTTTGCCATAGCGTCGGCGATGAGTTTGCCGATTTCGGGGTCGTTGTTGGCAGAAATGCGGGCAACAGCCTCAATCTTCGAATTGTCGTCGTCAACCTCCTCAGAATTGGCTTTGAGGGCTTCTACAACCTTTGCAACAGCCTTGTCGATACCACGTTTGAGGTCGGTGGGGTTGGCACCGGCAGCAACGTTTTTCATACCAACGCTTACAATTGCCTGAGCCAAAACAGTGGCGGTCGTGGTGCCGTCGCCTGCGATGTCGTTGGTCTTGGAGGCAACTTCCTTCACCAACTGTGCGCCCATATTCATAAATGGGTCGTCGAGTTCGATTTCCTTTGCAACGGTAACGCCGTCCTTTGTAATCTGCGGTGCGCCGTACTTCTTCTCAATCACCACGTTGCGGCCCTTAGGTCCGAGAGTGGTCTTTACTGCGTTTGCAAGTTCGTCAACGCCCTTTTTGAGCAAATCCCTTGCTTCGATATTGTATTTTATATCTTTTGCCATGATTTTTTTGTTGAAATGTCGATTTTGATGATGTTAGATTAGATGATAGCGAGAACGTCGCTCTGGTTCATAATGAGGTACTCCTGTCCGTCATATTCGATTTTTGTGCCGGCGTACTTGCCGTAGAGTACCACGTCGCCCACTTTGAGTTCCATTGCCTCGTCTTTGGTGCCGTTGCCGGCTGCCATCACTTCGCCACGGAGGGGCTTCTCTTTTGCTGAATCCGGAATGAAGATGCCAGACTTTGTAACAGTCTCGGCTTCCTGCGCTTTGATTACTACTCTTGCGCCAAGAGGTTTAATGTTCAATGCCATTTTTTATGTGTTTTAATAATTTGTTGTCTGTATGTTTGCCAACCTTTCGCTTGGCACTTACATCGGTTTCATATTCCGTGCCAAAGGATTTTTAGGTGTTTTTTGGCAGAATTTTACTGACAATGACGGCAGTTTTGGCAGTGATGACTGACAGGGTGGCAGAGAAATCAGTAATATTGTGTCAATTATGACGCAAACATATCGAAGAAGTTGACGACACGACCATTTGATGTTTCCATTTTTTTGCCACCATTGTAGATTACGGTACATTGGTCGGCACTTACACCAGAAATTTCGGAATACTTGATGATGCCTTTGAAATAGTCGGTTGAAAACGTTGAGCCAGACTTGATTTCGTAAATGTTCTTCTGCCCGTTGGTGTAGTCGAGGAGGTCGATTTCGAGTCCGTTGCTGTCACGAAAATACCGCAAGTCGGGTTCGATGCCTTGGTTGTAGTACTTTTTGATGGTTTCAGAAATCACCAAATTCTCAAACAAACCACCTTTTAGATAGTGTGTGGCAACTTGCTGGGCAGATGTTATGCCGAGCAGCGAACACGCGAGTCCAGTGTCATAGAAATAGAGTTTTGGGCTTTTGACGACGCGTTTTGTAAAATTGTTGAAGTCGGGTTGCAACAAGAAACATACATAGCCCGTCTCCAGCACAGAAAGCCACGAATTGGCGGCGGAGACCGAAATGCCACAATCTCCGGCGAGCGACGAGACGTTAAGCACTTGACCAATGCGTCCAGCGCAAAGTTTGATGAATTTTACAAACGCGCTAAGGTCGCCAATGTTTTTTACCTGCCTTACGTCACGCTCTACGTATGTCTGTATGTAATATGGGTAAAAATCATTAGGCATAATGTCCTTGTCGTATAGACGGGGGTACGCGCCTTTGAAAATTTTGGTGTCTATGTCGTCTGTCTCCGCCTTGGCGACGCTCAATTCTGATACGGAAAGAGGCAGTAGTTTCAAGACGGCAGTCCTGCCCGCCAACGATTGACCGATAGCTTCCATCAGTAGGAAATTCTGCGACCCTGCAAGTATGTACATGCCAGTGTTGCCAACAGTATCTGTATGCGTCTGAATGTATGAGAACAGCTTGGGTACTTTCTGCGCCTCGTCGATGATTGTCTTGTCGGGATATGACTTCAAAAAACCCTTCGGATCGTCCAAAGCGAAGGAGCGGTTGTCTGGGTCTTCCAAAGACACGTAGTCATAATCGGCAAAAGTGTTGCGCAACAACGTCGATTTGCCCGACTGTCGCGGTCCAGTGAGCGTTACCACAGGGTATTTCTGCAACAATTGTTGCACTTTGTTTTTAATCGTTCTTTCTATCATGATGCAAAAATTTTATGCAAATTTACTTTTTAAAAGTGAAATTACATAACTTTTTTGAGAATTTTTTATGCAAATTTACTTTTGAAAAGTGAAATTGCATAAAAAAACGACGGAGGAAAAGACGTGACTTCCATACGAAAAACACTTATATATTTATAATTTTTTTGAATCTACGCGAAAAAAATCATATCTTAGCCGCCTGAAAATTGCAATTAACGTATAAAACTCTATACAGAAAATGACAAAAGTAAAAGTAGCCATCGTTGGATATGGCAACATTGGAAAGTATTCGCTCCAAGCCGTCAAGGCATCGAAAGACCTTGAACTTGTGGGAGTTGTACGCCGCGCTGAATCGCTCGGCAAGAAGTCGCCCGAATTGGAAGGCGTGAAAGTGGTAGCCAACATCGACGAACTCGGAAAAGTGGACGTTGCAATCCTCGCATTGCCATCCCGCGAAATCCCCAAAGCCGCAAAAGCACTCATCGAAAAGGGCATCTGCACCGTCGATAGTTTCGACATCCACGGCGAGAGCATCCTCAACCTCTACAAGACCCTCGACGCCGCCGGCAAAAAGTCGGGCGCAAAGGCTATCATTTCGGCAGGTTGGGACCCCGGCACAGACTCCGTAATCCGCACTTTGCTCCTCGGTATGGCTCCCAAGGGCATCAGTTACACCAACTTTGGTCCCGGCATGAGCATGGGTCATTCGGTGGTAGCCCGCAGCAAGGCAGGTGTCAAAGACGCGCTCTCAATGACTATTCCCCTCGGCACAGGCGTTCACAGGCGCGATGTTTACGTGCAACTCGAAGACGGCGCAGACTTCAAGACAGTAGAATCTGCCATTAAGTCCGATTCTTATTTCTGCCACGATGACACCCACGTTCACCAAGTAAGCAACGTCAACGACCTCCGCGATATGGGTCACGGCGTACTTTTGGAGCGCAAGGGCGTGAGCGGCGAGACTCAGAACCAACGTTTCCAATTCACAATGCAAATCAACAACCCCGCCCTCACTGGTCAGGTATTGGCGTCGTGCGCCCGCGCAGTGGTTAAGCAACAGCCCGGCTGTTACACACTGCCGCAGATTGCACCCTACGACTTGGTTGACATCGATTTGGAAGAGTTTATCCTACACACAGTGTAATCCGACACACAATGCATTATTAATAATCCCGGAAACTGACATCTTGTCTGTTTTCGGGATTAATGTTAAGGTTGGCATAAAATTTGTTAAAAAAAATAAAAAAGTTAACATATTGTCAAACCAAAATTCAAAAAAATGAAAGAACATTTTCTTGATGTGATTACAAATCACTACGCCGACTTCAATGGAAGAGCGCGCCGCAAGGAGTATTGGATGTTTGTCCTATTCAATTTTGTTGTGTCTCTGGTTCTCGGCATTGTGATGGGACTTATATCTCAAACGGCAGCAAACGCAGTAAGTATTATCTACACTCTCGCGCTGCTTCTGCCTGGCCTCAGCCTTGGCGTAAGGCGTCTGCACGACACTGGCAAAAGTGGCTGGTTTATGTTAATCGGCTTAATTCCACTTGTAGGTGCAATCATTTTGCTTGTCTTCTACTGCTTAGACAGCCAGCCAGGCACAAATGAGTACGGTCCTAACCCGAAAGGCATCAACTAAGATTTCCTCACAAACAACATTACAACAAACAGCATATATCAATGAAAGGTGTATGCTGTTTTTCTTAATATTAATTTGATCAATAATGAAAAAAATTGGACTTGTTGGCGGCACTGGCCCCGAATCGACTTTGATGTATTACAAGGCACTCAATTCGAGAATCGACTCGCTTACCAACGGAAAGGCGATGCCCGACATCGTGATTGAGAGCGTTAATTTTCGCCGTGTGTGGAGTTATGTAACTGACGGCAAGTACGATATGCTCGTGGATTACCTTGCCGAAAAGATTAACAACCTCATCAAAAGCGGCGCGGAGGTCGTGTCGCTCACGGCTGTTACGATGCACGTTGTGTTTGACGAATTGCAAAAAAAATGTCCCCTTCCGCTCGTCAGCATTCCCAAAGCGGTCTGCGAAAAAGCGGTTGCCAACAATTTCAAAAAAGTCGCGCTCATTGGCACCATTTTCACGATGGAACAGGATTATATGAAAAAAGACCTGCGCGACAATGGTATCGAAGTCATTGTCCCTGAGAAAGATGACCGCGACCTCATCGCCAAAAGGATATTGGAGGAACTCGAACTCGGCATCGTCAAGGAGTCAACATTGCGCGAATTTGTTGCAATCATCAACAAAATGAAACAAACGCACGGCATCGAAGCCGTAATCCTCGGCTGCACCGAACTCCCGCTAATCCTCAATCCCGACAACTGCCCCGTGCATTGCCTCGACGCCGTGGAAATCCACCTCGAAAAACTTATTTCGCTTGCCGACAGCGAGTGAATTATGCAACCTTGTTTTTCTGCCCCTCAATCCTCGACTTCATCGACCTGAAAGATGATTCTTCCAATGTCATAATGTGCATTATCTGTTCTTTGGATTTGCCTATGTGACAGAGTATTAGAAAAATTTTCTGACGGTCGGTGAGGCTTACAAAATCAGTCTCAAACGAGCGGACATACAGGAATTCAAGGCTTTGGTAATAGTCGATGAAATTGCGGTAATCATCCTTTGACCAACGACCGATTTTGTTGTCGGCAAGCACGTGGGCATAAAGGTTTTTGCCACTAACGTAAATCTCCGAAAATTTCAATTCCAACGCCTTGACTTTCTGCCGCAAAAAGTCGATTTCTTCTGCGTTTTGGTTTTTATTGGTCAATTCGCTGATTTTCTGATTGTAAGAATTGATGGTTTGCTGCGCCTCGGAGATTTTGCGCTGCCGCTCGGCGAGTTTCGATTTCTGATAAAACAACGCCGAAATAAGCACCGCCAACAATATTGCCGCAATCAAAATAATCATAAAAAACTTTTTCTCAAAGGCAGATTTAAGTTTGAGGTTTTCGATTTCACCCTCAAATTTAACTTGAATTGGTTTGATGTCGCCTTTTTCTAAATTACTGATAACTGACCTTTGATTGTCAATATATTGTAAGGCATAATGATATGCTGTTTCAAAATCTCTTTTTTGGGCGTAAAACTCGTGTTTCCATTGGTTGACGTTTCCCTCAAAATCAAGACCACGATTTGACTCACTTGCCTTTGTAAAGTATTCATTTGCAGTATTTAAGTCGCCTCGCATAAGATATATTTTGCCCAAAAGCATAAAGCCTCGTTGCAACGAATCAATAGCCATCGCCTTTTTTAGATATTCCTCGGCAGCGTAATTATCTTCATCACAAATAATTAAGGCATAATGATAGTAATAGGAAAACATATTCCAAGTTTTTTCCGTGGCGTTTTCTGCAAAATCCAACGCTTTTTTACCATAATACTTTGCACTGTCTAAACTAAGTTTGTCAAGTTGATAACCGAAACATTTCCAACTATAATATTCCGCTTTGTTGTAATCAGTTACGGCATATTTTTTTAATTTTTCTATTACCTCGTCGTAAAAATCTGAATTATAAGAATCAATATTCAATGATGCTAACTGATTGTATATCAAAAATTTCAACTCATCGCAGTTGATATTTTCGGCAAGTTTTTCGGCTGTTCGGGTTTCTATTATCGCCAATTCTATATAATTATTTAAATACAAATACGTACCTTTTAATAGATGCGTCCACGCCAATTTTTCATCGTCGCCATCAAAAAGTATGATACTTTTTTCTATCCCAGTACTGTCGTCGTACCACTCCATATCGGCTGCAACCTTTGCCCATCGCACAATGCAGTACATCGCGCTGTCGGCGGCTGTTAGGCAAGGAGAATTTTCGGCAAGCGTTTTTGCCGTTTTAAAATCACCTTTTTTTATTAACTCATACGCCGAAAGCAATTCTTGATTTGGCTGCGGTTGCTTGCCGCAGGAAACTATCAACAACGTTATTATAAAAAATAATGCTCTCATTTTGGAATTTTTTTCGACTACAAAAGTAACAAAAAAATATAATTTTTCGTACATTTTCGCTGCAATATTCACCGCTGCAATATTGCAACACGGTATTAATCAATCACTTATAATTTTCATAATTGCAGCGGATATTGCGATAATGAAAAAGCCGTCATAATTTTGCAGCGTAAAATTTTCAACAAAAACATTGAATAAAATGAAAACGATTATCTTAACAATTTTGACTTTGGTACTTTTGCACGTCGCAACATTCGCGCAAATATCAGGGACAGTTTCTGACACAAACGGTGAAAAAATTCCGTTTGCTAACGTCGTACTCCTAAAAAACGACACAATCTTCCTGTCGGGAACTATCACCGACGAAAACGGCAAATATGAATTTGCTGATACGCAAAATGCTGATTTGCTGAAAGTTTCGTATATCGGTTATGTCGATTTTTCAAGGGAAATTTCAGCAAACGAAACTGTCATAGACGTTGTTTTGGAATCGAGCGACTTTAAACTTGACGAAATCACAATATCTGCCCGCCGACAAATCACTCAAATAAAAGATGGCGCAATGATTACAAACATCAGCGGTTCACCTCTTTCAAAACTTACTGACATTCAGCACGTTTTGAATTTTGTGCCGGGTGTTGTTTTGCAAAACGAAACAATAACTATACTTGGCAAAGGCGAACCGCTCGTTTATATCAACAATCGCAAAATCAGAGACTTATCAGAAGTTCTCCAACTTTTGCCCGACAACATCAAAAACATCAAACTGATTACTAATCCCGGCGCAAAATACGATTCAGAAGTGAAATCTGTCTTGATTATCAACACAATAAACCCAACTGGCGAAGGTTTTTCTATTGACAACAAACTCTCCATTGGACATCAATATAAATGATAATCTGAATGTTAACTACCGTCATAAAAATCTTGATTTGTTTGCAGCGGTTAATTATTCCGAAAAGAAAAACCAAGAAACTGTGCTTTCTACCGACGAAACTTTTCTAAGTTCGTATTACAATATGTTTACCGATGATGACAATTACTTTTGCACGAAACCGATTTCTTCAAAATTCGGTGTGAATTACGATTTCAAATCAGGAAATTCTGTCGGTTGTCAATATTCCAATAGGTTGTCAAACCGCGACATAACATCAACTACAATCACAAATTTGCGCAAAGATGGTATATTGTGTGAAAATCTCAACTCCACAAATATCGGCAGCAACAAATCGGGTTTTCATCAGGCAAATATCTATAATTCAGGCAGTTTGCTGTCTTGGGATTATGAAATTGATTTGGACGCGATGTCAATTTTTTCGGATTATAATCATCTGATAAACGAAGCATCTGACGATGGGGAAAGAATTGTTTTGGATTGCAACGACAAAAATGATGCGTCGTTATATGCATTAAAATTAGAATTTTGCAAAGAATTTATTGGTGGCGACCTTACAATCGGCACGGAACATAGTTTTGTGGACAGAAATGGCGTTTGCAAATATCTTCAAAATGCAGACAACAATTCCGACTGCCGCGTAAAAGAAAGAAATTCAGCCATTTACAGCGAATTTAGCAAAAATTATGACAGTTGGAGTTTTACACTTGGATTGAGATATGAAAATATAAAGAGCGATTATTTTGAGTACGAAATCAAACAAGTTGAAAATTGCAGAAAATATCAAAACTTGTTTCCTTCGGTTTCTTTTGATTTTTCTTTTGGAAAAACAGATTTTTCCATTAGTTATGACAGAAGCGTGCAACGTCCTTATTACGAACAACTTGGCAACAATATCGGATTTATAAACCGCTATTCTTACGAAACAGGAAATCCGCTTTTGAAACCGGCCTATTTCGATGACTTTTGTATAAATTTTGGCTGTGGAGATTTTACATTAATGGCTGACTATTTTATAAATCACAATTACATTTACGATTCCTATACAACGTACAATGGAAATGAGCAAATTTCGCTCATCAAACCCGACAACTATAAGAAATTCAACAGTTTACAAACCTCAGTTGCATATAGTCCGACGTTTGGATTTTATCGTCCCAACTTGTCGGCATCGCTCTATTGGCAAAATATATCGATAGAATTTTGTAAAGCAAAAAAGACTTTCAACAAGCCGTATGAGATAATTAAATTTGACAATCTGTTTCAACTTCCGAAACAAACGGTATTGAATTTTGGTCTAAACTATTTTATCGCAGGAGATGACGAACTCGGATGGATTGACAACAATTTTACTTGCAATTTTGAAATCTCAAAAACGCTCGGAAAATGGACTTTATCATTCTTGTGCGATGATGTCTTTAAAACTGTAAATCAACATTTTACCTTATATGGCAACATTCGGAAATGTACAATCGAAAAACATTCAGATACACGCAAAATGGAATTGACAGTCCGCTATAAATTCAACCCTACCAAATCCAAATACAAAGGTACCGGCGCAGGCAATGATGAAAAAGAGAGGATGTAATTTTTTCGATATGAAACTTTTTGCTAATTTAGCCTCCGCCAAATGGCAATTATGAATTATGCATTATGAACTATGAATTAAAAATCGTTCTCGCAATCGATTCCTTCAAAAATTGTATGACTTCTGCGGAGGCTAATGAAGCCGCAGCGGAGGGCGTCAGGGACGTGTGTCCCGATGCAACAATTTTGCAAATGCCCGTGAGCGATGGCGGCGAGGGTTGGATGGAGGCTTTTGTGGCGGCGAAAGGCGGCAAAATCATTGAGACTGAAGTTTTTGACCCGTTGATGCGCCCAATAAAATCGCAATACGCCATCTGCGGCGACACTGCAATCATCGAAATCGCCAAGGCAAGCGGCATCGCATTGTTGAAACAATCAGAACTCAACCCTCTGAAAGCCAACACTTTCGGCACAGGACAATTGATTGTAAACGCCATCCAAAACGGTTGCAAAAATATAATTGTTGGTCTTGGCGGCAGCGCAACAAGCGACTGCGGAATAGGAATGTTGAAAGCAATTGCAGAAAATTTCACAAACAGAGAAATCACAAAAATTCCTGAATCTCAATTACTTAAAAACATCAATTTTACGATAGCGACTGATGTAAACAATCCATTATACGGCGAAAATGGCGCGGCTCATATTTTTGCACCGCAGAAGGGCGCAACGCCCAAAATGGTAGAAAATCTTGATACAAACGCCAAACAATTCGCCGACGAAATGGCGTCAATTTTAGGTTATGACCGTAGCCAAAAACCCGGTGCGGGCGCGGCGGGCGGATTGGGATACGCATTTATGCAATTTCTCGATGCGGAGTGCAAATCGGGGGCGCAATTGCTATTTGACGAGGCAGATTTCAATTCAAAAATCTGCGACGCCAATCTTGTCATCACGGGCGAGGGGTCGGCTGACAGTCAGACACTTATGGGCAAATTGCCGTCGGCGGTACTCCACCGCGCCCAACAATTTGGCGTGCCAGTCGCATTAATGGCAGGACGCATCTCCGACCGCGAAAAACTCCTTGCGGCGGGTTTTCGGGATGTTATTTGCATCAATCCCGACGGCATCGACAAGGCTGTTGCAATGATGAAAACAGTCGCAATAAAAAACATCAGGGAGACGGCGAGGAAGGTGATTTAAACCGCAAAATTTTTCTTACAACAAAAAATTGAAAAGTTTGCATATTTTATTTATATTTGCAGCGTGAAATCATAAAAGGCAAACACTATGGGAATCTATTTAAATCCAAGCAACAAAGGATTCAAAGAAATTCTTGCATCCGAAATATATGTTGACAAAACCATGCTCATCAGCGAGTTGAACAAGTTGATTGGCACGGCTGACCAATATGTCTGCGTATCGCGTCCGAGGCGTTTTGGCAAGACCATCGCCACCAAAATGCTGTGCGCCTACTATTCCAAGGGCTGCGATTCGAGGGAGTTGTTTAAGGATTTGAAGATTTCTAAGGCAGACAATTATGAGCAATACCTCAACAAACTCAATTTCATCAAGATAGACGTTGCGAGCGAGTATCAGAATGCAAAAAATAAGGACAAGATGTTGGACAAACTGACCTCTTTTGTAAAAGATGAGTTTGAACAACAGTTTCCAAATGTTGATTTTTCTCAGTGCGAATCTATTGCGGACTGTATGCTCAGGGTTCACGCCGCCACCGACGAGACTTTTGTAATCATCCTCGACGAATACGACTGCCTTGTGCGCAACAATTTTGGGTCGGGACTTTTTGATGATTATTTGGAGTTTCTTAATGGATTGTTTAAGAGCGAACCTTTGAGCGATGCCATTTCGCTTGCGTATATCACGGGCATACTGCCGGTGGTGCGCGACAGGGTGCAGAGCAAACTCAACAATTTTGACGAATATACAATTCTTAATGCATTTCAACTTGCTGAATTTGTGGGCTTTACCGCAGAAGAGGTGCAGCCGCTTTGCGCAAAATACGGAGTTGATTACAACGAATGTAAACGCGAATACGACGGCTACGCTCAGAATGGTTTTGAAATTTACAATCCTGAATCGGTAGTTAAATGCTTAAAAACCAAGAGTATAGAAAGTTTTTGGAGCAAGACTTCCACCTACGCCGTCATTTCCGACCGTTTGAAATCAAATTTCAGGGGTATGAAAGACGACGTAATCCGAATGATTGCGGGCGAAAACGTCAAGGTAGATACGGGAATGTACCTCAATACAATGACTGATTTTGTAGTCAAGGACGATGTGTTCACGTACCTGATTCACCTCGGATATTTGGCTTACAACAAGGACGACAAAACCTGCCGAATACCCAACAAAGAGGTTGAAAAAGAGTGGTTTAGGGCTGTAAGCATCCTGAAAAACTATTCTGTAACCGACAAGATAATCAAGTCGTCGGAAGAGCTTCTTAATCAGACACTTGCAAAGAATCCCCGCGCCGTTGAGAAGGCTCTCGACAAAAGTCATATCCACGTTACATCCAACCGCAGTTACAACAACGAGGACGCATTGATGTCGGCGATTTATTTGGCTTACATCTACGCCAAAAACGAATACACCGTCATCAAAGAAATGACTACGGGTAAAGGTTTCGCCGACGTTGTTTTCATTCCATTCTACCCAGGCAAACCAGCGATGATTATCGAATTGAAACACAACGGCTCTACCGAAAGCGCACTCAACCAAATCAAAAACAAGCAATATTTCGACAGTTTGGAACATTACCAAGGCAACCTTCTTTTCGTCGCCATCAACTACGACGAAAAGGCGAAAACTCATCAGTGCGAGATATTGGAGTTTGAAAAAGAATAGGGATTACCTTCAATTACAATCAAAAAATATCCGCAGATTCTCCCCCGCCCTCACCTTCGCATACGCACCTGAAATAATTGGCATTGAAGGCGGAATATGACTGATGTCGGCATCCATAACGATGGGGACATTGTATTTGCCAATGATGCCCAAAACAGCGTTGTATTGGTCGAGTCCCATATCTTCTTCCGCCCACGCTGCATTTGGGCGACCAACAATGAAGCCTTTTGCGTTCTCAAACCAACCCGCGTGGTCAAGTGTCCACAATGCGCGACGAATGGCAAAAATACTCAAATCGCACGCCTCAAAAAACCAAATCACACCTTCCGATTTGTATTTGAAATTGAACGCCTTAACTTGGTCATATTTTGTGCCGACAAGCGTGGCAAGGATGTCGAGACAGCCGCCCGTAATCCTGCCCTCAAACTCCAATTCTCCGTCAGTTTCATTGCCGCCGATGAAAAGTCTAAGTTGCTTTGGCTCAGTGAGATTCAAATTGGCGTATGGATTCGTTTCGCTTTTTAGAGGCAACAATTCAAACTTGTCGTAGCCTTCCACACAATCCTTCCACCCCGTCAAAATGTCGATGGCATCCGTCTGCGAAACGTGCAACTCTTCTGTTCCATACGACCCGATATTTGAGCCATAAATGGACGCAACATCACAAATCGTATTGAGCAAAAATGTGAAATTTGTATTGTCGGAAAAGCCCATAAACCATTTGGGCGGTGCATTTTTAATTGCCTCAAAATCAACGAAATCCAATATCTCACACATCAATTCGCCACCGGTACAAGCAATGAGAATATCATTGTTGGGGTTGCAATAAAAATCCGTCAACTCCCGTCCACAACTTTCGGGTGTATTGCTGATGCCAATGCCAATATTTTTGCGACAATTGGGGCTTTCCAAAACTTTGTAGCCCATACTCTCAAACCGTTTGATTGCAGCGTTCAGACGCGACACGCCCGGCTCTACGGTGCAGCCCATCGACGGCGCAACAATGGCGATAGTGCCCTTTGCAGGCAAAAATTTAGGTGTTTTCATAGTTTTTGAAATTTTTAATGTGCAATTTTCGGTTACAAAAATAAACAATTTTTACATATAACGAAGAAATTTCTTTGTAAAGAAACTTTTTAAGCGGAAATCTTTCTTTGTAAAGAAACTTTTTGGGCGGAAATCTTTCTTTGTAAAGAAACTTTTTGAGCGGAAATCTTTCTTTGTAAAGAAAAAAAATCGCAAAAAATCTTTCTTTGTAAAGAAAGTTTTTGTAAATTTGCGGTCAGTAAAACCAACAAAATCACAAAAATGGAAGCATTATTCTTGGCATACAACAGACGTTTGGAGAATACTAATTGTAAGTATATGAGATACTTATACTCCCAAATAGATTGGAACGAGCGTTTAATCGGCATCAAGGGCGCACGAGGTGTCGGCAAGACGACGTTGATTCTTCAACACATAAAAAACATGTTCCCAAACAGGAACAATGCGTTTTACGTGTCGCTCGATCATATTTGGTTCAGCAACCATACATTGTTGGAACTTACAGAATACCTTTATACTCACGGAGTTACGCACGTATTTCTTGACGAAGTACATCGTTACCCCGATTGGATACGCGAAATCAAAAACATTTATGACAGTTATCCCGACCTGCACGTTGTTTTCACTGGCTCGTCGCTGTTGGAAATCGACAATGCCAAGGCAGACCTTTCGCGCCGCGTGAGGATGTACCACTTGGAAGGACTTTCGTTCCGTGAATATTTGACAATTAGCGAAATCACATATTTACAGGCTGTTACACTTGAAGATATTTTATGCAACCATCAGTCAATCGCCTCCGAAATCGCCAATAAAATCAAAATTCTTCCACATTTTGAAAATTACATTAAACAAGGGTATTATCCGTTTTTGCTTGAAACAACATCGTTGCAGAGTTATTATGAAAGGATTCAACAGGTAATTACTACAATCGTTGAAAACGACATTCCCGCCATAGAAAACATTGAGTATGAGACACTTCGCAAGGCAAAGCGTTTGCTCGTGCTGTTGTCGCAGATGACGCCTTTTACACTCAACATATCTTCATTGTGCGAAGCGTTATCAACGACCCGCAACCAACTAATCCGACTTCTTGCGTTGCTGCACCGCTCCGCATTGTTGCGCCTTCTCTACACCGACGGCAAGGGCTTAAAATCGTTGGGCAAACCCGAAAAAATACTTTTCAACAATCCCAACCTTATGCAAGCCCTCACGCAGCCCGCCGACACAGGCACGGTGCGTGAATCGTATTTTGCCGCAATGCTAAGTCAGTCACACTCAATACAATTCCCCAAAAAAGGCGACCTTCTCGTCGATAACAAATACCTTTTTGAAATCGGCGGCAAGGGCAAAAAATTCACGCAAATCAAGGACATTCCCAATAGTTTCGTCGCGGCAGACGAAATCGAAATAGGCTTCGGCAACAAAATTCCACTGTGGCTGTTCGGGATGTTGTATTAATTAAGTGCGGAATTATTTGCATCTTATATAATACACAAAATTCTTGATGCTTTTTACCTTGCCTTGAAGTGCATAGCCTGAAATAGTATTATTTTGCGGCAATAGTCCCGAAACGTCCGAACTTTCAACCAAGTTTTGAAGATAAGACGCTTTGATAGCATAACTTACATTTTCCGCGCCTCTGTGCTTAGCGTTTACAACGCCAACAAGGTTTCCGCTGTTGTCAAAACAAGGTCCACCACTGTTACCAGGCTGAATCGGTGCAGAAATCTGATACAACGATACATCGCCCTGAAATCCCGACCGCGCACTGACAACGCCCGTAGTAAGTTTCACTTCGCTGCCCATTGTTGTTGTAAGTGGATAGCCCAAAACGAAACAACTTTCTCCGACTTCCGCCATTGATGTTTTTACACGATACGGAATTGTTCCAAAACCTTGAAAACGACTGTCGTCGATTTTCAATACTGCAAGGTCATTTACTTTGTCGGTAATAATAACTTTTGCATTGTAGCCAACATTGAAATTGCCTTTTACACCAAAAACTTTTATGACGCTTGCACCTTCTACAACGTGGTAATTTGTAGCAAGATAGCCTTTGTTCAACGCGAATCCACTACCCGACCAACCACCGGAAAAATTGTCAGGGGTGTTGCTGCCGGAGTTTCCATTGTTCCGATTATTTCCACCACTTGCAATGTTATTGCCTCCATTGGCTGGATATACTTTATGATAGGATTTTAAAGGGACTTTTATGTCAGAACCACTGAAAGTAACGTATATATTGCGATCCAATGACATATCTTCTTTGAGATAGTCCGCTTTATATGTATTTTCTGCCGCAGTAGGATGTAAGATTGCAAAACAATCACCTATATTCCAGTTCGCTTTGCTATAATCAGTACCAAGCCAAATTAACTTGTATATACCGTCTTCTTTCACACAACCGATTTTGTCATTATCGCTTGCATATCTATAAATACCACATACACCATCGTTATTTGAATCGGCAAATTGTTTGATAGATGTTTCTGTCCAATTAGTTCTAGGCGTAAAGCCATAGTATTTCGTAACCCAATCATCAGTAATTCCATTCCATTGAATATCTTTGAGTTCCCAACTTACATCTGCATATCCAACACTTGAATTTTTTGTATGCTGCATAAAAAAAACATCAAACGTTGTTTCGCTAAGAGGTAAAATTCCATTAAAAACAACACTAACAACTAGTTTTGCATTGTTTACGGCATTCAAACCCAAGTGAACATTTGAATGATATGACGCAATAGATGCATCGCCTATACTTTTGATTTTGAGTGTTAATCCATTAACTTTTATTTCATCAAATTTACTTACACGAAATCGAAAGTGATCTTCTCCTCCGTTTTTATATACTTCAAATTGAAGCATAGTTTCTTTTGTTTTCAAATTAACATATACTCCTATGAGTTCATAATACACCTTTTGATATGAAAGGTAAGCATCTATATATGTATATTGATGATCAGTAAATTTCCATCCCCACCAATCATTCTGCCCGAAACTCTTTGCACAGCAAAGAATTATTACTATGAGAATAAGTACAAACTTCTGTTTCATTTTCATTCAAAATTAAAGATAAAATATTTGAAAGCAATCTCGCACAACTCCTCATTAGTGACACGTCCATTTCCGCTCTTGCTAACAAAGTGAAGTTCATTGGCTTGATGTTTCTTTTTCAGGTCATTGTAAATGCCATCAATTCTTTCAATCAACAGTGGCACACAGACTTCAAAACTATCAACGGAGTTTAGTTTGGCACTCGCAACATCAATTAGACAGTGATACCGAAATTTGCCATCCCATTCTCGATATGGCTTTTTAATCATCATATCATTATCCTCTTTCTTGAAATGAAGAATGTACTTGTAATTACATTCATCAAAATTGTACTTCGGTTGTTCTCCTTTTTTTCCCAATTTTTTATTTTCCTTTGTATAGTATTCCAATTGATTTTCGTCAATGCACGCCCTTCCAAAATTGTGCGCCAACGAATGACGAAGATGTACGACACCCTGTCTTTCTCTCAGGTCCAATTCAGGCATAAATGTCTTAACCGCTTTGGCGATTCCATAATTGTAAGAGTTTTCATCCGATATGCAAAATAAATCGCCAATTTGTTCAAGCGCAATAAGACGCAAAGTCAGAGCGGCAATTGTTTTATCCAAGTTGCCAATAAACTTTGCATTTTGAAATGCAGACCTTATAGAGCTTTGACACTCTACATTCGTTTCTTTGCCGTTTCTGACAATAGTCATTTGTTTCGTCTTGCCGAAGATAACATCCAAGAGTTCTTTTTCAAAATTACTATTTGTTGTTTCCATTTTATTAATGATTTTAATTGTTAATACTACACGCCTATCTGACGGCATAATTATCGGTGGCAAAGTTACACCCCTTCTTAAACCACACAAAACATCTTGCGTCGGAATTTCTTTACAGATACGTCGGTATTTCTTTACGCATACGTATCATTTCCCGACACTTTGGCATCAACTGACAAATCTATTAAAAAATCGTGTTTCAAGACTTTACTTATTAAAATAAGTAGTTCTGTGTCGATGGTTGGATTTTTAAAAATATCATAACACGCTGTACGAGAACGGTTAATGGCGGTTGCAAACCAAACTTTTGAGCGTCCTTGACGTTCAAGTTCTTCCTTTATTCTCTGCCCGATGTGTATGCTCATTGCTCGAAATATTTGAGGTCTGATGAGATTCCAATATCAGACCGGCACAAAAAAAGCGTGGAATCCTTATTTTGCTCGTATTCCACACACTGAGGCTTCGCGTACCCGTATAGCCGAACCGAGCAACGAATCCTCACGCCGTATGTGTATAACAAAGGAATACAAACTAAATTGCATACCAATATTACACGCCAACGAGCGCTTATCGTTGCAGAGTTTTTGGCTATATAGTTTTATAAACTTGAAAGTTGCGAATTTTCAGTGTGTCAAAAACAAAGCGTAATAAACGCCATATAATTATATTTACGTCTCCATGCGCCAAATTTCACAGCGTTTGGATAGTGCAAAATTATATTGTTTTAGAGATAAAACAAAAATTTTTTTCTTTTTCCATTAAAAACTTTTTAATAAACAAGCAATTTATCTCATTTCCAAATAATTGCAAATCGTACATTAACTCATTATAAAAAAAACATAGTGAAATAAAAAATTTTTGATTTTTATGTGCGGAAAAATCAAAAAAATTCGTATTTTTACGCACATAAAAATCAGAATTGTTAATTATTGTAAAATGAAACGTAAGATAGAAGATAAACTTTTGCAGTGGAAAAACTCGCCGAAACGTATGCCACTCATTCTTAACGGTGCACGTCAGGTGGGGAAAACTTATAGTCTGAAACTATTTGGTAGTCAACACTATAAGAATGTAGTCCACATAAATTTGGAGGCTAATTTCCGTGCGCGGGAAGCCTTTGATACAGACCTCGTCGCCACTAATATCATTGAACGTCTGCAAGCGATTGTGGGTCAAAAAATCGAAAGGCACAATACTCTTTTGATTTTGGACGAAATTCAGGCATCGGAAAGAGCATTGACCGCCCTTAAATCTTTTTGCGAAGAAGAGCCTGATTATCACGTTGTTGCGGCAGGAAGTTTGCTTGGAGTAGCCATCAATAGAGAAAAATTTTCGTTTCCTGTTGGAAAGGTTGACGAACTCAATATGTATCCTCTTGATTTTGAGGAGTTTTTGTGGGCTTTGGGCAAAGAAAAATTATCCTCTACAATCCGCGAACACTATCAAAGCAACGAACCAATGGACGAGGCCCTGCACAATGAGGCAATCATTTGGCTCAAACGTTATTGGATAACGGGAGGAATGCCGGCTGTAGTCGTTGAATATATTGAAAATCAAAATTTTAACAATATATCCGAAATCCAAAACCGTATTCTGAACGAATATGTGGCAGATATGGCGAAATACGCAGATAGTCGCACATCCGTAAAAATCCGCGCTTGCTACAATTCGATACCAATGCAGTTGGCAAAGGAAAATCGAAAATTTCAATACAAAGTGGTTCAAAAAGGCGGGTCGGCAAGCATTTTTGGCGAATCGGTCGAATGGCTTGTTAGTTCGGGCGTAGTGCTTAAATGTCAGGCAATTACACAAGGTACAATACCAATTGCTGTTTTTGTGGATTTGTCGGATTTCAAATTGTATTTGAGCGACACTGGACTTTTGACTATGAAATCGCAGATGCCACCGTCAATGATTTTGTCGGAAATCCCGATAGGTGGCAATTTCATAGGTGCACTCGCCGAAAACTATGTGGCACAAGCACTTACGGTAAATAATTTTCCGCTTTATTATTGGAAAAGCGACAACCGCGCCGAACTCGATTTTGTAATTCAGAAGGGCGAATTTGTGATTCCGATTGAAGTGAAGTCGGGCGTCAATGTAAGGGCAAAAAGCCTCGGCGTTTTCAATTCAAAATATGGAATCCAAAAATCCATCCGCACCTCGCTCCGCAACTTCGGTTTGGAAAATGGCATTAAATCCGTGCCACTTTACGCGTTATTTTGCGTTGTACCGTAAGATTTTTATTTTTATGATTTTTACGTGCGGAAAAATCATCAACCTCGCGATTTTTCCGCACATAAAAATCACCTATCCTACTTCAAATCATCCTCGGTGATGAAGCCGATTTTGTTGAGCATCAGCAATTCGTTGGCTCTGTCGGCGGGGACGGCGCGCATTACAAGGACGCCTTTGCCTTTGAGAAGGAAACTGTACATATACGAAATGTTGATGTCATTCTTGGAGAAGATGTCGATGACGTTGGCAGCCGCGCCGGGCTTGTCGTCGATTTGAACGGCGAGCACGTCGGTAAGTTGGACGCTGATGTTGGCGGTGCGGAGTACCTTGTAAGCCTTCGACGGCTCGGCACATATCACACGGTAGATGCCAAATTCCTGCGTGTCGGCAATGGTGGAGGCTATTATCTGAATGCCTACCTTGCTCAAAAGGTCAAGCACTGTGGTCAATGTGCCCGCCTTGTTCTCGATGAATATTGATAACTGTTTGATTGTCATTTTTTTTAATGCATAATTCATAAT
>DGIK01000084.1:6404-11145 GCA_002393195.1 Bacteroidales bacterium UBA3824 | reverse complement strand
CAAACTCTTCGTTGTATAAAATTGTAAATTGTTTGTCCTGCCATTTAAAAGAATTGAACAGAAAAGCCGTGAATTTTAATTGACTGTTTCCGTTACTTACGCCTTGTGTGCTGTCAAATTTCGTTCAAATATCATCGCAAAAACAAGTGAAAATTACCATCTGTTTTGCACTGCAAAGTTACGAGTTTTTCTTACTATCTTCCAAATTTTTTCTGTTAACTTTTCGTTAAGATTATGTCAACAAAAATTTTTCTGTTTCAAATATTCTTTGTAAGTTAGCAGTCGCAAAAAAATAATGCATTATGAGCCTTCAAAAAGAACCATATCTCACATTTCGGGTGGGTGGCAGAATGTGCGCCGTACCCGTCGCATCTTTGACACTTCCCCACTCGAAAAAATAATTTAAAAAATTGATACAAAATATTTTGCGGTGTCAAATATTGTTTCTATCTTTGTAGTATATTGTAGTATGTTGTAAATTGTTACTTAACAAATTAAAACAGTTATGCACTTGTCACCATCAAAGCCCTGTGAGGGCAAAATTTATTACATAGCCAAGTCGTACAGAGACGAAAACGGTGTCAGCACCAAGAAAAACGTCAGACGGCTCGGCACATTGGCCGAAATCCGTGAAAAATATCACGTCGCTGACGCCTGGAGCTGGGCCAGGACACAGCTCGACATCGAGAACTCAAACGATGCTCTAAACAAGCGTGCTGTCAGTGTCAGGTACCACGCCGACAGGATAATAGACAAGGACACTAACAGGACGTTCAACATCGGCTACCTGATTCTCAACAAGATCTATTATGACCTCGGAATCGACAGGATCTGCTCGGGCATGGAACGTAACAGCAAGTTCACATTCAACCTTAACGAGATAATGCGGCAGTTGGTCATAAGCCGCATACTTTGGCCGGCCTCGAAATTGGAAACATGGAAACTATCCTCCAACCTTGCGCTGGTCAAACCCGTGAGCCTGCATCAGATATACAGAGCGTTGGTCGTCATAGAGAAAAACATCAACTACTTGCAAGACAGGCTGTTCCATTACAGCAAAGACCTCCTTGGCCGTAACACGTCGGTAATCTATTACGACTGCACAAACTTCTTCTTTGAGTCCGAAAGGCAGACAGAATTAAAATGTCCCGGAGCCTCAAAAGAAAACCGCCGCACCCCAATAGTCCAAATGGGTATTTTTATGGACGCCGACGGCCTCCCGCTGGCCTTCAACATCAACCCCGGCAACACCAACGAGCAGGCAACCCTGCGTCCGACAGAGCAAATGATTGCCGAACGCATGGAGATTGAAGAGTTCATAATGTGCACTGATGCCGGACTGTCCTCCACAAGCAACAAACTGTACAACGACATCGGACGGCGCAAATTCATCACGGTACAGTCCGTCAAGACACTTCCGAATACCGAAGGGCAAAAGAAATCACCGGGGAGAATCAAGGACTGGGCCATGTCCGGCACAGGCTGGCGTTTGTCGGGCGCCATTAACCGAGAGTACACCATGGAGGAAATCCTAAATCCCGGAAACAGGGACAAGTACTATGGCTTGACATTCTACAAAGAACGCTGGTTCAAGATCCATGGGGAAGACCCGCTGACCAATTCCAAAACCGAATTGGAACAGAGGTGCATAGTCTCCTTCTCGTTGAAATACATGGAATACCAACGTCAACGGCGTTCTCAGAACATCGAAAAAGCCGAAAGAGCAATATCTCACGGGAATGCGGCAGACCCGCCCAAAAATTTCAGAAGTTACATTGTAACAGACAGATGCACCCAAGACGGCGAATTGGCGCCGATAAACGCCGGCTTCCACATTGACCAAGACAAAATCGCATACGAAGAACAATACGACGGCTTCTACGCTATATGCACCAACTTGAGCGAATACACGGACAAGAACGGCAAGACACATCATTCTGTTGCAGACTTGTTGAAAATAAACCGTGCGCGCTGGGAAATAGAGGAGTCATTCCGCATAATGAAAACGCAGATGAAGGCAAGACCTGTCTACCACAGAACAGACAAGGCAATCAAAGCGCATTTTTCCACGTGTTTTGTCGCGCTGTTCATATACAGGGTGCTTGAACACAGACTTTCGTCTGAATACACGACAGACCAAATACTTGACACATTAAAAGATATGAACGCACTACACACTCCATCGGAAGGTTTCATTCCGACCTTCAAAAGAACAGAGCTGACGGACAAACTATTTGAAATCAGCGGATTTCGCCTGGACACGGAAATAATAATGTTAAAAAGACTTAAATCCATAATCGCGCAAACAAAAAATTGAATATACTACAAAGTCTGAAAAAGTAAAAACGCTGTAAGTGATTGATGTTTACAGCGTTATAGACATTTTGCATACTATAAAGTGTCAAAGATGGGAAAGTTACGAGTTTTTCTTACTATCTTCCAAATTTTTTCTGTTAACTTTTCGTTAAGATTATGTCAACAAAAATTTTTCTGTTTCAAATATTCTTTGTAAGTTAGCAGTCGCAAAAAAATAATGCATTATGAGCCTTCAAAAAGAACCATATCTCACATTTCGGGTGGGTGGCAGAATGTGCGCCGTACCCGTCAAAAACGTCATCGAAGTGGCTGAGTCAAACTCAATTAGCCCTCTGCCCGGTGCGCCTGCTTTCGTGGTAGGCATCAAGAAATTTCGGCAAGAGATTGTACCGATTATTGATACGGTGCAAAGGCTGTCAATCCCCAAAGTGCCGAGCAACGACGTTCCCAACAAGTATGCCGTTATGTTTGAGATACCCGCACTCAACGGCGTAAAGAAGTTTGGAGCGTTGGTGGACAAGGTGCTCAACGTCGTGGATCTCAACGACACCGACTTCAATACGTCCGACGCAACCGATAGTTCGCTCGCCGGTGCTGCCTTCGTGAAAGGAGTGTTGACATCAGAGGAGGGACACTTTATATATATATTGTCGCCCGAAAACTTCTTCGACAACCAAGACCTCCAAAGAATCGAGCGAGCAATGCCCGTCAATTCTTCGGACGATACTTGGATGATTTGATGCTAATGCTCCTTAGCAAACTGTTCTATGCGGCTGCGGAACACGTCGCGGAGGCTGTCGTGGAAAAACGACGTACAAACCCTCACGCCCTGTTGCTCCGAGCCCATCGTATTGAGCGGGAACACCGAAACTCCATAATACATCAATTCCTTGGTGAGTTCTACGGCGGTCATTCCCGGATACTGAACCGTGAAATAGAATCCGTCTGCCAACGGGTTGCCCATGTCGTTGTCATAGACGAGATAAAACTTGTTGGCGGTAAGGACTTCCTTCATAAATTTGGCGCGGCGTCCATATTCGGCAACGTCGGCGAGGAAGTTGTAACGTCCGTCGCAGGCAGCGTTCATCATTGCCGCCAATGCAAACTGCGCCGAGTGGGTAACGCCGCTCGACAATGTGTATAAAATCCTGTTGGCCATAAAGTTACCAAACTCCCCTACCCCAAAATTCTTGGCGATGGCATCGAAATGACGATGGTAGAGCGCATTGGAAATACAACTTACGCCAATCCTCTGTCCCGCATACGAGAAAGCCTTGGAACCGGAGATGCTGAGGATGTAATTGTCGGTATAATTGCCAACCGACACCTGATACGGAGCCTCAAACGGATGCGACAAATCCTGACGAAAATCCATTGCAAAGTACGCAAGGTCTTCAAGCACAATGACATCGTACTTGGTGGCGAGTGCGCCAATGCCCTTCAACTCCTCGTCGGTAAAGCACACCCAACTCGGATTGTTGGGGTTGGAATAGACGATGGCATTGATGTTGCCAGATTGGAGAATGGCCTCCAAAGCCGTCAACAATTTTTCGCCGCGCTTATCGTAAATGTCTATGCCAATGTGTTTTAGACCAATGACATCACATTGAGTAGTCTGCACGGGGAAGCCCGGCTCTATAAATAATACGGTGTCCTTCTCGGGACGGGCGTGTTTGATTGTAGTAAACACCGCAAACGTGCCCTGCATAGAACCAGTCGTAGGCATACAGCACAATGGGTCGATGTCCAAGCCAATGAAAGCCTTGACGAACCTCGACGCAGCCTCCTTGACGGGCGCGATGCCATCGTTGGGCGGGTACGACTGCGCACAAAAATTGCGGAGTGCGTCAATCTCGGCGTTGATGCCAATTTCTGACGGACGAAGACCTGGCACACCCATTTCGAGGTGCACAAAAGGCTCGCCAGTGATTTGTTCAAGTTTTTTGGAGAGCTTGGCGATGTCGCGGATGGTTACCGTCGAAAAATCCTCCAAACCCATCTGCGCGATGGTTTCGTCAACTATTTTCCTATCCATTTTTTATAATTTCTTCAATTTTTGTTATCATCTCAACAGCAAGATTGTCAGCCAATTGCTGCGACTTTGCCTCGGTGTAGATGCGGATGATTGGTTCGGTGTTGGATTTGCGTAGATGCACCCAATTTTCGGGGAAGTCAATCTTAACACCGTCGATGGTCGTCACCTTGACATCAGGCTGAGCCGAGTATATCTCGTTGACTTTCTGCAAGATAGCATCCACATTGATAGAGGGCGTGAGCTGAATCTTGTTTTTGCTCATATAATACTGCGGGTACGTAGCCTTCAACTCCGAAACTTTGATTTTCCTCTTAGCCAAGTACGTGAGAAACAGCGCGATACCAACTATTGAATCCCTGCCGTAATGCAATTCGGGATAGATGACGCCGC
>DGIK01000084.1:0-6350 GCA_002393195.1 Bacteroidales bacterium UBA3824 | reverse complement strand
CCGCCGTTGCCCTCGCCGCCGATGATGGCGTGGTTTTGTTTCATTTTGGTAACAACATTCAACTCGCCCACAGCCGCCGCCTCGTAACTGCCGCCCGCCTTCTCGGTAACGTCGCGGAGTGCGCGGCTCGACGACAAGTTGCTGACAGTGTTGCCGTTATGATGTTGCAAAATGTAATCAGCAACGGCTACGAGCGTGTATTCCTCGCCAAACATTTCGCCGTCCTCCTGCATTATCGCGAGGCGGTCAACATCGGGGTCAACAGCAAAACCGACGTCAGCCTTCTGCGCCTTGACAGCCTCCGAAAGCGTGATGAGATTTTGTTTCAACGGCTCGGGATTGTGAGCAAAATTGCCGTCTGCATTGTCATTGATGATAGTGAAATTCTTGACACCCAATGCTTTGAGGAGTTTTGGAACTGCAATGCCACCCACAGAATTGATGGTATCGACGCAGACCGTGAAATTGGCTTTTTTGATGGCATCGACGTCCACAAGCGGCAACGCCAACACCTTATTAATATGTACGTCCTCAAAATTTTCGACAGTCTGAACCTTTCCAAGATTCATAACGTCCACAAAATCAGTATCTTGTTCGGCATTGATGGAATTGTCGATGATAAACTTGCCGTCCTCTGCGTTGAGGAACTCGCCATTATGGTTGAGCAATTTGAGGGCGTTCCACTGCGTAGGATTGTGGCTCGCGGTCAGGATGATGCCGCCGTCGGCTTTGAACTCCGTAACGGCAATTTCGGTGGTAGGAGTGGTTGCAAGGTCGATGTCAACCACATCAACGCCGCAAAATGTCAACGTACCGATGACGATATTCTTGACATCAGGACCAGAAATCCTCGCATCACGTCCCACAACTACCTTATATTTAGGCTTTTGCGATTGGGTTTTAAGCCATTTGGAATACGCCGTAGTGAATTTCACGATGTCAAACGGCGTCAGGTTGTCGCCCGACTTGCCGCCTATCGTGCCGCGTATTCCCGAAATAGATTTTATTAGTGTCATTTTATAAAATTTTTATCCTTAAACTCTGTTTTTCACCGCCTTACGGCGGATTTTATTTCCATAAATTAAAAGAATAAAAATTCTTTGAATTTATGGAAATTCTTTTAATTTATGTTATTTCAACGCCGCAAGGCGTTACATATCAATATTTAACGTTGACCAAACTCAACGCCTTGGCAGGCACCGACTGTCCGGCGGAGCAACGGTTTTTGGATTCGATGATTTTTTGGAGGTCAACGAGCGAAATCCTGCCGTTGCCCAAGTCCGTCAACGTCCCAACCACGGCGCGTACCATATTGCGCAAAAATCTGTCGGCAGTGATGGTAAACACTATCTTATGCCCATCTTCAACAAACTGAGCCTCAGCAAGATGACAAATTGTTGTACCATTGTCGCCGCCCGTCTTGCAAAATGACGCAAAGTCGGTATGTTGCATCAAAATCTTGCAACCCTCGTTCATCAGCGGGACATCGAGACCGTGGGGATAATACCATGAACAATCGTTCAAAAACGGGTCTTTCCTTGTGTGAATCAGGTACTTATAAGTGCGGCTCTTGGCTGAAAACCGTGCATTGAAATCGTCGTCAACCACCGTAATTCTAAACACCACAATATCCTGCGGCAAAAAACGATTGAGCTTGCCGACAAACCTTTCATCGTCAGCACCCGCAACATCACAATCGAAATGCGCCACAAAATCAGCCGCGTGAACGCCCGCGTCCGTCCGTCCGCAGCCTACAGTCTCCACAGGCACGTGCAAAAGCGTAGAAAGGCACTTGTCCAAGACCTCCTGCACCGTTACAGCATTGGGCTGCACCTGCCAACCGTGATATCTGTCGCCATTGTAAGCGAGTGAAATTTTATAACGCATAATCGTGATATTTGCGAGGGCAAAGGTATGAAAATTTTTTGACAACAACGAAAAATTCATTATCTTTGACAAACGCCAACACACTACAGGACTTCACTCATTAACATTCTGTGCAAATTCTTTCCATTTTCTTGGATCATCCTCATAGGTTGATTCAAGAAATTTCATCGAGAATTTCTGATGGTCGTCAATGTTCTTTATAGACCATTCCTTGTACTTCGAATACACATACAACATCTTCAGACTCTCTACAGTTCCATTTCCTTTACCTGACGCATAACGTTCCATTACAACTCGTTTTACTTCAAAACACGAATTAGTCAATGAACTATTCTGACCAGATGAAATCATAACCATATTTCCAAGACAATCCCTCTTCTGCTCAACACCCTGCTGTTCTTCATTATTCCAATTAAACCTAGTATTGTCGCCGTATTCTTCTTTCGGATGCTGTGGTGCAATATGCTCAATAGAACGATTGCGCCTGAAGACATATTTTTCCACAACCTTAACATCATCCTTAGAGAAAAACAAATCTCTATGTTCCCACAAATAATAATCAATTCGCCAAAACCAATATCTGTCGATGGTCTTGTATGTAAGTACACTCTCACAAACCTCAGTTTTCGGATGCCATTTATCATCAATCTCTTTCATTTTTTTAAGATATTCTTCCGAACTGAGACTAAGCGACCGTGTATTGGAAAAATTTTCTTCCAAATATTTCAACAATTCAGGCATCCACATATAATATGTCATAGCAGATGAAGCTGAGTAAAGCATTGAGAGGAACATCCTCACTTTCATTTTACCACTTTCGTCGTCTTTATATAGGACAAATGGGTATGGTTCCTCATCTTCATCATTCATTCGAATAATATAATAATCTGTTAGCAAACGGTAAAGCCCCAGTTTTTGCATAAATTCTGTTGCATCCAAACCACGTTTATTAAAAGCCCAATCAAAAGTATTGCACAACTTCCTGACGTCAAAAAATTCAGTAGTATTAATACCTTCGATGACTTCACCTCCAACTTCTTTTTCTTCAATATCCATATCAAGACAGATATACAACACCTGCAACAGAAATTCAGGAAACGTTAAAAGTGCATGCTCATCAGTTCTTCGCTTTATAATTTTAAACGGATTCTCCTCATTTTCCTCAATTTCTCCGATTGACGCTGGTTCCATTTTGTCATCTATTCCATCGTCAGCGTCATCATCTTCCTCAACATCAAATTTAGTTTTAGGCTTTTCAAACGAATTTTCAATATTCTTATTAATAATTATGTCAAATATGGCTTTTTGATATCGTCCTCTAAGCACATCTAATGATTCTTTATGATGCTTTCGCAAAATCATTTTTTCCATAATGCTGACAGCATTCCAAAGAAGCGTATATTGCTCCTTATTCGTCGTATGTAGTCTTCGGATAACATCAACCTTTAAAATCTCATAGTTTTCAAGAGCTTTTCCTGAAGTATTCATTCTCTCAAAATAGGTATTAAGTTCCTGTGGAGAATATTCCTCTGGAAGCTGGGATATAAAAAAGGTTAAATGATTGAAAATGTACTCTCCAAATTGTTTTTCTTCCGACTCATCAAGTTTTAGTCCCTTCTTCAAATGTGAAGACATATAATCCAACCCCTTCTCCATTTTATCGTTCTTCTCCTTTGAATCGATACCTTGTATTTTTGCTTTAAGGTATTGCTTGTCTTCGTCTCTTGCAGTAAACTGAAGTCGAGGCTCATTATTGACTTGAAGGAATTCATTCCATCCAAAGTGAATTCCCAGCAACATCATCACCGTAAACCGTTGCTGCCCATCAACAAGTTCTTTGCATTTACCCGTTTCCTTAGCAGTCAACATTCCAATGTAATATGCAGCATTAGGATTTCTTTTATATGCTGCATATAAATCGTCAAGCAACAGCGTGATTTGTTCTTCGCCCCATTCGAACAACCTCTGATATAATGGAATGCTGAAAAACAAACCTTCTTCTTGACTTACTATATGTGGAGTATATTTATTCATTTGTTATGAAGTGTTTTAAATGAATCAATTAGGTAATACTTTTCGTTCTCTTTATATAGAGACATTTCTTGTTCGAAATATTTGACTCTTATACCATCAAGAGAATGATCAAAGAAAGGAAGCCGTCTAATAATATTACGTGCATTGGCAAGAAAGAACGTTGGTGATGTAGCTTGATTAATCATTCCTATAATTCCAAGTTCACATGCCATATCCATAATAGACTGTTTATTAGCCTTGCTTTTTTCATACCTCAGCTGTGACACAATTCTTGTTATGCACGTCAAAGCCTCCGAAAGATATATATTGCCAAATTTTAAATAATAAGCAAACAAGAAAGATGCGATTACATCCCCATACCACCAATGAGTCCGTTTTTTATTTTCAGAAGGACGCTTTTCATCACTATCATCAATTATACTATATTGCACACCAGAACAGGATATTGTCTCCCATAATGTATGATACTGAACGGTATCAGTGAATAAATGATAATGTTGAATAAATTTATTCACGAAAGCGAAAAAGTGTGTACCTCCCTGAATAGGATCCATAAAATCAAACTTTTCACCAAAAGGAGGAATTTCGTCTATAATAGGGGCTGCTTCAAATTCGAGCTTAACCCTGTTTGGCTCTTTAATATACCAAGCCTGATGATTTGTCCATTTTCTCAGACAATATAAATATATGCCCACAACAATCGACACACTTCTATCACCATTATCCCTTTCACTTTTGACCAGTAATTCATCCCACATCTTGGCGAGATGCCTTTGCTGCTGTTCATACCTCTCTGGTATATACCTCAAATGATGAGATTTAAGAAGCTCATAATCCGTCAAGGCTTTTCCTCGAGCATTCTGCGTAGAAAAGAATGTATATGCCAAATCCAAAGACGAATCTTGAAGCACCAAAACATCAAAAGAAATATTAGCTAAAATCTGCTTGGCAACTTCCATTCTATTAGATTTATCGGGAAAGAACCTATCCAAATACAATCTAATGATATACCTGTTGTATCCTATATATTTTTGAGCCTCAAGAGAATCAAATGTTTCATTCAACAACTTTATGTCACTTTTGCCCAAAGCTCGTAAAATCAAAGCAAGAGTGACGGTTCTCTGCTGTCCATCAATGATGTCATACTTACCTTCTTTATTTTGAAGAATAATCGTTCCAAGATGATACTTATGTCCTCTTTGAACAAAAATATCGTCCAACAACAATTCAACATTTTTCTGTGGCCAGCAGTAGATTCTTTGATAAGCAGGAATTTTTAGATTGAGAGAGAATACTTCTGCAAGAGTCATTGTTTCCAATGTTACGTTAGTATTGTCATCTGAAACCGTATCTCTCCTGCTTTCATTTTCATTCCCCCTGATTGACTCTTCGGATTCACTAAAATCGTCAATTATCTCAGACTCAGCAGAATCGGATTCACTTTCTGTATACATAAAATCAGCGACCAACGGATCAACCAAGTTAATCATTTCGACAAGACCATCATATAATTCAAATACGTCGTCTATTTGAAACTCATAACGCAGCCTACCTTGTTTCATACCAAACCACCTATGCCAAAAATACACTCCTGGTCTCGTACCAATTTGATTGCGTAAAAATTGATATAGTTGTTTGTTAAAAGGATTTCTGGAATCCCCTTCTAAATGCAATTCCATATAGCCATTAGTATATTCATAATGAACAACCCCCATATCTATATCAGGAGAAACACTTATGGAGATAAAACGGTTTCGGTGCCATGCGTTTTCATTTTCATGGCATGTCACCTTCTTTTCAGGCCATCTCTTTTTTACCAAATCACTGACCAAATCAACTATATGTGGAGATATATTTAACATTTCAAAATTAGTTATATATCATTTTCTAATGATGTAATGTTCTCGTATTTTGATAACACTGCAAATCTAAAACAATTTTTCCATATACCCAAAAAAAATCCCCTCAAAAAAAATTGCCCCTTCCAAAAATAATTCATACTTTTGCACCTGCATTAAGGCGTACAAATTATGATGAGAAACTTATTTTTGGAGAACAGTTATTTGGATTACAAGTTCCCTGAACCACAGTACTTGGGGGCGAAGTATATCCACAGGGGGTGGATTGCCCAATTTGTTCCCCAAGAAGTACACACTGTCCTTGATGCTTTTGGAGGTTCGCAGTCGATTGCCTATATGATGAAACAATTGGGCAAACGGACACTGACAAATGACTTTTTGAGTTTCAACAATCATATCGGGAAAGCACTGATTGAAAACAAAGATTTGCAACTTGCGTCAAAGGACGTGGAAATTCTGTTTGCAGACAATCATTGCCCCGAGGAATTCAATTTGATGGAATCGTTGTTTACGGATTTGTTCTTCACCCGCGAGGAGGCAAAATTTGCCGATAGTTTCAGAAGCAATGTC
>DGIK01000143.1 GCA_002393195.1 Bacteroidales bacterium UBA3824 | reverse complement strand
GGGTCGGCACAGTCGCCGGCGGCAAAAACGCCTTCGATGTTTGTCGAAGTTGAGGGTTGATTGGTCAGGATGTAGCCATTGTCGTCCATAGAAATCTGTCCGGCGAGGAAATCGGTCTGCGGCTTGCGTCCAACGGCGGCGAAATAGCCCGTTACGGGAATTTGTCGCGTGGATTCGTCCGGTGTGCCACGGCGATAGACTACGGTAACGCCTTCCACACCATTCTCGCCAAAGATGTCGGTTACGACGTGCTCGGTGAGGAGTTCGATGTTCGGAATGTCTTTCATACGGTCTTGAAGAATTTTGGAGGCGCGGAGATACGGCTTGCGGACTGCGAGATAAACCTTGTTGCAAATTTTGCTCAGGTAAATTGCATCGCCAACGGCAGTGTCGCCGCCGCCAACAACGATAACATCCTGTTTGCGGTAGAAGAATCCGTCGCACACCGCACATGCTGAAACGCCCTGTCCACGATACTTTTGCTCGGCGGGAAGTCCTGTGTATTTGGCTGTTGCGCCGGTGGCAATGATTACCGTGTCGGCTGTGTAGAGGTCGCCAGAGTCGGTGGTCAATTGGAACGGACGCTGCGAAAAGTCAGCCTTGACGATTTCGCCGGTCTCGAGTTGCGAGCCAAACTTAACTGCCTGTTGTTCCATCAATTGCATCAGGTCGTAGCCGCCAATGGCATCGGTGAAACCGGGATAGTTTTCGATTTCGTGGGTGTCGGTGAGTTGACCACCCTGCTGTGGGCCGGCGATTACGGTGTTTTGGATGCTCGCCCTCGAAAGGTACAGCCCCGCAGTGTATCCTGCAGGACCAGAGCCTATTATAAGGCATTGTGTATGAGTTGTAGCCATAATAATTATTCTTTTTTTAATGGTTAATATTGTGTATTGGAGTGTCCTAACGGACAGAAATTCAACAAATTTTTTCAAATCGTTCAAAAATGTATTTGAATGATTTGTAAAGATTTTGAAAAATTTCTCGCGAAGCGATTTTATTATCGTTTCAAAATCAGGAATATTGTGGGACGCTTGTCGATGTCCACCTTTTGCTGTTTCCACGCCGAAACGGGCATTGTCTTTATGTATTCCGTCGGCAGGGTGATGTCGCAGGCTATTGTCAACAAAGTATTACCACTCAGCGTGTTGCATAGCGTCTCAATAAAATTATTGTTGCGGTACGGCGTCTCAATGAAAATTTGCGTTTGGTTGAGTTTTTGGGAAATATCTTCAAGCCGTTTGATAGCCTTGCCACGCTCGGGATTTTTGATGGGGAGGTAGCCATTGAAGGCAAAACTCTGACCATTCAATCCGCTCGCCATCACCGACAATAATATTGACGACGGCCCCACAAGCGGTATAACGCGGATGCCCGCCCTATGCGCACTTAACGCAACACTCGCCCCAGGGTCTGCAACACCGGGACAGCCAGCTTCGGATATGACGCCGAGGTCGTTGCCTTGTTTCACAATATCAAAATACATCGAATAGTCAAAACTCTTGTTGTGCTTGTCCATTTCGTGTATTGTAATCTGCGGCAGCAACTCCCTCATTCCCAACGAAATGAAATAGTGCCGCGCAGTCTTGGCGTTTTCAGCGATGAAATACCTCAGCCGTTTGATTATATCCAATACAAACGGCGGCAGAAACACACTGTGCTCCACCTCGCCAAGGTTCATCGGTATCATATAAATATTGCCCATTGCTTTCTAATTTTAATGCATAATTCATAATGCATAATGCATAATTCATAATGCATAATTGCCATCCGGCGGATGCCCAATTTTTAATTTTTAATTTTTAATTTTCAATTTTTAATTTTTAATTTTTAATTTTCAATTTTCAATTTTCAATTTTCAATTTTCAATTCTCTCTCCTGTCTTCCCAATTTTCGTCTTCGGCAGGAGTTTCGGGTTCGGTGGTTTCAGGTTCGGAATTTTCGTCGGGGATGTTATTATCAATATCAACGCCCTCTTCAACCTCGTCAGCGTCTTTCTTGATTTTTTCGCGCTTGGTGTAATACTTTTCGCCCTTGCCGAAGGGTACGAGGTACGATACGCCGACAGCAACATTGCGCGAAGTCATATAGTTCATCAACGATAGTTTGCCGAGATCCTTCATCTTCGACATTCCGACAGAGCCGTGTCCCAATATCTCAAAAACTCCGTATTTGGTGCATATCGCAATGCCCGCCTCGCCGTAAAGACCGTATGAAAGTCTATTGTAACTACCTGAATGTATGTGAGATACAATTGACGAATCAATATTGTCGATATTGTGACGTGGCTTGGAATAATCCACAAGCACATTGAAATACGGGCCTATCGCAAATATAGCCTTCACCGAGTATTTGCCGATGTTGACGTGCGCCAATAGCGGCACAGTAACATATTTGATGTTTTGCTTGTAATACGTGGAATCTGTTGGCTCGATGCGGAATCCCACATAATCATAATTGACCTCTGCCTGAAAACCTATCAAGTTTCTCAGTTCCATGTGTTTGTACACGAAGCCGCCGCCAAATCCCGGCTCTGCAAATATCTTGCGTTTCATACCCGAGGAGTCCACGGAGATGGAGTTCATCGAGTAGTAGCCGTTGACGCCAAAAAGATTCTGCGCCGTGCAATCTGTCTGCACGACCGCCGCCAATACTGCCAATATTATTATAATCCTTGTCATCTGTAAAAAATGATTTTCATTCGGACGGCAAAGTTACAATTAATGGCTAACTTTTGGAAATTTCCCGTAACAAAAAATTATCGGGTCGGGCGTATCGAGCGATTTTCCGCACTGCTGACTCGCCGCACGGCAGCCGCCCTTGCACGTCGCGAAGTAGTGGCAGCCCTTGCAAAATTCAGGCACAGTGTCGCGCCATTCGTCGAGCGCGGGGCTGTTGAAAATCTCCTCCACTGTATTGCGGAAAATATTGCCAAGCACCACTGGCGAATGGTTGCAAAATCTCAGATTGCCATTGTAATCGATTGTAATAGCGCGTTTTGTGAGGTCGGTGGTGCAGCCCGAAAACTGTATCCCGCGATAGTCTTTGGGATTGAGGATGCACACTGGCGTACAAACGCTTGACAATACCGTAAGTCCCTGAGACAAAGCCACATCCGATACTTCACGGTATGCCTTTATCAATTGCTCCTCCGTCGGCAATATTTCAGACGGATTGCCAACGCCCGCACCGCCAATGTTGTAACGGTTGAGCATTATCCTCTTGATGCCAAGACTCTCTATAAAACGCACTGTATCAACGGCTTGGTCGGCATTATACTTTGTAAGTACGATTACTGCAACGGGCGTCACGCCATTGGACAGGAGTGTTTTTATTACCGTCAACGACTTATTATGCGCCCCATCACGCCGCGTCATCAGGTCGTGGATTTTTGGGTCGTGGCTGTGGAGTGGCAATTCAAAAAGGTTGACACCAAGTTTTGTCAATTGGAGATAACTCTCAGGGGCGGCGAAGTTGCCGTTGGAGATGATGCCAACTTTTGCGCCGTGCATCCGCGCCGTCAATACAAGTTCCGAAAACCTCTCGCCCATAAAAGGTTCGCCGCCGGTGAATGTTATCTGCCCGACGTCAAACTTCTTGAAAATCATCTTCAACGCCTTCCTCGCATCGCTGTAAGACGACGGCGCAGGCATCGCTCCCACACCTTTGTAATGATTGTAGCAAAACAGGCAATTGAGATTGCAACTCATTGTTACCTCAAAACTTACAAGCGGAAGTTTCGGTTTCATTTGGTATCGTCTTTTATATCAAATGTTATTGTGGTAACGTACTGGCAATTGTCGCCATACAGCGCGCCCTCAGTAAGATGGAGTTCATAACTGCCCGGAGTGGCCTTTTTGCCAGTTGCTATCGTAAATTGTCCGGTTGTGTCCAATTCTATCGCACCTTTTGCAAACTCCACCTCGCTGTCCTTCGGCGTAATTTTATAGAAAAATTTGCCATCCTCACCTTGTTTTTCGCCAGTGATGGTAAGCGTGGGTGTGTTGGAGATTTTGCCGAGGTCAAAACGGTACGGCTCGTATGCCACATCGTAGCACGTCACCTCGGGTTCGCCAGTGTCGGGCGGACGCGCCGTGTCGTAGCAAGTCGGCTGGAAAACGCCGCAGCCGCTCGCACCGCCAATAATGCTCGAAAGGGTCAGGAGCATACCTCCAACCTTCAATTTCTTATCAACCCAAAATTCCGACCTGCCCCGCGTCAAAAACACCACGACCGCCACAAGCCCAAACGCAATGCCCACAAACACGATTGCAAACACCGCCAAAATTCTGCTTCCCATATCGCTGTATATTTTTAATGTTGATACTTGCCGTCAAAGATAAGAAAAAATTTTATAATTCAACAAGTCGAAGTAAAAAAGTATCTTTACTTTTCGTCGTCATAGTGTCCGTATGCGGAGATAACAAGGACGAGGATTTCTGCGCCGTGTATTTCGTACACAAGCCGATGCTCTTGGTTGATGCGTCGAGACCATGCGCCTTGTTTATCCTCGCGGAGCGGCTTGGGGATGCCAGAACCGGTAGTGGGATGTTCCTCCAATTCTGAGAGGAGACGGAGGAGTTTTTTATAGGCGGTTGGGGCTTTCTTTCGGAGCATATTAACATCGTCAATGGCTTTTGGGGTGAAGTCAACTTTATACATGGCTCATACGTTTGAAAAATTGGTCGAATGTTTCATCGTCGCGTTTTGAATAGACTTTGCCCTCCCGTGCCTGTTGGCGAGATTCTTCAAGTTTCTTAAAGAAATCCTCCTTCGACATAAGCGTAGGGTCTGGTTTCTTCCGCGTAAGTGAGCGGAAAAAATCGAGCACCTGCTGGAGTATATCTTCATTGTCGGCGTACAAGTCCATTTCATGGGTCAATTCCGCCCTGAGTTGCATTGCTGTCATAGTGTTTTGATGTTTGGTTTGTGCTGCAAATGTAATCAAAATTGAACCATTTTGCAAATGTTACCCCCAATAATTGCAAAAAAATTGGGAAGGCAACGTAAATACACACTTACTCCGTCAGGCTAACGCTCTGACCATCATTGAGACTGACAACATGCCATTCGTCGCCAAACTGTTTTACAAACATCTCTGGACTATCCGTATGGATGGGGATAATGGCCTTTGGCTGAAGTATTTGGAATAATTGGCGCAAATCTTCCATGTCAATATGTCCGCTGGTATGCATATAAACATAGTTGCCATCCAAAGAGTTGTCAAGATTTTCTTTATAAGCGGCAGTGCCTTCTTTGACGTAGCCGTCCCACATAGACAGCACTTTAACTTTTTCTCCTGGTATTTGCTCAAGAAATTTGTCAAACTTTTCAATACTCCGAACAGCAATAACATAACCTTTACCAAGAACCTCTTTAAAACTATCATTCACAAGGAATTGTCCCCTCTGAGACATCAAAGGTATTGGCTCATATTTACCATACTTAAACAAATCGGAGTTAGTCCACATAGATTTGCTTTTGACTATGACATCCATTATCTCTTTCTGGTAACTATCGACATAAAAAGGTCTTCCAACTGCTAATGCAGCACGATAAATGGCAAACATTCTGTCAATATTTGTGGACGAGAGGTAGACCACAGTGTATTTATTCTCCTTGAATAAAGAAACAAAGTCATTTTGAAGTGCTGATTCACTCTTGCTGGCTGCACTTTTTCGCATAATATTGGTAGCCTCACAAACTACATAATCGACCTTGCCAACATATTTTTCTATCATATCAAAGAATCTACCGCTTCTAAAACCATGCAAGCGGAAATCACCTGTATGATAAACAATTACCCCATCGGCTTCAATCCTGAATGCGTATGCATCAAATGCAGAGTGATCCACCGTCAAGGGCTTTATTTTAAAAGACCCAAACGTGAAATTCTTTCCTGCCTCAAAAGTTTGCGCATTTTGCAGCAAATTAGCCATGTCTTTGTGGGCGGGACACACGGACTTCAAATGGTCTGACAGAATCAACTGTATTTCACGAGAGACTTTACCCATATATATAGGCAATCCATTTGGCAACTTTGTTATATTGCCAATGTGGTCATTATGATAATGAGTAATGAGCAACGCACTTTTCGACAAGTCGCCATACGTCAATCCTTCGACCTGCAAATCTCCAGTCTTTGGTCCGCCAGGCAACTCCTCGCCATAATCGACAAAAAGACGCCAGCCATTATGTTCGTATTCCGTGACACAACCGCCTATTTGGTGAGTGCCGCGATGAATCGTGATTTTCATAGGCTTTCGTAATTATGAACGACATCTTCAATATTCGAATGTAATCCCACACACACATCTTGAATTGCTTTTACGGCAGCATCTCTTAATGGGTGTTTTTTTGTATAAATTTGTTCTATATACAAATAAACATAATCACATACAGATGACGGAACAATATCTGTGCGTGAAATACCTATTTTTTTCATTATACGAACAAGTTTGCCATAATATTCAACTATTATCGGCTCAGAATGTTCTCCTTTTATTTTTGCTGCTTCATTAAGGAACTTGCCATAACAATCCATTTGATTAAGGATCTCAGCCTTTTTTTTCCCGGAAGGTCTAAGCCTGACATCACTTACCAATTTCAGTTCCTCAAAGCATATTCTTCCATCTTCTGAAAGTTTGACCAAGTCAATCCTTATTTGAGTTTTATCATCCAAGGACAAGGCAAATTCTGTATCTATATAGGATTTGTTATTAAGATACAATTGCGACTGAACAAATTTTTCGCTTGAATAATTTTTCCCTTTTTTTTCATCACCATCAAGGCACGCCACATTCTTTTTGTTGGCTTCTACACGCTTTTTTATAGTGGAAATTCTACAAACAATATCCTCTGGGTTACTCTTCACATTACCATATTTGACGCCCAAAAGGGTACAAATCTCTTTCTCATAACCAAGATAATAATTATGAATCTCACAGTTAACCTTATTGTCTTCGAAACAAAGACTCATGATAGAAGCACCACGATAATAGACATTAACCCTATTATCCTTTCTAACATTGCAGTACAGGTCTCCATCCTCTAAGACACATTTCCACCATTGTGGCATCTTCGTCAGAGCGTTGAACAAAGGAGCATCTTCGTCCAAGTTAAAATAACTCTTTTTCATAGGCTTAGAAATTAAGATTAATAAGGATTTATACAAAAACAACGAATCACATCTCTGTAACTCGTTGTCATCTGTAAATGTAGCGGGAGCCGGGAATGATCCGGCGACCTCATGATTATGAATCA
>DGIK01000116.1 GCA_002393195.1 Bacteroidales bacterium UBA3824 | reverse complement strand
TGCACTTGCGGGTTGAATCTGCGGTAGGGCATAATGTAATAATTTTGTTGCAAATTTACTAAAAAACATATATAATATGTGAGTTTTTTCTTAAATTTGCACCATTAAAACAAAAAAATAGAATCATTATGTTTTCACTACTCAAAAAAGAATTGTCGGCGTTTTTCAGTTCGATAACCGGCTATATTGTGATATTTGTTTTTTTGCTTGTCGATGGGCTTGTGCTGTGGGTTTTCCGTGGCGATATGAACATCATCGACAGCGGTTTTGCGTATTTGGACCCGTTGTTTCAAATCGCGCCGTGGGTGTTCTTGTTTCTCGTGCCGGCTATAACGATGAGGATGATTTCTGAGGAAAAAAAGACCGGCACAATCGAAGTGCTTTATACTCAGCCGTTGTCTGATTTTCAGATTGTTATGGCCAAATATATCGCAGGATTGGTATTGATTTTAATATCAATTTTGCCGACATTGATATACGTATTCACGATTGCAAATCTATCCGCCGAGGGGCAGCAGACGGCTTCGGGCGCAGAGGTCGCGGGGCTCGATTATGGCGAAGTTTCGGGTGCGTACATTGGATTGTTTTTATTGGCGTCGGTGTATTGCGCAATTGGACTTTGGGCATCGTCGCTCACTGAAAACCAAATAGTTGCGTTCTTACTTTCGGTTGGTATTTGCCTGTTTGTATATCTCGGAATGAATGCCGTAGGCGAATTTCTGGGCGGATACGGACTTATGGTTTCCAACCTCGGAATCGATGCGCATTACCGCTCCATAAGCCGTGGCGTGATCGACAGCCGCGACATCATATATTTTATAAGTGCCAACGCGCTGTTTTTGATGTTGGCAAAATACAAACTCGAATCTCGTAATTGGAACTAACATTATGGAAACCAGCATAAAAGAAACCAACAGAAGGCGCAGCCTCCGTTTTTTGGCGATTACAATTGCCGTGATTGTAGCCGTCAATTTCATATCAAATTTTGTGTTTACGCGCATTGATTTGACCTCCGACCGACATTTTTCTCTTACGGATTTTACGCGCGATTACCTTTCCGATTTGCAAGGGTCGGTGATGGTGAGGGTGTATCTCGACGGCGACGAATTGCCAGTTTCTTTTGGGCGAATGAGGGACGAAATCCGCAGCAAATTGGAGGAATTCAAGATTTATGGCGGCAACAAGTTTGCCTACACTTTTATCAATCCGACTCAAAGCGACAACAAGGATGCGCGTTACGGAATTTACAAGCAACTTTTTGACCTCGGACTTCGCCCCGTGGAGATTGACAATCACACCGAGGAACAGACCACAAAAACGATGATATTCCCTTGTGCTGTAGTTAGTTACACTCTCGAAGGCAAGACCGGTACCGACAATCACGACACCACGCTTTTCCGCGAAATTGGACTCAATCTCCTGAAAGCCGACCCGCGCCTCGATCCCGGCGACGAGCAAAATATTTTCAATTCTGTGGAGACTTTGGAATACGAAATTATTAATGCCATCTACCGGCTTTCGCAAATCGAAAAACCGCGCATTGCATTCATCGATGGACACGGCGAAGCCTCTGACGAACAGTTGGTTGACATATCGACGTCGTTGTCGGATTATTATGACGTAAGGCGCGGCAATATTGGCGGCAGGGTAGGGGTTTTGGATGGTTTTTCGGCGGTGATAATTGCCAAGCCTACCAAGCCTTTCAGCGAGGACGACAAGTTTGTGATTGATCAATACATAATGCAGGGCGGCAATGTCTTGTGGTTGATAGATGCCACGACGGCTACGATGGACAGCCTGATGACTCGCGAAGTAGCGGCTGTATTGCCTGCCGAATTGAATTTGGAGGATATGCTTTTTACATACGGAGTACGTCTCAATGCCAACATTATCAGGGACTTGCAATGCAGCCAAATCGGACTTGCAGTGGCGGGTGCGGGCGGTCAGCCGCAGATAAAATTGTTTCCGTGGGATTATTATCCCGTGATAATTTCGCACGTAAAAAATCCAATTACAAAACATTTGAATTATCTTCTCTGTCAATTTGCGGGCACGATTGATACTGTCGGCACCAATTCCGTGATTGGAAAGACAATTCTTCTGCAATCTGGCAAATATTCCAAATATATCAACGCTCCATTTTCGCTGTCGTTTGAAGGCGTTTCTCAACGTCCCGACCCCAACGATTTTAATAAGCCTTATAATAATATTGCGGTTTTGTTGGAGGGCAATTTTGAATCGTTGTACAAGGAACGTCGCGGTAGAACCATCAACGGAAATTATTATCATACAAAGACTTCCGAGCGTCCTTCCAAACAAATAGTGGTTTCGGATGGCGACATTGCCATCAATGATATTTCACCGAAAGGCGAGCCATATCCGCTCGGTTTTGACCGCAACACCCAAAATACTTTCAAGGGCAACAAGGAGTTTATTCTGAATGCTGTCAATTATCTCACCGGCAATGGCGACTTGTTGGAAATTCGCCTTAAAGAAATGAAAGTAAGGATTTTGGACAAGCAACGCGCACAGAAAGAACGCAGTTTTTGGGCGGTGATTAATGTCGTGGTTCCGCTCTTGATAATTGGAGTTGCGGGTGCTGTGATTTTTGTTGTGAGAAAACGCAAATATTCTAAGAAATGAAAAAATATTGGATTATTGTTCTAACGCTTTTTGCGCTTAATTCTTGCACTGACGACAAGGATTTTCAAGTTGTTGAGACGGAAGTAGGCGGCGTGGAAATCATTGACGGCAACAAGAATTTGCACCTCGCCAAAGATACGGCGTGGTATGTTTCGGATGCTGATGGGCATCGGCTTTGCAGTTGCGACGAATACAAAATCGCGGCGTTTTTCAATGTGTTGCGCGATGTCCAAGTGATGGGATTGAGCAATCATCCGCAGGACGGCGCGTTTGATTCAGAAATAATTTTGAAAAAGCCGTCGGGCGGCGAAATCAAAAATATCCGCCTTAAAGCTGTTGCCGGTTCGTCGCAAATGATTGGCAGCGTTGATGGCGGCAAATGTTACATTGTGGGCGTTCCAGGTCTTAATGTAAACCCGATTGTCAACTTTTCGGCGGCGGCGGATTACTGGAAGGATTTGTCATTGTTGGAATTGACGCCTTATAATATTTCCAAAATTTCTGTTGAGAATTTCGCCGACCCTGCGCAGTCGTTTTTTATATCGGCGGTGGCTGATGGTTTTGAAATTAGGGGTATGGATGGCAACGTCATCACCGACATCCCCGAACAGTCAATCCGTCAATGGCTTGGCAGCATTGCTGGTACGTATCGTGCCGTTAAATACGTTGATGCAGAGCAATTTGCGCCCGCCGATTCCATCTTCCGCCTCAATGTCCGCACCCGCCTCGGCGACGAAGAATCAATCACTTTTTATAAGAAAAATAACGATTTTAATCTGATGTTTTTCTCAAAAGGCAACGAGCACGGCTTGGCAAAGTATTATGATTTTGATAGGGTTTTGGTGGAAGTTGCGGGGGTGAAATAATTATATCTCCCCCGCCCACAACTTCTTGAAAAAATCTTTCACATACAGACATTCAATCTCGCCCATACGACGGTTGAAAATGTCGAGCGACACGATTATAAGCCGGCATTTTGGGTGTTCTTCGCCAAAGGTTTTGAGACCTTTGATGTGTTTGGTCATTACTTCTTCTGCCGATTTTATTTCGATGGCAACCCTTGCGTCGCCCAATATCGCATCTACTTCAATGCCTGTGTATGTGCGCCAATATGAGATTTTTTCGTTGCTATGATTGTAACCCAAATATGCCACAATCTCTTGAACGACAAGATGTTCAAAGGCGTGTCCATATTCAGGCGTGCCGCGTTTCATCGCTTGGCGGTGCATCAGATGATTGGCAACTCCAACGTCAAAATAATAAAATCTCGGTGCCTGTACGAGTTTGCGCTGCACCACTTTTGAAAAAGCGGGTATGCGGTAGCCAATCAGCGTATCTTCCAAAATGTCGAAATATGCATTTACCGTTGTCGCGCTCACGCCACAATCCTGGGCGATATTGTTGCTGTTGATAATTTCGCCGTCGCAGATTGCCGCCACTTCGAGAAAACGTTGGAATGCTTTTAGATTTCTGACGAGAGCCTCTTCCTTGATTTCCTCTTTCAAATAAATGTCGATGTACGCCGACAACAGTCTTGATGGATTTTCTGAAAGGTAATGTGCCGGCAACATTCCACAATTGACAGCTTTGTCGATATTGAAATCGGGAATTTCCGCGCTTACCAATGGGAAAAAATACACAGGAAATGCGCGACCACCAAGTGTGTTGTGTCCTTTCCGTTTTAGTTTTCGTGCACTTGACGCGCACAATACGAAAATATGTTTTTTTTGCACAATAAGTCGGTGCACTTCGTTGAGAAGTTCGGGCACTTCGGGTATTTCGTCAATCACAACAATGGAGCCATCCGGTTGACTTTCGAGCATTTCGTAAAGGAGACCGGGGCGGCGTGAAAACCTGTCGCTAAGAGTAGTGTCGAGTAGATCAATGTAGGTTGCATTTTTGAGTTGTTGACGCAAAAATGTGCTTTTTCCCGTCTGACGTGCGCCAAATAGGAAGATGCTTGTTTCTAACTCTTTGTTTATCTGTAATATACGGTTTAGCATAGCCTCGGTTTTTATTTGTTTGACGGCTCAAAGGTAATGCTATTTTTTGAGATAAACAAATTTTTACTTAGGATTTTCATTGAAAATCGCAAGTTGTACTTTGGATTTTCAATGAAAATCGCAAGTTCTACTTTGGATTTTCAATGAAAATTGCAAGTTGTACTTTGGATTTTCAATGAAAATCACAAGTTGTACTTTGGATTTTCAATGAAAATTGCAAGTTATACTTTGGATTTTCAATGAAAAAATGGAGTGGCATTCCGAAAATTTCAGTAAAATTCGGAGTACCGCTCCATAAATTTCAGTAAAATTTGGAGCGTTATTTTTCCGCTTCCCCCTCCATCTCCTTTATCTTCTTCTCCTTCAATGCCCTGACTTTGCAGTCGGAATTGAGGAGGGCGCAGCCTTCGCAGTCGTCGAGGGAGGGCTGTTGACGGGATTTGCGCCCCTCGATGATTTCGCGGTCTATCATCTGTTGGAGTTGGTTCATACAGTAGATGCCGCGCTTTTGCATTTCTTCGTTTTCACCCACTTCGTATTGCGGAAAACGTTTTCTCTTGCCCCAAAATATCTGTATTCCAAGGCCAATGACGCATAGTGCGATAATTACTGCAACCAACGAAAATGTTGTCCAAAAATTCATATCTTGCATAAGCGATAATTGTTTGATATTCACCGC
>DGIK01000040.1 GCA_002393195.1 Bacteroidales bacterium UBA3824 | reverse complement strand
AAAACATCTCGTCGATGGTGTTCAACGGTGCACAGGAGAGCGGCGAGGCACTCTCCGACCGTGAAAAAGATGTGATAGTTGGCGTAGTGCAAGGCCTTCAAAACAAGGAGATTGCCGACCGTCTCAATATCTCCGTCCACACCGTAATCACGCACCGCCGCAACATCGCCCGCAAACTCCAAATCCACTCACCCGCCGGCTTGACTATTTACGCAATTGTCAATGGGTTAGTGGATATTTCGAGTGTGAAATTGTAATCAGACGAGCGCAAAAACGAATAATTTTTGTATCTTTGCACTCTCAAACCAAAAACGATTAAAAGATGAATTTTTCAACATATACCAAAGATAATTTTGAAGTTAAAACATCCACATTTGCAGGCGACGGCAACGGCGAAATCCATGCCATCGTTACCACCTGCAACCCTTTGCTCACGTTTTATGAACAGTTGGACGCTGTGGCAGAAGGTGTTGGTTCTGTAATTACCAAAAACAACGGCTATACACCTGTATTTGTGCGACTTATGCTTTCCGATGCGGCTAATCAGGCTGAGACTGCGATTGAAAAAATCAGTCCCATCGTTGGCGACATTGCCCTTGCTTACATTGAACAGCCGCCATTGCACGGTGCAAAAATTGCCGCTTTGGTTTATCTCCGCCAAAACGTTGAGGTAGAGCGTGTTGACAAATTTACTGTGAAGGTTTCGGCGAATGGATACACGCATTTCTACACTGCGAATTGCGTGTTTAAAACCGTTGAAACCTACTTGGAAACCGCCGACCAACTTTGGTATCTCGAAAATATGCTTAAAGACAATGGGCTCAACATTGCCGACAACTGCGTGCGCACGTGGTTTTATGTTCAAAACATTGACGTAAATTATGCCGCCGTTGTAAAGGCTCGCCGTGATAATTTCAATGAAAATGGTCTCACAGTTGACACCCATTATATCAGTAGCACAGGCATTTGCGGTCGCCACGCCCAAAAAGAAATCACATCTGTAATGGATGCGTATTGCGTTGGCGGATTGCAACCAGGTCAAATGAAATTTCTCTACGCCGCCGACCATCTCAACCGCACGTCCGATTATGGCGTTACATTTGAGCGCGGCACCACGGTTGATTACGATGACCGCCGCCACATCATAATCTCCGGCACGGCATCCATAGACAACAAAGGCGCAATAGTTGCCCCTGGCGACATCAAGGCGCAGACTCTCAGAATGATAGAAAACGTCCGCGCACTTCTCAACGAAGGCGGCGCATCGTTCAGCGACCTTGCGCATATCATCTGTTATCTCCGCGATGTGGCTGATTATCAGGTTGTAACCAAGATTATGCACGACACCTTTGTCAATGTCCCGATGGTAATTACCCTCGCCCCCGTCTGCCGTCCAGGTTGGCTGATAGAGATGGAGTGTATGGCGGTGGTAGGGGCGTAACTCGTTTACGCTCGTAACATACAAGAATTATGCGTAAAATCTTAAAAATCACCATTCTCGCCGCCTTCATCGCCGTGCTAATTTCAATGGCGGTGACGACGTTTTTTAGTCAGGCATACGCTGTCGAACATTTTTATTCCACAGCGTGGTTTTGTGGATTGTGGGCGGTGCTGACGGCGGGGGCGTTGGTGGTGTTCATCAAAAAATTGTATAGGAAACTGCCGGTATTTTTATTTCATATATCGTTGGTAGTCATATTGTTGGGCGCATTGATGACGCACATTACAAGCAAGGAGGGAGTGTTGCATCTGCGCGAAAATGAAAGTGCGGATTATTTTGTGCTCAAAGAAAATATGTGGAAAGAAAGTCTCGGTTTTGAGATGAAGTTGGATAGTTTTCTCATAAAAAATTATCAGGGAACCACAATGCCGCAAGATTTTGAGAGTTATATCACCGTCAATAGCGAAAAATCCGTTATTTCTATGAACAATATTTATAAGAAAAACGGTTTCAGATTTTACCAAACAAGTTTTGACGAGGATTACCGAGGCACCATTCTATCAGTCAATTACGACCCGTATGGTACGCCGCTCACGTATTTGGGATACATGCTTTTTGCATTGTCGGGATTGTGGATTTTGTTTTCAAAAAAGAGCGATTTCCTCAATTTGATTAAGCATCCGTCATTAAAGAAAGGTGGACTTTTTGTATTATTTATTTGTCTTATTTTGACGGCAAATTCTCAGACCAAGCAAGTGCCAACAATTTCTTTTGAAGAATCTGACAAAATTTCCACAAAACAGATTGTTTATAACGGTCGTATCGCGCCGTTCAACACAATGGCAAGAGATTTTGTATCAAAGATTTACGGCAAACCGAATTATTATAATCTCACTGCCGAACAAGTGGTTTGCGGATGGATTTACCGTCCCGAAGTTTGGAAAGACGAAAAGATGATTTTGATAAAAGATGCCGATTTGCAACGTCAACTTGGCGTTGAAAAATACGCCTCGTTTGCCGACTTTTTTGACGAAAACGAAAATTACCGCCTCAACACTGTAGAAGTAACGAAAGCCGTCCGCGAAGTAGACGAAAAAATCGGCTTGATTCTCATGCTAACGAGCGGTAAACTGTTTCAAGATTCTGACGTAAAAATCTCAGAATCAAAGATTAACGCCGAAATAATTTACAACAAAATCAACTTTGCCAAAATCCTTTTTATGGCAAATCTCACCATAGGATTTTTGGCGTTTTTTGTAATGATAGTTGCCAAAAAATTTCCAATAAAAGTATTCAAATCATTAAGAATTTTGTTGGTAATTTCATTGATTTTTGACCTCTGCGGATACATTTTGCGGTGGTATGTTTCGGGACGTGTTCCGATGGGCAACGGCTATGAGACAATGCTCTTTATGTCGCTCATAATTATGATATTAGCGTTGATTTTCGGCAACAAAATCAAGATACTCACGCCCTTTGGATTTTTGATTTCGGGCTTCACACTTTTGGTGGCGTGGCTCGGTCAACGAAATCCGCAAATTACGCCGCTGATGCCGGTATTAAATTCGCCGATTTTGAGTGCGCACGTTTCCACGATTATGGTTGCATACGCGCTGTTGGCGTTCACGTTTTTCAATGGAATTTTTTCTTTTTTCATCAAAGACGAAGAAAAGCTCACACAACTCACCATCCTCAGCCGCATAATGCTCTATCCCGCTGAAATTTTGTTAGGTATAGGAATTTTCTTTGGTGCGGTTTGGGCAAATATCTCGTGGGGACGATATTGGAGTTGGGACCCAAAAGAGACTTGGGCGTTGATTGCATTTATGGTTTATGCAGTTGGTTTTCACCGTGTTTCGTTGAAATTTCTTCAAAACGATCGCAAAACGCATCTCTTTTTCGTGCTTGCTTTCCTGACTGTTTTGATGACATATTTTGGCGTGAATTATTTCCTCGGCGGAATGCACAGTTATGCAAATGGTTGATTTATAACCCCAAAATCCATTTTACAACCTCTTTGTAATCATATTTGCCATACCACGGCACTCTAAAATCTACGTTGATGCCTGCGTTTGAGAGCATTGTGTAGAGGGTGATGCTTTCGGTGATTGGCACTGATGCGTCGAATGCGTCGTGGCGGATGAGCCATTTTTTGGGTGTTGATGGAGTGGGGGAGTTGAGGTGTGTCGCAATGTTCATCTGCCTGATTATCAGTGGATAATCTTTGTCTGTTCGGTCGCCGTAGGCTTTTGAGGCGAGGGTGTTGAAATATTGTTTGAAGCCGCTTTTTGGGGCGAGCGGACGGAGTGCGGCGATGTACCTTTCAATGTCGAAATTCACAATGTATTCCGACAAATCGTCGGGGTCGCGGGTGTCTGAATAATAATCGGGGCCCATATCTTCGTCGATGATTATGTGATTGGACAATGCCTCGCGCACAGATTCAAACATGATGTCTTTCAGATATTTACGATAATTTGTTGACAACAGCGGTGTTTCAGATTCGGGCATCAACAATGTGAGCGAATCGATGTGCCGCGCATAATCGCCACGGTTTTCCATTAGAAATTCGCCGGATTTTGAGGCGTTGCTTGGGTCGGTGAGCGGCGCAAAACAAGCCACAGCAAAAACCTTGTCGGAGGATTTTGCCGCGCCGATTTCGTTGAGCATCGGTTCAAAAAAAGGATTGTCGGCTGTTGCGCCCAATAGTGCCGCAAGCCCGCCGCCCGCCATACAGCCGGTTGCGATTATTTTTTCGGACGAGCCGGGGATTTTGCTGTCGTTGGCGCGGAGGTAGCGCACGGCGGCTTTGAGGTCGATGAGCGGCGCGGGAAGTTTGCCGCAATAGGCGACGTCGGTCTCCATCGACGATTTCCTTTTCTTCTTTTTCTTGCCTTTTGTTTGTACTTCTATGGTGCTGATTTGCATAGAGTTGTGTCCACGACAGCCGGCAATGCAAACAATGATGCCGTTGCGGAGCGCGATGCCTGTTTCGTCTTTTGGGGACGGACGTTGTGGCGTTGCGCTGCGGAAGTCGGTGGTGTATGTTTTCAGGATGATTGGCGCGTCGGGCTTGGCATCGTTGGGTACAAAAATGCTGAGACACTGAGAGTTAGTGTCAATTGCATTGTCGATGTAACGGATGCGCTCGTATGCCTTGTACGCCGCCGTTGTGCCGTCGGGGAAGGCAATTTGGTGGTTGGTAGGCGTCAATGTGCTAAAATCCACGCCCTGCGCGGCGACTATTGCCGCCGTTGCAAGGTGCAGAAATATTGTAGTTATGAATTTCATTTTCATTTTTTTGCGGCAAATATACATATTTTTTTCAAAT
>DGIK01000189.1 GCA_002393195.1 Bacteroidales bacterium UBA3824 | reverse complement strand
CGGTGGAGTGAGAGTGGTGGTCGAAGTTGTTGTGGATGTTGACGCTGAACGAGCCAAGTTCCTCATTGTCAGTGAGGAGCAACTTCACGGGAATATCCTCGCCGAAGTAGAATGTGGCGGCGTTTGCGGGCGATGCACCGTCGATTGATGCGTTGATTTGCGGTTTTTCGGTGTCGATGGTCTTGTCGTCGTCATTGTCGCAGGATGTGATTGCCGACATAATTAATGCCGACGCGATGATTGTCAGTAACTTTTTCATTTTGTTTTTAATGATTAAATTGATTAGAATTTTGCGGTCAGACTAATTATCACGCAACGCCCCTGACCCGGTACGTTGATGAGCCTGTAATAACTCGTGTGGTCGAAGTAAACCGTGTTGAACAAATTTTTTACCCTCGATGACAACGAAACTTCCTTGCCGAAAACCACCGCCGAACAGCCTGCCGAAAATTCCGCCACGAAATATCCGTCTGTTGGGTTTTCGGGCGGCACGATGTCGGTAACTTTTGCGGCTTTTTTCGTGTCGATTCCTATATAAAATTCCTGAAAAACACATTTGCTTGGCTTGTCTTTGTCGCCTTTGAGGCGGTATGTGAAGACGGTTTCCATTCCGATTGTTGCGGGCGGGGCGAAGGGCAGCGAGTAGCCTTCCTTCTCGCCGTCCAACTGCCGCGATTTCACAAACTCGCCGCTCAGGACCACTTCGATTTTGGTGTGGTGGAAGGGCGCAAACCTATTGTCGGCTACAAAACGCGCCTCCATCTCGCCTCCGTACCTCAAAACTCGACACTGCGTATAATTGTAGATTTGATTGCCGTTGCCGTACAGACGGTCGAAGCGCGGCGTGGGGTTTAGGAATATGTAATTGCCAAAATATCCCACAAACGGCGACATCGACACCGTAAACATTCTCGACAAGTAATCTAACTGAAAATCAGCCTGATACGAGGTTTCGCTTTTGAGGTTTGGATTGCCAATTTCATAACTAAAATTATGATAATTGACACCATTGGCGGCGAGTTCCTTGGCGATTGGCATACGGAAACCTTTGGCGAGGATGAGTTTGTAATTCATCTTGCCGTGGCGTGTGCTTACGCCGCAGCCAAATGTAAAATCGCCAAAATTCCTGTCCAAATCTTCCGCCCTCGTTACGTATTCGCCTTCCGTGGCAAACCAATCCAAGTATCTGTCTGTCTTGATGTTGCCAACATCATAACGAACACCCGCCTGCAAGACCGTGCCGCCCAAAATCCTGTATTCCAACGACGAGAAAGCCCCCGCCGTCATACTCCTGAACCCCGGAATTATAAAACATCTTCCGCCGATTTCGTTGCGCTGATATTCGCCGCTGATGCCGCTTTTGAGTAATATTTCCTTTACGGGAACGGTGGCAACGGCGTTGAGCGACAGCACATCTTTGTCGTAAAGATATTCTGTATCAGGATTTTGCAACGTTTCGGGACAATGCGTTGGCATATAGCCGTGGCTTACGTATTCGCTCAATTCTTCGCGGTGGTTGTGCTGATAGGCGGCGTTTATGGTGAAAGTCGCCGATGCAGTCCAATGGTCCAATTGCAGCGCGGTTTTCAAGTGGTTGACGCTGTAAGACGGCGAAAGAATGTCGCGGATGTTGCGGTCGTGGGCGGCTTCGTTGACGCGGCGCGGTTCGAGGCCGTGCGCGTTGGCAAACATCCCGCCCTCCGAATTGACGTTTGAGATGCTTGCGCGGAGTTTATAGTTGTTGCCAACAACGCCCGCCGACACGGCAAAGTCGCGCTCAGCCCCGGCAGTGTTCCTGAGACGGTGGTCTTTCAGTTTCACCCTATAAGAATAGATGCTGATGTAGTCGGTTGGTACTTTGTAATCGGCGTAATCTTGTGCAGTAGCCCTTACGGAAAAGAAAAACTTCTCCTTGCGCCCCTCCACGTCCGCCGAACCGCCAAAAAATCCGTTGCTACTTTTGGCGGTCATATTTACGCAGCCTTTGAGGGTGTGTTTTGGTGGGATTTTTTGGGTATTGAGCCGCAACACGCCACCCACGGCATCCGAACCGTATTCCAACGACGCAGGGCCTTTGATAACCTCGGCTTCGAGTACGGAATATTGATCCACTTCGAGACCGTGGTCGCTGCCCCATTGTTGGGATTCGTGTCGGATGTTGTCTTCGATGACGGCTACTCGCTGAAAACCAAGTCCTCTGACGACAGGTTTGCCCTGCGACGAACCTATCGTGATGGACGAAAGTCCGGGGATTTTTTCGAGGCTTTCGCTGAGGCTGCCGCCCAAATTGCCCATTATAAACTCATTGTCAACACTCTCTACCGACTTGGTAGTCAGGAGTTTGCGTCTTGTGGCATTGTCTTGTATGGTGATAGCGTCGTGCTCCACGTCTTGCGCGTACACGCCCATACACACACATATACACAATGCAGTAGCATACGCCTTTGCAAGCATCTGTGATATAGGATGTTAAAAAATTATGTAGAAATCTATAAATAAAAGGGTAAAAAAGATGCTATGCTTCGGGCGGACCCCGGATTACTAACGATTTTATCGGGTTGTTACAGAGATTTCCTACTATCGACGGCACATATACGCACGCCTTGCGCTCCACTGTGCTGATGACTGGATTGCTGTTGCAATCCTCAAATGCCGGAAATTCCAAACTACACAGCGCACAAGCCTCGCTCACAGTATCGCCCGCAATATCCATATTGTCAACGTGATAGGCGACGTGGCAGTTTTGGGCGACCGGCGCAATGAGCGTCATCGCCAAAAACAGCAACGCTGTGATGAGTTTGATATGTGTGGAGCGGAGTTTCATTGGCTATTTAAAATGAAATTACAATTCCTCCGATGGCGTAAGCGTCGCCACGGTCGTCGTTGAGGCCTGAGGGATTGCAGATGAGGTCGGTCTTGACGGTGAGCGTAGCTACATTTTTGATTTTGAAGTCGTGGCTCAGTCCAAGGTCAATGTTGACGATGTTGAAGCCGCCCTTCATCGAGTACATTGCCGCATCTTCGGGTTCCGCAGCCACGCCGAATGTCAGGCTGAGGTCTATATTTTTGAGCGACGGTGCATATACGAGTTCCATATATGTAGAGAAGGCCTGGTCGTCGTTTTCCTTGCGGTTGGCGCCAGCTACTATGGTGTTGGCATTGAATGACAGCGGCACATTGTCGCACACTGCGCCGAGGTCGTACCCGAGCGTCGCCTCGAGGAGGTGGTTGTCCTTGTACTTGCCAAAATACTCAAACTTGTCGTTGGCGTTGTTCCAACAATAGTCGGTGAGCATCAGCGACATGCCGAAGTCAAAGGCGTATTCAATATAGAAATCGAGTTCGTTGTAGTGGTCGTTGCTCGAATTGAGCGGACATGCCGCCAAGGTGCCTATCGAAAGTCCGCCAATGGAGTATGAGAGCTCAGGCTCAAAAGCCGCGCTACTCACAAATCCGCCGCGCCAGACATCGCGTGTGGCAAACTCGGTGGAGAAATGGAATCCGTTGTCGTTGTTGGCGGCTTCTTTTTCAAACTCCAACAAATCATCGTCGTCGGTATTTTGCGCGCTTGCCGCAAACGAGCCAATTGCAAGCATTGCGGCGAGTATCATTTTGGTAATTTTCATATCAAAATTCTTTTGGGGTTTCAATGCGCAAAAATAATATATTGTCGTTAATGCCGCAAATTTTTTTTTCGTTAAATTCTCGCCATTGCCTCCTGCGTCTTTTCCAACGTGTTGAAAGCTGTCAAGCGGACGTAGCCCTCGCCCGAAGGTCCAAAACCGACGCCGGGGGTGGTTACAATGTGTTTTTCGTGGAGAAGATAATCAAAAAATTTCCAAGAATCCGTGCCGCCAGTCTTCACCCAAACGTAGGGCGAATTTACGCCGCCATATACGGCAAAACCTTTGGCTGATAGTGAGTTGCGAATGATTTGTGCGTTATGGAGATAATAATTGACGATTGCCTTTACCTGATGCCTACCTTCCTCGGTGTAGATGGCTTCCGCGCCGCGCTGCACGATGTAAGGCGTGCCGTTGAATTTGGTGCATTGACGACGACGCCAAAAATTGTTGAGCGCATACGCCTTGCCGCTATTGTCGTAAGCCACACATTCTTTGGGCACTACGGTATATGAACACCTCGTGCCGGTGAATCCCGCCGTCTTGGAATAACTGCGAAATTCGATTGCCACTTTCTTTGCGCCGTCGATTTCGTAGATGGAATGTGGCACATCAGCCTCCGTAATGAACGCCTCGTATGCTGCGTCAAATAGTATCAACGCCTTGTATTCCAACGCATAATCCACCCAAACTTTCAGTTGCGAGCGGGTGAGCGTGGTGCCCGTGGGATTGTTGGGAAAGCATAGATAAATCACCGAAACGTCCTCTTTTGGCAACTCCGGCACAAAATTATTTTCGGCATTGACGGGCATATAGACAATGTTTGACCAACAGCCGTCTGCCTGCAAATGTCCGGCGCGACCCGCCATCACGTTTGTATCCACATAGACCGGATATACGGGGTCTGTGACGGCTATTTTGTTGTTGATGCCGAGGATGTCGCCAATATTGCCGGTGTCGGATTTTGCGCCGTCGCTCACAAAAATCTCGTCTGTGGCGATGTCAACTCCATACGGCTTGTAGTCGTATTTGCTGATTTTCTGTTGAAGAAATTCGTAGCCTTGTTCGGGACCGTAGCCACGGAATGTTTCGGATGCCGCCATTTCGTCCACGGCGTTGTGCATTGCCTCGATGCAGGCTTTTGGCAGCGGCAATGTAACGTCGCCAATGCCCATGCGGATGATTTGTGCGTCGGGATTAAGACGCTGATATTCAGATACTCTGCGTCCTATTTCGGTAAACAGGTAGCCCGCAGGAAGTTTTGCAAAATTTTCGTTGATATGTACCATTTGTGATGTTTTTTGTATTGCGGCACAAAGGTAGGTCGTGCAATTTTTTCCGCCAAACGTGATGGCGTTGTTTTAGTGAAAAACTTATGGCAAATACGTAAATGCGCAAGGTGATGGAAAAAATTTTGTATGTTTCGGGCAAATGGATTATTTTTGTTTCGGACATTAAACTTAAAAATATTATGATTGTAACTACCACCAACAATATTTCTGATGCGAGGATTGTGGAATATCTTGGCATCGTGAGCGGCGAGGTAATCATCGGCGCAAATGCTTTCAAGGATTTTTTTGCCAAAATCCGTGATTTTATCGGCGGACGCTCCGGCTCTTACGAAAAGGTAGTCCGTGAAGGCAAGGAGGACGCCATCGCCGAAATGTGCAAACGTGCCGAATCTCTCGGCGCAAATGCCGTCATTGGCATCAATTTCGATTTTGGCACGATTGGCCCCAAAAATAGTATGATTATGGTTGCTTGCAACGGCACGGCAGTACGGGTGGCGGAGGAATTTAGTTGAAAAACGTTTGGGCGTGCTTCAATTCCTCGTCCGTCAAATCTTTGACGCCTTCCAATGGGTATTTGATGCCGAGATTTTCGTATTTGAAGCGACCCATTGTGTGGTAGGGCAATAGTTCAATGCGTTGTATTACAGAATATTGCGAAAGGTAATCAGCAACGGCTTTTAGTCGGCGGTCGTCGTAAGTGTAGCCTGGTACTACAACGTGCCTAATCCAAGTGGGTTTGCCAATTTGCTGCAAATATTCCAAAAATTTGTGGTTGTTGTCGCGGGTGCAGCCGGTGTATGTTTTATGTAAAGTGTCGTCGGTTGTTTTTATATCCAACAACACCAAATCAGTGAATTCCAACACTTTGCGTGCTTTGTCGTTGAAGATGACGCCCGATGTGTCGAGGGCTGTATGTATGCCGTTTTGTTGGCAAATCTTGAAAAATTCCGCCACAAACTCCGCCTGCATCAACGGTTCGCCGCCGGAGACTGTTACGCCGCCTTTTTTGATGTAGTTCTTGTATTTTTTCACCTCGTCGTAGAGTTCGTCGGGCGACATTTCGTACTGCACGGGCGCGTTGACATCCCACGTATCAGGATTATGACAAAACATACACCGCATCGGGCAGCCTTGCAAGAAGACTACAAACCGTATTCCCGGCCCGTCAACCGTGCCGAAAGATTCAAGGGAGTGGATTCTGCCTGTCATAGTAAATTTATGCAAACTCGTATTGTAAAATGGCAATATTCAATGCGTTTTCCAATTCACATATTTCGTCAAGTGAAAAGTTGATTTCGCCTTT
>DGIK01000089.1 GCA_002393195.1 Bacteroidales bacterium UBA3824 | reverse complement strand
GTGGCTATTACGATGGATTTTGGGGTATGGAGTTCCTTCGCAACGACAGGGACAAGACTGTCAGAGAATTAAGTCTTGCGGAAGGACGTGCCGAAGGTCGTGCCGAGGGTCGTGCAGAAGGTCGTGCGGAAGGTGCAAAAGCCCAAGCCATCGAAACTGCTCGTAAGATGATTGCAAAAGGTCTTGACTTCGAAACCATTGCTGATTGCACAGGTCTCACCCCTGATGATATAGCAGCTATTAAATAGTTGACAATCAATTTAATAATTCAAATAATTTTAAGCTATTAATTTTTTTTTACATTGGTGTGTTCGTTGCAAATAATCTCCTTTTCACGAACCGAAAATATTAACAGATACGAATCCGAAAAAAGAAATATGACTTAGAATGTATCAGTGCTGACCGCCGATATATTCTAAGTCATATTTTAATTAATACAAAGTAGAAAATCTACCTTACTGATTTTTCTTTTTCTTCAGCAATTTGACAATCACTATGATAAGGATTATGATTACGAGTACGGGAATCAGGAGGCACAGGAAGGCGGTGAAGTCGCCGTCCTCGTCATTGTTTGTAGAGCCTTTGGTGGATTCTTCGTAGCTGTTGTCTGCGAGTGCGGAAGTTTTGCCAGATGAGGGCGAGTTTTTCACTTTTACCGACCTAACTACAACCTGTGGCTGTTCTGTGTTGCCAGCCTCGTCTATTATGTTAGAAGTTTTTTTTGCCACCGCCTTGCTGGCGTTTTCTACGATTGTGTTCCAAGAGGGCTGTTTGTCGTTGAGCGCGCTCGACTGCGCCTTGATGTTGTTGAGTATTGAGGTGAGCATAAAACCGCCCGATGCGTCGCAGCGAGCATATTGTCCAGGCTTGGCTGCTGTGGCGCGGATGGTGCCGCTTTCTTCCACAAATAATGCCCTAAGTTTGTTGATGTCCACGTTGTTGTTGGCGGCGCGGGTGCCAAATGCCACCGATTCCACTTCTGCTCGTTGTACTCCCGCCTTGGAGTTGCAGCAGTCGGTGAGGAATATTGTGAGTCTGGCTTTTTTGGCTGTTATTTCGTTGTATATTTCGGTGGTGCTTATTTCGGTGTTTTCATTGAGGTCGCCGTCGTATGTGAGGTACATGCGCGGGTGTTCGTCGGTGTCGTCGTCAAAGCGGAATCCGTGTCCCGAATATACGAATACTACTACGTCGTTGCTGCCCACTGAGAGTCGGCTTACCGCTTTTTGGATGTTGGATTTCTCGAAGTCGTCGCCTGCGATGATTGTTTCTTTGTATGCGATGCCGAGTTTTTTGGCGATTCCGCTGAAGTTTTTCTTCACGAGGTTTACGTCGGTGGTTACGGATTCGCCGATGGATTCGTCTTTGGTGGCGGCTACAAGCAAAAGGTGCATCGTTATTGGCGCGTTGCTGTCGGGAGTGTAGTCGTTGTTGTTGGAATTGTTGTCGTTGGAATTGTTGCCGTTGTCCTGCTCCGAGAGTTGTTGCTTGGCTCTCATGATGGTCTTGAACATCGTCTCGTCCTCGTCGTAGAATTGGAGGAAGTACTTCTTGTCTTTCTCTGCCAGGTTTACCTCGCGGAAGTAATCTACTTCCTTCATGTTTTCGTCGCGGAGTTCTTCTTCTCCATAGACGTCCTGGAAGATTGCCCATGTTGTGGTTTCAAACTCTCCGTTGGTGCTGTACGCCATGCAGAATGCGGGGAAAATTGGTTCGTCTTTGCTTTCGCTCGGTTGCGGGAGAAAGTAGAGATAATGAGCTCCGTCTGCTTTCTCATACTGGCAGTAGTAGTTGCGCTCCCAATACTGGTTTTTCTTGTTGACGCAGCGCAGGAAGCAGTTGTCGTCATCGGTGTAGAAGAAGAGGCCCTTGTATGTCTGCTTGTCGTCAAGGTCATAATACTTGACTTCATACAGGGTCTGCGCCATTGATGTCGCAATGTAGATTATCATCGCGACAAGAGTAAGCATTGTTTTTTTCATGGTGTGTGATGTATTTTTATTGTATTTATTTGGCGCAAAGATAAAAAAAATCCTTGGATTTTTGGTTTTTGTCCCATCAAAAAATTTTTTCTTTCAAAATATTTGTTTTTTCCAAAAATATTTTATTACATTTGTCAACCAATACAAACAACAATTATTATGGACACATTAAAATGGCGGCAAGATTCTGTCGGGTTGCACGTTAGCATTGATGCACCGTCTGGAAAAGAGGCCGTTTTTACAATAGGTAGCACGTTTGTCAACTTCCTTATGGCTGGCACGCCGAGGATGTATATAGTCTATGTAAAGATGGACGGATGCTACGACGACAAACCTTTCGTTCTCGACCTCGAATCTCTGAGGCCGGTAATCAACAAGACCAACGGGTTGAAAATCAGCAAGTCGCGCAAATCAACGGCGACCTTCATTTCCAACGGCACGCGCATTGGTATGTATTGCTTGGCGCGTGGCGAGAGTTACAGCGACCGTTTCCTTGGCGACAATGGCTGGCAGGCGCAGCGTGTATATCACGACATCTGCGAAGTGCCTGCCGGTGGCGCATCGGCGGTACAAAACCCCGCTCCGGCTCAGCCCGCTGCACCTCCCGTAGTCAACACTCCACCAACTCCATCCGCTCCGCCGCCCGTACAAAATGCTGACGACGAAATGGATTTGGATTTGACGTTGTAAAGAAAAGACAATCAATTATTGTTACAAATAACCATTAATAAACTATGGCTGATTTCAGTTTAATAGCCAATTCAGGCATTCAGTTTCATTCCGTAAAGGTGAACCTTGGAATGAAGGCGGATGCTATGAAGGTAAACGGCGACTTTTATGAAAAATTGGAGGAGGACATCGAGGGCAACAAGGAGATTACCTTCGTGTTCCCCTACTACCACGAAAAACTCCAAAAATATATCGAGTTCACGGAGGAAATCCAGAAAGTAGCCACCGACCCCGCCACAGGCGAGATTGTGGAGGCAAGGATTCCTCAGAATCTCATTAAGCCAATCCCGGAGCACAAGATTGTTACCGTGAGGGCGCGTGAGGCTGTGGAGAGTTACGAAGGTGTTTGGATTCCGATTCCTTATCTGAGGAAGAGTTATGACGGCACCAAATTCCAGCAGGGTCCCGAGACGTGGGCGATGATGTGGATTAGTCGCATTTCGGGTACTGACGACGACAGCGAATACACTCACAATGTGGTGCTTGCCTTCGATACCCGCTGCGAGGACAATCAGGAGGCGTACCTCACGCCGACCGTCAAGGACGCGCAAAACTCAGTATTTGAGTGCGCCGTAAAGCCCGACGACAACTTCTTCTTCTGCGCTCGTCCGTGGGTGCAGGATTGGTTGAAAAACGAGTTTGAGAAAAAACGCGCCGCCCTTGGCAAGCACGACGAGGATTACAACTTCCTCCACACGTCATTCTACCTGACGTTGTTGAAGGTATTGGGCAAGGCTGATACTTTCCCGAAGTTGACTCTCCATACCCACAACGTTTGCATTGACGTTGACCTCATCCTCGATGTCGGCAACTCGCGCACCACTGGCGTTCTTGTGGAATCGGTAAGGACTGGACAGCCCTTTGAATTTACCGACGCCGTGCCGCTCGAAATCCGCGATATGACTTACCCCGACCGCACTTACAGCGATCCTTTTGATATGAGGGTTGCATTCGTGAAGACATCGCTCGGCGACGAATCTCAATTCATTCTCTCCGGCAATCCCAAGGCGTTTGCGTGGCCCTCGCTCGTGCGCATTGGTCGTGAGGCTCAGAGGCTTACGGTGCTCAATACCGCTGACAACAACAATTCTGTGATGTCGTCGCCCAAGCGTTACCTTTGGGACACCGAAAAACGCGCCTTCCCGTGGACATACATTTCAAAGACCGACGAGCAGTTTGCAAAGCCCGCACTCTATGGCATCGCCGAACTCTTCACGGAAGACGGCAAACTCCTTGAATCTGAGCGCGAAAAGGCTGCGCAAGACCCCGAAATGAAAACTCCCTACCCAGCGATGAACCCGTATTTCTCGCGCAGTTCGTTGATGACATTTGCACTCGCCGAGATTTTCATGCAGGCTGTAAGTTACGTCAATAGTTACAACTTCCGCAAGCGTCAGGGTCAGGAAAACCTCCCGCGCAAACTCAAACGCATCGTCCTCACCTGCCCGACAGCAATGCTCGAGACTGAGCAAATAATCCTCCGCGAACACGCCAAGGAGGCTCTCAATGCGTTGAAGTCGTATTTTGGCAACAATTTCATCGACGAAAACCTCTCCATCATCCCCGACGCCGACGACATCCGCCGCGATGCCGACAAGCGCGAGGATTGGAATTACGACGAGGCTACCTGCAACCAATTGACTTTCGTCTATGGCGAAATCAAGGACAGGTTTATGAACAATGCACGCCTTTATATAAATACAGTTGGCAAACTCCGCGCCGACACGCTCTACCCGTCGTCTCCGGCGGTAAGCATTGCGAGCGTTGATATAGGCGGCGGCACTACGGACTTGATGATTGCTAATTATCAGGCCAACCCCGATGCCAACATCTCCGTACTTACGCCGTCCCCGATGTTTTGGGAGGGCTTCAATCTTGCGGGCGACGACATCCTGAAACGTGTCATCGAGCGCATCGTATTGCCCACCATCAAGGTAGCCGCCGAAAAACGCGGTTGTCGCAATTCGGTGAACGTGATGAACTTCCTCTTTGGTCCTTACCTCGGTCGCACCACCGCCAAGGACAAGTTGATGAAGAAACAGTTTGCAATGCAGATTGCAATCCCCATCGGTACAGACGTGCTTCAACACGCATCCGAGGAACGTCCGCCGGAGAAGAGGAGTTTCGATTCGTTCTTTGTTAATTATCCCCATCCCAATTCTCAACTCATCGAGTACATCAACAACGAGTTCCGCAAGGAAGGCTGCGTGGATTTTGACATCGAGAAGGTAACTTGGGAACTCGACAACGAAGGCACCAACAAGGTGGTCAAGGACGTTGTAGAGAAGATGATTGGCGACCTCTGCGGCATCATTTCGCAGTACGAATGTGATTATGTATTGCTCTCAGGCCGTCCGAGCCTCTTGCCGGTGGTTCGCGACCTGTTCTTGAAATACTTGCCCGTAACGCCCGACCGCATCGTTCAGCTCGGACATTACCGCATCGGCACTTGGTATCCGTTTGCCGAGGGCACGGGCGTCATCAAAGATCCAAAGACCTGTGTTGCTGTCGGCGCAACAGTTGCGCTTATGGCTGGCAAACTCCGCCGCCTCGACGATTTCACAATCGACACATCGCTCTTGAAACGCAATTTCTGTTCTACGGCAGACTTCATCGGCGAGTACGACCCCAACAAGGCGCGCTTGAAAGAAGTGTTCCTCGATCCCGATACCGATGCCAAGAATATCAAATTCTTCGGACAGATGATGCTCGGTATGCGTCAGATGCCCACGGACGATTGGATTTCGTCGCCGATGTACAAGATTGTGTATGCCTCGTCGCAGGCTGCACAGAGCCTCAAAGACCGCGAGCCGCTTTCGTTTGACATCGAGCGCGACCCACGCAACAAGGAACGACTCAAACCGCTCCGCAACGTAATGGATCGCGAGAGCAAGAAGGTTGCCGCCGAAAATCTCAAAGTAACTATGCAGTCGCTCGCCGACGAGCACGGCTACTGGATGGATTCGGGCATATTCTTGATTCAATTGTTTGATAATTAGGATTTAAGAGTGTCCTTACGGACAGAAATCTTACAAATCTTTGACAAA
>DGIK01000231.1 GCA_002393195.1 Bacteroidales bacterium UBA3824 | reverse complement strand
TGCAGGATTCAAACCTGCAACCTTCTGATCCGTAGTCAGATGCTCTATTCAGTTGAGCTAAGGGGCCGAAACCATCGTTTTTTAAATTCGGCTACAAAGGTACGTTTAATTTTTGATAGTACAAAATCTTTTTGAATCTTTTTTTTATATTTTTTTGTTTCTGCTGTATTTCAGTGCATTACATTGTTACCGTTTTCTCGTTTTCCTTGGTGATGAAAACGTTGAGAGAGTACAGCGAATGAGTATCGTCAATTTGGTCGAAGAAGTACGTGTACTTATTGCGGCTCTTGTTGGCGATGGCGATGAATGCCTTGCCTGGCGAATCGTCGTGGTACATCTCAATGCGTTGATTCTTGTCGGCGTTGTTCACGATGTCGAGTATCTGCTTTGTGTACTCTATTTTTGAATTTTCGATGAGGTTTGCCGAGGTGAGTTTGAGCACTTTCTTGTCTTCGCACACCACAAACATTCCAAAACATCCATTTTCTGTGTCGCCCTCGCGCCTGCCGCCGAATCTGAGTATGTTTTGGAGCATCTCTATCATCAGGTTGTTGACTTTGGCTTTGAGGAGCTTGGTGGTGTTTATTTGCTTTGCAAGTATCGAGAGCAGGTTTTTGAGGTTGCTCTGCGTGAGTGTGCCGCTGTACATGAGCGCAACGTGGCATTGTTGGAGCAGCGAGCGGTATTCGCGGATTTTGTGTATGCGCTGAGGGTCGCGGACGAGCGTTATGTCCTTCGACATCGGGACTTCGATGTTCATATAAAACATCGACATCCCATATTTGGCAGGTACAAATTCGTATTGGAACTTGCTGCCCGACTTACGCGCCATCTCAATGAGACCGAGGCCAGCACCGCCTTTGCTGGAGAATGTGCCGTTGCTCAATATCTCCTTGGCGTATGCCTTGAGTTGGTCGGCGTCCATCGCGTTGATTTTGTCTATCTTGCTGCGCAACGATTCTATCGCCGTGTCGAAGATGAGATTTGCCGTGGTGATGGAGTACGACTGCTCTTTGCGCTTGAGGATGAAGAGCGCGCTTTGGTCGAAGTCTGGGTCGTTATAGACATCTTGGTGGCGCGTGATGTTTTGCAACGCCTCCACCATTATAAAATACACCCTCTTCCTCACCAGTATCTGCTCCTTGGTGTCGGAGAAATTAGCTTCCGCCAACGCCAAGATGTGCTCCACGATGGTAGAGTCAACAATCCCTCTGTACGAGTATTCAAGGCGTCCTCCCTTGGTATGCTTGTACAGCGGATATGCTATGTTGTCATGAATGATATTTTCTGACATTTTTGGGTGCATAAAAAAATTGTTGTCTATCTATATTAACGTTTTTTTGGGGAAATTGTTGTTTTTTTTTACAATATTTTCCCCAAAAAAATTATAAGTACCTGTCAGCCAATATTTTTTCGAGCTGCTTGTAGTCGTTGTCGATTTTTATCGACTCCTTCTGTTTGTTGAGGCAGCTTTTCAAAGTCTCTGGCAGTGGCGGCGTGATTCCTGTTGCCTCCTGCACCACGTCAAGGAATTTGCACGGGTGGGCGGTTTCGAGGAAGATGCCCGGCGTATCGCGGTCGCCGGCGAGCTGTTTCTCTATGCCCAACATGCCTACCGCGCCGTGCGGGTCGAGGATGTAGCCGTGCTGTTGGTATGTTTCCTTCATCTTGGCGCGTGTGGCGTCGTCGGTGAAAGAGTAGCTTGATATTGTGGTGCCGAAGTTTTTGCAGTTGTGTCCAAAAATCATATCGAGACGCTCGAAGTTGCTCGGGTCGCCTACGTCCATTGCGTTTGAGATGGTCTGTACTGACGGTTTGGGTGTGTAAACTCCAGATTGCAGGTACTGAGGCACGGTGTCGTTGGCATTGGTGGCGGCTACGAAGTGTTTTACCTTCAATCCCGATTTCAATGCTAATATGCCGCCGGTGATGTTGCCGAAGTTGCCGCTTGGTACGCATATTACTGCGTCGTCTCTCTTAATCTGCGATACCGCATAATAATAATAGAACGACTGTGGTATCAACCTTGCAATGTTGATGGAATTTGCGGAGGTCAGCTTGATTCTGTCCTTGGTATCGAAATTGGCGAAAGCAGTCTTGACGAGAGCCTGGCAGTCGTCGAACACGCCATTGACTTCGAGGGCGGTGATGTTGTTGCCGTTGGTGGTGAGCTGCTTCTCCTGTATTTCGCTTACCTTGCCGCTGGGGTAGAGGATGATGACATCCACGCCCGGCACGTTGAGGAATCCGTTGGCAACTGCGCTGCCGGTGTCGCCGGAGGTAGCCACGAGGATTACGGTCTTTTCGTTGCGCTGGCGTGAGAAGTAGCCCAGACACCTCGCCATAAACCTTGCTCCAACGTCCTTGAATGCACACGTGGGGCCGTGGAAGAGTTCGAGCGAGTAGATGTTGTCCTTTACCTTTACAAGGGGGATGTCGAAGCTGAGTACGTCTTCGCAGAGTTTGCGGAAATCATCGTCGGGTATTTCGTCGCCGACGTATTGGCGTCCCACTTGGTAGCCGATTTCCTGTAGGCTCATGCCGTAGAGGTTGTCCCAAAATGATTTGGGCAACGTTATATAGTGTTCGGGGACAAAGAGTCCTTTGTTGGGAGCCAGACCGCGTTTCACCGCCTGCTCGAATGTTACCTTCAGGTTGTTGTCCCTTGTGCTAATGTACTGCATCTCTGTTGTTTAGGATTGTTAATTGTTGAAAAAAACGTCGTGTAATACATTGAGTGCGTTGGTGGCGTCCACCTTTTTCACAATGATGGAAACATTGACCTCGGTGCTGTCCTGCACGATGGCGTGGATGTTGATGTTGGCGTTGCCAAGTGCTGTGAATGCCTTGCCGGTGAGTCCGGCGTAGTTTTTCATGCCTTCGCCCACCATTGCCACAATCGCATAGTCGTTTTCTGCAACTGTCTTGTTTACAGTGTCTTTGCGGATTTCAAAGTCAAATTCCTCGTTGATTGCCTTTACAGCCTTGTCGGCGTCTTTTGAATCAATTGCAAGACAAATCGACATTTCGGAGCTTGCCTGGCAGATGATTGTGATATTGATATTGTTGCGGCTGAGCATGCTGAACAGCCTGCCCGCAATGCCGGTGGTGCCTACGAGACCAGTGCCGGAGAATGTAATCATGGCAATGTTTTCCATTGTGGATATTGCCTTGATTGGAATGTCGTGCGATGTCTCTGTGGATACGAGTGTGCCTTCGTCGTCGGGTTGGAAGGTGTTGAGGATTTTCATCGGTATCTTCTTCTCCATCACGGGCTGCACGGTGGGCGCGTAGATTACCTTTGCGCCAAAGTTGCTGAGTTCTAGAGCCTCGCGGTAGCTTACCTTGTCGAGCGGATATGCCTTTGCCACTTTGCGCGGGTCGGATGTGTAGATGCCGCTCACGTCGGTCCAAATCTCGAGCATCGAAGCATCGAGAGCAGCCGCATAGAGAGCCGCAGTGTAGTCGCTGCCGCCGCGTCCGAGGGTGGTTGCATAGCCCTTTTCAGATTTGGAGATGAATCCCGGAGCCACTGTGATGTCGGCGTTAGGGTTCCAATTTTTGCGGATGTTTTCGTATGTAACAGTGCGGTTCACGTGCTCCTTGCCGCCTACGGGTCGCGTGATGATTATCTGCGACGAATCGAGGAAGTCCACATTGCCGTTGTGAATCTGCAAGTATCTGTATATGATGTCGTTTGACATTCTCTCGCCGAAGCTTACGATGATGTAGTAGGCACGCTCAGACAGCTCGTTGAGGAAATAGATGGATTCGAGCACTTTGTCGAGCCTTGTGATGTAATTGTGTATCTTGCCTTTGAGATCGTTCTGCTGGCTTGGTTCGATGAGCGCGTCGATGAAGTCGTAATGACGCTTCTCGATCTGTGCGCTTATTTCTCTGTAGCTAATATCGCCAGCGGCAGCCTTGTCGCCCGCCTCTGTGAGCATGTTGGTCACTTTGCTGAGTGCGGAGCAGACGACAATCTGCTTCTCGGTGGTGCGTTTGAGTATCGCGCTTATGTTTTTTACTGTCTCGACGGAGGAAACCGATGTGCCTCCAAATTTTAAAACCTTCATTTTATATGCTTGTGTACTTGTTTTTCAGACTTGTAAATCTGACTGCAAATATATGTTTTCTTTTTGAAATTTCGTTATAAAAGTGTTATATTTTTTTTAGTATTCGGTGAAATGCCTCGAATTTTTGTGGTGTTTGTCGTAGTCGGCCTGCAACTCCTTAATTTGCCTGATGTGTTTTTCGCCTTCTTTGCTCTTGAAAGTGTCGCGCAGTATCTGCGAATAGAGCGAGCATTGGTCAAAATCTTCTACGATGAGGTACAAGGCGGCGAGGTTGCGCAGCATTTCTTCCTTAGCCTTGCGCTGCACGGGGTCGGTGTTGGAGAGTTCTCCGGCAACGAATTTTATTTTTTCAATCCAGGGGTCGAGCTCCGCCTCAAGGTATTGTGGACTCTTTTCAGAATCAATTTTTGCAAGCACGGCGGCGATGCCTTCCTTGGCGGCGAGCATATCGTCCTTGAAGGGGCTTTCCTCGTCGAGGAGGTAGCCTATTGATATTTCGTCTTCCGTGTCCATGGGGTAGAATCTCTCGCCGAGTGCAGTGTTGATTTCTTTGCTCATAAATTCAAAGGTGCTCTCCGCCACTTTTTTGGTGATTGATTCCTTGTCGTCGTTTACGTATTTGCGGGCTTCTTCTTCCGTTGGGAAGCTGATTTTGATTGGGTAATACTTTTCGATTGATGAGCCGGCGGGGTTGCTCCTGCGCTCAATGGTCTCCACGGGCGACTTGATGTTGCACTTGATGTTGAAGATGTACTTGACTGTCGGGAAGTAGTTGTGGTTTATTTGCAGACCGTCGGCTGTCATCTTTTCGGTGCGGTTGTCCTTGAGGTCGATGCCAATCATCTTGAATTGCTGCACGTCCATTGAAATCACGATGTATGCGAGGCTGTCGTTGTCAATCTCCGTCCAGCCTGGCAACTCGATGTCGCCGGTGATGTAGGTGTCGTTGTACATGCTTTGCATCTTGTTGTCAATCTTGATGCAATAGGTGCGCTGCTCCGGTGGCACGTAGTAGGTGGGGAATTTTTTCACCGCCACCTTGTAGGACTCCTTGGTGATGCCGTATTGCGCCATTGCTGTGGTGGATAGCAGCGTGGCGAGGGCTATTATTGTGAATATAATCTTTTTCATCTCAGTTGGTTTTAGTCGTTTTATAAAATTCGGTGTAAATTTAAGGTTTTTTATTGACAAATACAAATATTGGGCTATAATTTTGCGCAATATATATTTTTTTGTTAATTAATGCATTAATTATATAAAAAAACACCCGCTCCAATTGGTATGGGGCGGGTGTTTAATTAGTCGGATAAGATTTTCAGCCTATGCTGCAATCATCATCTTAGAGCTGAGGACCAGCGGAAACGAGAGCCTTGCCAGCTTCGTTGGTGGTGTACTTGCCGAAGTTTTTGATGAAGCGGGCAGCGAGATCCTTAGCCTTCTCCTCCCACTTGCTGCGATCCTGGTAGGTGTCGCGGGGATCGAGGATGCCCCAAGCAACGCCGTCGAGCTGGGTCGGAACGGTGAAGTTGAAGTAAGGAATCTGCTTGGTAGGAGCCTTGAGGATAGAGCCATTGAGGATGGCGTCGATGATACCACGGGT
>DGIK01000199.1 GCA_002393195.1 Bacteroidales bacterium UBA3824 | reverse complement strand
TTCAGGCAGCCCGTACCAAACTCGATGTCAACATAGCGGTCTTCTATGACAGGCACTACCCTATTTACCAACGGCACTACGACCTTGTGTCCGCGCAGCCATTGATTCTTTGGGTCTTTGGGGTTGATGCACATTGCAGTGTCGCCCATGATGGTCTCGGGGCGCGTGGTTGCCACAACAGCGTAATAGCCGTTGGCATCTTGATGAACCACTTCGCCCTCGTTGCCGGTGGGTACTACGGGATTGGTGTCGGCATCGGCAACATAATATTTAAGGTAATAGAGATGGCTCTTTTCCTCGCGGTAGATGACCTCCTCGGTGCTTAGCACGGTCTGCGCCTTCGGGTCCCAATTGACCATACGCAATCCACGGTATATCAAGCCCTTGCGGTAGAGGTCAACGAACACTTTCATAACGGATTCGCTGCGGAGTTCGTCCATTGTGAAGGCGGTGCGCTGCCAGTCGCAGGATGCGCCGAGTTTTTTGAGTTGTTCGAGGATGATGCCGCCGTGCTCCTCCTTCCATTCCCAGGCGTATTTGAGGAATTGTTCGCGGGTGAGGTCGCGCTTCTTGATGCCTTGTTTGGCGAGTTTTTGAACCACTTTGGCTTCCGTGGCTATGGAAGCGTGGTCGGTGCCCGGCACCCAGAGGGCGTTGTAGCCCTTCATCCTTGCGCGGCGGGTCAATATGTCCTGAATGGTATTGTTGAGCATGTGCCCCATGTGCAGCACGCCGGTCACGTTGGGCGGGGGGATTACGATGGTGAAAGGCTTGCGGCCGTCCGGCTCCGAATGGAAGAAGCCGTGGTCGTTCCAATACTTGTACCACTTGTCCTCGCACTGCGCGGCGTCATATTTTGCAGGAATTTCCATTTGATGTTTTATGTTTGTATGTTTTTGATTCTGATTCCAATTCTGAGGCGCAAAGTTAGCAAAAAATTGGTGAAAATAAAAAATTTTGAAAAAAATACCTTCAACATTTGCATTTAATAAAAATCCTTTTTACCTTTGGGGTGGACAAAAAAATTACAACAAAATGGCGACAGCATTACAAAATACGATGAGCACACCAAGGGTATCCACTTTGGATGTCCTGTGGGCTTTTTATCAGTCGCAACCACGGAAAGTAAAAGTAGCCTTCCGCAATTTACTTGAAACACAGGACAATGCCAATACAAAACAGCCCCGCCAAATAGTACAGTGGAAAAAAGATTTAAGGGAAATCCGCCTTCTGAAAGACGGCTGGGACGACGAAGGCGCACCGAGCATCAACCGTGACGCCATAAACAATACCATTAAAATTGCCACGTCGCTCAATACCTATACAGCACAGTTGATACGGCTGTACCCTACCCCGCTCGGCGCAGTCTCGCTAAAATTGGAAACAGAAAAAGGACGTATAAAATGCGATATTGGCGACACACAAATTTCATATTTTGTGAAACGTCTGGGCGCAGCGACCGAACATCACTCTTTTGAGGACATCAACGCGGAGACTCTGTCAACCCTGAGGTCTAATCTTGAAAGTATCATCTAATGGAAGGTCACATTATATACAATCCCGAATCCGTAAATGACAAAGAAAAACTGTCGCGGATTGTATTGTCGCCGAGGGACATCGACCCCGTAACTAATTATCCCAAAGATACATTCATCAGTCTAAGGCAAGGCGAAGAAGGCATTTCGTTCCTAAGATTCGATTATATGGGAGAGCAACAATTTATGGAAAGCGGACATCAACGCGCCGCACTCTACAATGGCAACAACAAAAAGAAAAAATATTCTTTTGTCGGTTGGATGGAAGGCATCGCAGAAGAAATTAAAGCATTGGCTCCAAACAAAATACATATCAATGTAAACGAGCCCGACAAAAGACCAGAACACGTAAACATCGAGTTTCATAAAAAAGGCGACATTGTGAAAGGCATTGTTGTCGATGCAGAAATCCTTGACATAATCGACGAACTTTTTCATTATTTGAAGTACGTCAAAATGTGATGAAAAAAATTTTTTTGAAAAAAATTTGCAATAATCAAAAATCTTTTTTTACCTTTGGGGTGGACAAAAATAAGAATACATCTAATACAATATTACTATGGAAAACAATTTCGACAAAGTAAAGAACTACCTTCTCGACCTTGAATACTCCATCGTCAAGGAGGACGCTGAGAACGGGATTTTCGTAATCAGCAAGGAGACCGAGGGCATCAAAAATATGGTGCTCGTATGCGCAGACCCGATTCTCGTGCTCGAACAGCCGATGTTTGAACTCAAAGTGGCAACAGCCGACATTCTCGAAGCACTCTTGAAGAAAAACCGAGAGATCGTACACGGCGCATTCGCTATCGACGACAACAACCGCGTAATCTTCCGCGACACCCTCGAACTCGAAAACCTCGACCTCAACGAACTCGAAGGCTCGCTCAATTCGCTCACAGTGCTCCTGAGCGAATACGGCGCAAAACTCGTGGAGTTTGCAAAGTAAGCAATATTCATCATTCATCAACATCTATTCACTAACCCCTAAAAACTGAAATCATGCCGGCGATACATCTTACCGACGAGAGTTTCTCCAAAGCCGTGGGCGGCGCAAAGGTTGCCGTCATCGACTTTTGGGCAGAGTGGTGCGGTCCGTGCCGCAGTATGCTCCCCATCGTTGAAAAAATAAGCGACGAATACGAAGGCAAAGCCCTGATTGCCAAAATCAATGTGGACGACTTCCCAGAAATCGGCGCACAATACGGCGTCAGAAACATCCCGTTCTTCTTGTTTTTTAAAGACGGACAGGTCGCCGACAAGCACGTCGGCACCATCAAGGAATCAGATTTCAAGGCAAAAATCGACGCCCTGATGTAATTATTCCTTGTGGGATTTTCAAAAAACAACGAACAATAAAAAATCCGCAGACGATAACAAATCTGCGGATTTTTTTGTAGGGCTGAGGCATTGCCTCAGCCCTACGCCATACAATTTTATTCACGTACAATCACCAATTTTTTCGTTATGTTGTTTACGAAAACGTCTTGGGTGACGACGCGGGTGGGTCGGTTGGTGGAGTTGTAATTGATGGTAATGGAGACGGTGTATTTGCCATTGGCGGTATATGAATGGACAGGCGCGGGGTCTGTGGATGTATTGCCGTCGCCAAAATTCCATAGGAGCGATGCGTAGTCATTATCATCGGAATATGCAAAATGAACCTCGCCGCCACACTGCTCCGATGCCGTGAAGCCATACGGATAGCAATATGTCTTAGGCAAGGCAAGGACATACGAAGCCTTGTGTTCATTGGCATTCTTAGCGAGCCTCAGCCACTTATTTTCTATGACAGGATGTTCCGAATCGCAATCCTTGACCCTGCCGATATACTCGCCGTCGTCCTCATTGAGGAAATACATACCTCCAGATGTCAAAAACTTGATGTCGCCTATATTGCACCCAAGGTCGCCCACATACTCGCTGTTGGCTCTGAATTCTTCATCCGTTGATATTACGCCAAGTGCCTCCACGGGGATTCGAGACAGCGACCTACCTCTCAAATGATACATATACTTGTTGCCCGACGAAAAGGCAAACGCCTCCATAGAATGAATTTCAATTGGATTGATAAGTTTGATTTCGCCAGTCTTGGTATCGAGGTCAATGAAAAAAAACGTGGTCCAACTTGATGTGGTGGCGAGTATTTTGGAGCGGTCAGGCGTCATCTCGCAGCCGTCAATGTCATACGAGTAGTCATGCACCTTCGGCACCTTATATTTTTTGCCAGTGTATGAAAAACCGTCCTTCGTCAACGCATAGACCTTGATTTCGTTGAACCAGGAATACAACAGCCAAAAATCCCTGCTACCATATTTTTGGAAAAACAGCGGCACGCCATCAGGAGTATAATTAGACTTCCGAGCGTAATAAAACGGAAACTCCGCATAATACTCTGTAATCTTGGGATGCAACAAGTCCTCGCTGCCGTCGGCTATTGAGACCACCATGCTACTGCGCTTTTCGTCGGGATACACAAAGAGATACACATTGTCCCTGCCAGGGAATGGCACTATGGACAGCCCATAGAAATAAAATCCGCCTTTCTCCACCGGCAACGAATACACCACCTCGTCGTGGCTGTTGTAGAGGCTCGTACCATTGAGCCAATAGACAAGGTTGCCGTTCCTGTCAGACACTGATGTGATGTTGTCCTCCGTCACATAATCGATGCCCACAGGAGTTACCGTGGGCGGCTCGGTTGTGAAGTCGATGCGGTTGCCGGCAAAAATCCAAACATTGTCCTCCTTCTGCGCCGTGGCAAAAAGAGTAGTCGCCAGCATCAAAGCAAATAATGATATTAATGTTTTCATGGCTGAATAAATTTTTGGCGTACCTATTCACGTACAATTACCAATCTTTTCATATTATTGTTTACAAACACGTCTTGGGTAACGACGCGGGCGGGTCGGTCGGCGGTGTTATAATTGACGGTGAGGGAGACGGTGTATTCGCCGTTGGCGGCATATGAATGGATTGGCGCGGGGTCTGTGGATGTATTGCCGTCGCCAAAATCCCATAAGAGCGATGCGTAGTCTTTATCGTCAGTATATGCAAAATGCACCTCGCCGCCACACTGCTCCGATGCCGTGAAGCCATACGGATAGCAATAGGTCTTTGGGAACGCCAAATACCAAGACGACTTGTGATCTTTTGGGTTTCGCGCCAAAAGGACTGCCTGATTGTCGAGCGTGGGATGGTCAGAATCGCAGTCCCTGACCACGCCGATATAGCCGCTGCCATGCGAAGGCATATAATATACCCCGCCAGACGTGAGAAATTTTATATCGCTTGCACCACCAATATAACCAACCAATTCGCTGTTGCTAACAAATTCGTCATCAGTGGAGATTACGGCGAGTGCTTCCACCGGGATTCTATACATAAAACCATCATTCGAATAATACAGATATTTGTTGCCCGACGAGAAAGCATACGCATCTATAGAATAGATTTCGAGTTTGTTCATACTTTTGATTTCGCCGGTCTTGGTATCAAGATCTATAAAAACCATATCTCCACCGTACAATGATGCTGTGGCAAGGATTTTGGAACGGTCGGGAGTCATATCGCAACCGTCGAGCAACGTCATATTGCTATCAAACTTAGGGATTTCGTAAACCTTGCCAGTGTATTGGAATCCGTCTTCCGTCAATTCATACACCTTGATTTTGCCAAACCAAGAGTACAACAGCCAAAAATCGCGGCTGCCATATTTTTGGAAGAAAAACGGCGTTCCATCGGGGAATTGGTCGCCGTACCCCCAATAATGAGGAAATTCTGCATAATGCTCCGTAATCTGAGGGTGCAACAAATCCTGCGACCCGTCCACAATGCTTGCCACCATTGCATCGCTTTTTTCGTCGGGATACACAAAGATATACACATTGTCTCTGCCCGGAAAGGGTACAATGGACAATCCATAGAAATAATAATCGTTTTGCGCCGCCGGTATCGAGAATATCAACTCGTCGTGGCTGTTGTACAGGCTCGTGCCATTGAGCCAATAGGCAAGGCGTCCATCACGGTCGGCAACGGAAGTGATGTTTAATTCCGTCACATAATCGATGCCCACAGGAGTTACCGTGGGCGGCTCGGTTGTGAAGTCGATGCGGTTGCCGGCAAAAATCCAAACATTGTCCTCCTTCTGCGCCGTGGCAAAAAGAGTAGTCGCCAGCATCAAAGCTAATAATGATATTAATGTTTTCATGTCTAAATTAATTTAGTTGTTTTTATGAGTGCAAAGTTAATCTTTTTTTGCAAATCCGCCAAATTATTAGTAACTTTACGCCGAATGTTTTTTTCACTACTTACCACACATTATGAAAAGATTTCTTCTAATAATAGCCGCCCTACTCTGCTGCACAGCGGCTATGGCACAGACCACCAAGGAGTATATGCTCTCCCATCCCGAAAAGATGGGCGGCAACCAATTGCCATACTCCACCGACTTCCGGGCGCACACACCCGCGCCCAAAGGCTACAAACCGTTCTATATCAGCCACTACGGGAGGCACGGTTCGCGTTACCACTACTCGGGCGTCGAGTATATGATGATGCGCAACATTATACTCAAAGCCGACAGCGCAAACGCACTCACCCCTCGCGGCAAGGAACTCCGCGACCGTATGTGCCGCCTCTACGACGACGGATACCTGCGGGCGGGCGACCTCACGCAGACCGGATTCCGCCAGCATCAGGGCATTGCCAAGCGAATGGTGGAGAGTTTCCCGGAAGTATTTGGCAAAAACGCCTTCATCGAGGTCAAGTCTTCGACATCGCACCGTGTATTGGCAAGTATGGACGCCTTTATCCAGCAACTCAAATCTATGCGCCCCACCCTGCAAATCCGCACCGAAACGAGCCGCCGAATAATGTCCTACATCAATTTGGAGGAGCGCGACTCGGTGTCCCGATGCCTCAAAAACGACGAATGGAAACAGGCTCAGGCAAAGTTTGAACAGTCGCTCACAAGCCCCGACAGGTTTATCAGTTCCATTTTCTCCGACGCCGAATACGTCAAGAAAAACATCAACGCGGTATCGTTCATGCGCAAAATAGCCGATTTCAATTTCAACCTCCAAGGCGTTGACGACTTAGATTTTGATTTCAAAGACTTCTACACCACGGAGGAACTGTTTGACACCTGGCAGGCCGCCAACCTCTATTGGTACAGCAACTTCGGTCCCTGTCCCTACGCCAATTCTCGCGGCGTAATATCGGGACGCAACCTCCTCAACCATTTCATCGAGGAGGCAGACAAGGCCATCGCGGGCAACGGCACTTCGGCGACGCTCCGTTTTGGACACGACACCGGCCTCTGCCCCCTCGTCTGCCTGATGCAACTCGAAGGCTGCACCGCACAAGTAAAAGACCTCACCGAACTTTACAAAAATTGGTGCGACTTCCAGATAATCCCGATGGCTGGCAACCTGCAAATGATTTTCTACAAGTCGAAAAAATCGGCTGACATCCTCGTGAAAATTATGCTCAACGAAAACGAAAAGAAACTCCCAATCGCCTCCGTCTCCCCCGACGCACCATATTATTATAAATGGAGCGACGTCCGTAAACTCTGGAAAGACAAATTGGCTACCATCCACTTCTAAGAAGTCATCATCATCAAAATTAATCCGCCGATATTGCTTGATTGACCTGTAAGTAATATCGGCGGATTTTTATTTTTCGGAAGGCAACTATATTTATTTTAGCGAACCAAAAATTATAATTACCTTTGCACTTGAATAAAATCGGCAATCACTATGGCAAAAAAATTCAATACTTCGGTTACTTGCGACCCAAAGAAACATTATATGGTGGATACCACAGCCAAGATGAAGGTATTTGAAAGCCTCATCGACGACGGCAATTATTTCACCATCACACGGGCGCGGCAGTTTGGCAAGACCTCGTCGTTGAAATGGATATACAACAACCTCAACGACAGGTACTTGGTAGTGTCTATTAGTTTTGAAGATACCGAAGAGGACGATTGGATTAACGCGGCGACATTCTATAGGACTTTTTGCGGATATATGGTGACGGCGTTCCAGGATGACGAACTCACCAAAGACGAAACTGCCGAAAAATTTTGGACAGAAGCACAGCAAATCGACAACGCTGACATTAAAACATTGTCAGACAAAATAACAGAGTTTTGCAAAACGGCATCGAAAAAAGTCGTGCTTTTGGTGGACGAAGTGGACAAAAGCCTCAACAACCAACTTTTCCTCAATTTCCTCTCGATGTTGCGCAAAAAGTACATCGACAGGGACAAGCGTGGCGACAATTCAACTTTTTGGTCAGTTGTACTTGCCGGTGTATATGACGTAAAAAATCTGAAACTAAAAATCCGTCCCGAAGAACAGCACCAATTCAATTCGCCGTGGAATGTTGCCGCCGATTATGACCTCGACATGACTTTCAACCCGCAGGAAATCAGCACGATGCTCGTTGAATATGAAAACGACTATCATTTGGGTTTTGACATCAAAGAGATTTCCGAGGAGATTTACAAATACACATCGGGCTACCCCGTCCTTGTGAGCCGCGTTTGCAAGGAGATTGACGAGAATTTGGGCAAGATATGGACGAAGGAAAATGTATTGAACGCCGTCAAAAGGATTTTGAAAGACAAGGATTTCGCACTTTTGGACGACATTTCCAAGAATCTCCACCGCCACAAGGAACTGCACCAATTTATGTACGCCATATCGGTCAACAGTGTTCAATTTTCGTATTCGCCAATTGACCCAGTTATCAAAATGGCGATAATGTTTTCATACATAAAGGAAAACAACAATCTTGTAGCCGTGCACAATCTGATTTTTGACGAGGCGTTCCATTCGTTTTTTATCGAAGAATACAACCGCGAACACTATCAATACAACCAAGAATCTACCTTGGGATACAATTACATACAAAACGGCGACCTGAATATGGAGATGGTAATCGGACGCTTCAAGGAGATAATGGCAGACCGCTACAAAGACCGCGACCAACAATTCCTCGAATACCACGGACGGCTGCTTTTTCTGTGTTTCATCAAGCCGATTATCAACGGCACTGGCTTCTGCTACTTTGAGCCGCAGACCAAAAACGGCGGACGTATGGATTTGATTGTCAATTACAATCAAAAAGAATACATCGTGGAACTCAAAATCTGGCGCGGCTCCAAATACGAAACCGACGGCAAGACGCAATTAGCCAACTACCTCAAACAGCGCAACCTCTCCGAAGGCTACCTCATCACATTCTCATTCCTAAAAAACAAGGTAGTACAAGAACAGCCCGAATGGATTGAGCACGATGGGAAAAGAATTTTTGAGGCGGTGATATAAGGTCTGCGATTGACACAAGCGTATTCACAAATATTTTGAATACATCAAAGCAAATTCCCGAAAAAAATATTACCTTTGCACTTAAAATAAAAAGCGGCAATCTCTATGGCAAAAAAATTCAATACATCGGTTACTTGCGACCCAAAGAAACATTATATGGTGGATACCACTGCCAAGATGAAGGTATTTGAAAGCCTCATCGACGAAGGCAATTATTTCACCATCACACGGGCACGGCAGTTTGGCAAAAGCACGACGCTCAATTGGATATATGATAATCTGAGCGACAGGTATCTTGTGATACCGACAAGTTTTGAAATTTTTTCCGACAACGACTGGGTAAATGTCAGCACTTTTTGCAGATATTTTTGTACAAAAATCATCAAGGCTTCAAGAAAACTCAAAAACGAAATTCTGCGCCAATATTGGGAGTCTGTCAAACAATTGGAAGACATCGACTTTGACATATTGTCAGAAAAAATAACTGACTTCTGCGAGGAGTCAGACAAAAAAATTGTTTTGCTTATCGACGAGGTTGACAAGGCAAGCAACAACGAAGTATTCATCAAGTTTCTCGGAATGTTGCGCAGTATGTATCTCGACAGAACCGCTACAGGCGACGACAATTCCACTTTTTGGTCAGTTGTACTTGCCGGCGTGTATGACGTAAAAAACCTGAAACTAAAAATCCGCCCCGAAGAACAGCACCAATTCAATTCGCCGTGGAATGTTGCCGCCGACTATGACCTCGACATGACTTTCAACCCGCAGGAAATCAGCACGATGCTCGCCGATTATGAAAACGACTATCATTTGGGTTTTGACATCAAAGAGATTTCCGAGGAGATTTACAAATACACATCGGGCTACCCCGTTCTTGTAAGCCAAGTGTGCAAAGTGATTGACGAGAATTTAGGTAAGATTTGGACGAAGGAAAACGTATTGAAGGCAGTGAAATATATCGCCGACGATGACAAGTTTGTGCTTTTGGACGACATCTCCAAAAACTTGCAGCGGCACAGCGACCTGCACGACCTTTTGTACGACATAACAATCAACGGCACACAGTATATGTACTCGCCAGTGGACCCGGTGATGAAATTGGCAATAATGTTTTCGTACATCAAAAAAAGCGACAACAGCGGCGTTGACATTCACAACCTGATTTTTGAGGATGCAATACACACATATTTCATCAACGAATATCGGCGCAACAATTCTAAGGAACGCCAACAAATTTCATACGACTACATCCAAAACGGCGACCTCAATATGGAGATGGTAATCGGGCGTTTCAAGGAGATAATGGCAGACCGATACAAAGACCGCGACCAACAATTCCTCGAATACCACGGACGGCTACTTTTCCTGTGTTTCATCAAGCCGATTATCAACGGCACTGGCTTCTGCTACTTTGAGCCGCAGACCAAAAACGGCGGACGTATGGATTTGATTGTCAATTACAATCAAAAAGAATACATCGTGGAACTAAAAATATGGCGCGGCTCCAAATACGAAACCGACGGCAAGACGCAACTCGCCAACTACCTCAAACAGCGCAACCTCTCCGAAGGCTACCTCATCACATTCTCATTCCTAAAAAACAAGGTAGTACAAGAACAGCCCGAATGGATTGAGCACGATGGGAAAAGGATTTTTGAGGCGGTGATATGACGGGGCATTACTTATGTTTTTTAAGCCTTAATGACAAATGGACTTGACTCCAATTTAACGTTCAATGTTGCGAGTTTTGCCATCTTGTTTCGATTCCTAATGTCGATGCCTGATGTAGCCACCCAATAAAATGGCAGGTGTTTAATTTCATCCAGTTTTTGGGCGGATGTTTTGAGCCAACTTTTCAACCAATAGGCTTTTTTCGTTACTTCGTCGATGTTTTTGGTGTCGGCAGAATGGATTTCTACAAAATAGGATTGGTTGTTGCTGCCTATCGCATAATCCCAACGGCATTGATTTTTGCCAACAGTTTTATCTTTTAGACAGAAATCAATGTCCACACTACCTTGGCAATCTGCGACTTCCACCTTGCGTTTGTACTGATTGCTTAATGCACCTTTGCCTTCATTGTACACGAGGTCGGGCGTAGCCAAAACTGCTATTTTGAATTTGTTTTCTGCCATAATCAGTCGTTTTTGTATTTTGCAATAGCATCGCAAATCCGTGCATTAAAACTTGTAAGTTCGCCCATCAGAGCCACGTCGGGGTCGTCGCTCCAAGCGTCAAGCGTGGAAATGTCCTTGCTGATTCCATCGTTGAAAAAGTAGGTCTTGATGTTTTTGCGCAATTTATAAAGAATGTCAATGGCTTGACTGTCAGCAATGCCCGCCTCGGAGATAACATTTTTAAAATTGTCTTCCGTGGAATCTTGCATCGTCTTTATAGCCCACGCAAATTCAAGGAACACTGACGAATGTGTGGAGATAACGATTTTGAATCCTTTCGCCATCAGTTGCGCAACCTCGCCAATAAATCCAATGATTGCCCTCGGGTGCAAACCCATTTCGGGCTCTTCTATGACGATGTATTGGAATTGGGGTGCTTGGTCTTTTGAGATGAAATAATTTGCCATACTAAGCGGCATATATTCTTTTTGACCCGCACTCCACGCAACAAACGGCAACGATGTCTCGCCGACGCGAAGGCGCATTTTTTGCGGGCCCATACTCGAATCTATTTCTATTTTACCATTATGGTAAATACTTGAAGGGCTGGCAATTGCAGATGCCATCTTTTCAGCATCGGGTGCAAAATTTTGCCGCAAATATTCGCTAAACTGGCGTACGACGTATGGCGTTTCATAGTCAAATTCCATAAAACGTTTTGGTCTGCCGTCGGCGATGCAAAGCACACGCTGCGCCGGAATATAGAATATCTTTTCGGGTTGATTCGATTGGGATGTGCCATCAATCTGTTGCATCTTCAAATTGTTGATGCCGAAATAATGTTTCAGGATATTGTCGCCATCGGTGTTGTAAGAATAATTATTGAGGTTGTTTTTGATGCTAAGATAATCCTCACGCAGTTTCCAAGCCTGCAAAAAGATGCTTTTGCCGCTCGCCTGTGGGCCCACGATAAAAGTCATATCGCCAAACTCTACGTCAGCCGCCTTTATCGGTCCAAAATTATGTAGTGTGAATGAGGTGTTCATATTGTTTGTTAATGTTTCCATCCGCAAAAGTAATGAAAATGTTTGCTAATTGCAAAAAAAAATTGAACAGAGAATCAGTGCATAGTTTTTAGAATAATGAGGAGAGAAAATCATTCGTTTTGCATTTTAACAAAACTCATAGCCAGACGGAATCCAAATTCATATACACATGTACAAGAAGGATACCTTCCTCGGGAGAATACACGACAATTCCAAGCAGTTCCATCCCAAGAACCACCACGCAAAACACGAGTAGGAATAGGAAATTCTTTTTCTATTACCGGTATTTCACAGCATGGATTTTTTAGTCCATTAGATTTTTGGTAGTAATTTTCATCATACCAATCTTGACACCATTCCCATAAATTACCTGACATATCGTAGATACCAAGGTCGTTAGGTTTCAATTTAGAATTCTCATGTACTAAACGTTTTGAATTCACTTGATTCCATGCGTAATATTGTAATAACACATCCACCTTATTGGGTAATACCTTTAGTTTTTCTTCTGCTTCGGCTGTCCAACTATAAGTATAATTCTTTCCTCCACTGCGAGCTGCATATTCCCACTCGGCTTCAGTAGGCAAACGGAATTTTAGCCTTGTTATTTTATTTAATTCAATAATGAAATAGAGACAATCATACCATGAAACACAATTTACAGGATACTCATCTCCAATTCCCTTGTCTTTATCACTTGGATTATTGCCAATAACAGCTTTCCACACCCCCTGCGATACTTGTGTCTTCCCGATATAAAAATCACTTAACGTAACACAATGAACAGGTCGTTCATTAGCTGCGTAAACAGAACCCATTTGGTATGTTCCACCATTTAACAGAACCATATTCATTACGTAATTGTCAATAACTTCATTTCCGACTGACTTATAATGCCTAATATCGGTAGAATAACCTGAATAACGGTCAAGCCAACTGTAATACAACCGATCGATAGGAATGTTCTTAATCTTGTCCATCGCATCCCTAAAATCTGCATTATAGGAACAATAAAGTTTTAAAACTTTAATTCGCAATGCTTTTTCATATATCGAAGGATTCATAAAGCGATGCGCATACCTTAACAAACAATCATCATTATCCGTTAAATCAAATAAAGCGAGACTTTTGCTCAAGGCAGACAACTCATTGTTTGCTAACTTACTAATTCTATCGATATTATCTAAATACGCCGAATAATCTTTGTATTCTGGATTATCGTTCTTCTCAAACACCTGCTCACGGCACGATTGAGCAATAAGACTGTGCATCTTGTATTCCAAAACATTTTTTTCATTGCGACGACTGTCGAGCCAACACTTGTGTTCAAGGTCTAACAAAGCGTTATTAAATTTAACATCAATTTTAGAATTACCCAAAACAACCTGTTGAATAAAACTTTTGGAATAATAATCTGCATCCCACAGCATCATATACCTTACAATATGCTTATGAATATCAGACGGTAAATTTTTGAAAATGGACAAGAGCCGCAAAAAAGCACTTATTTTATTATACACTTCTTCTTTGATGCCTTCTTTATTCACAGAACTAAGTTGCAGGTCATAAAGGTCGTTACCCAAATCACCATCGCCAAGAAAAACCAATAAATCTGATGCTTTCTTCACATCTTCACCATTCAAAAATTCGGCAAGAGCTTTTACCAAAATCGGCAAATTGCCAAGTTTTAAAAAGATTCTTGAAAAGTCGTCATCCGAAAATTTTTCATACCACTGCTTAATTTTGATGTCTAATCTTTCGACAAACAACCTCTTGATGAACGAAAACTCTATTGTATCCACCCTTGAAATATCAATATAATCGACAGAATCATCGCAAAGCGGTTCTCGGGAGACTACCAAAAGTTTCCAATTCTTGTTACATATATTGCAAAACTCCTTTATCACCTCTCTTATTTTTGGATAATCGGCTGTTTCGTTAACATCCATCACAAAAAGATTTGGTTTTTCTCCGTCCGTAGGACATTGTTTCAGTTTTGTTAATATCGACTTAAAAGTTTCACGATAATCAGGTAGTTTGTCGTCTTGTCGCATTTTGTATTCAGAAATCCTGTTTTCGACAACAAACCTTTCACAAAACTCCTTGTAAACATCCTCTGTATTTATAATAATGTCCGTAATATGGGCATAACAGTTCTTGAATCCATTTTGATAAACGCTCTCCTTGTCATGGCTACCAACCAAATAAAGGATAGAAATCGTGGATTTACCACAACCACCTATGCCTGTAATATTAACAATCTTATTCGATTGCAGCTTATCAGCGACCAACTTGACATCGCTGTCCCTTGGTATAAAAGTACAATCTTTGAAATTGTTCAAAATTGCGCAAGGCAATTCAGAACAATTTTCCGCACATTTAACCGATTCTAAAACATACGGTTTAATTGTGGGATTTTGTGGATAACTGTTATATTGTGCGATATTATCCTTAAAAATTTTGTATAATTCATCAATATGGAATTCACAACTTTTGTCCACATATTTACAAAAGGTTTTAAAAGCCAATTCATTGTCAACAGGCTGTATTTCGTTATCTTTTATAGGAGATTTCGTGCTTGAAGTATCTGCACCAGGAAGTTTTAATGCATAAATATCTTTATGCGAAATTTCATTTTTAAGCACCTTCATATAGAAAGCACCATATTCTGCATGCACCCAACCTGATTCCAAAGCATCGTTAGTAAGCAAGATTATCAGATACTTACTTTGCTCCAAAGCATCTTTCACATGCTCACGCCACTGTCCAGATGGAATATCCGCTGAAAAGAAGATGTTTTTCTTCTTATCAAATATAGCATTCAAAAACATCTTCACCTGCTCGCCGTACTTTGGGGATTTTCCCTTGTCATCGTGCCACGAAATAAAGATGTCCCAATCTTGATTAGGAATATTTTTATAATTGGTTATTGTTTTTTCTTCTGCCATAATTCTTGTCTTAACATTTGCATCGCCAAAGTTAACATTTTTCAACCAATTCCGCAAAATATTTTTTTTGTAAAAAATCTTATTTTTGGTGTGAATATAATAAAATTATTATTATATTTGCACCAAAATTATGCGACATGACTTTGCAAAAATGGATATATGACAAGATGATTCATGGATTCCCTACGTTTTCGGTGGAAAATGCGAGGGCGGCGGAAGTATGCTCCAACGAGCAAATTTTGCAGAACGAACTCAGCCGCCTCACCAAAAACAAAACCATTACAAACGTATATCGTGGCTTTTATGTCATATTTCCTGCACAATATGTATTGCGCGGGGCTATACCGGCAACGTATTATATAGACCAGCTTATGAACTACCTTGGCAAACCATATTACGTATGCATGCTCAGCGCGGCAGAACAATTTGGTGCAGCACATCAGCGTCCGCAAACCTTCTCCGTAATGACCACATTGCCCAAGCGCATATCAAAATCGCAACGAAACACCAAGGTAGAATGGCTGTACCGAGAGGATATGCCCACTGATTGTTTCGTAATCAAAAACACAGAAACAGGCACTGTGCGCATTAGCAACCCATTGCTTACAGCCGCCGACCTTGTGCAATATCAACAGCACGTAGGAGGTTTGTCGCACGTTGCCACCGTGTTGGAAGAACTCGCCGAACAGTTGGACATTCGCAAGCACTTCCCAAAAGTTGCACCCTTCGTTAAAAACGTTGTATGGCAGCGGCTTGGCTACATATTGGAAAACATTTTGCAGAAAAGCCAATTAGCCGACGAACTATACAATCAACTTAAATCGTTGCCAAGAAAATTAAACTATACGGCACTTAGCACAACGGCAAAAACATTGTCGTACAGCAAAGACACCCGTTGGAAAATAAACATAAATGAGAACATAGAACCCGACACATTATGATAGACAGAGCATCAATACAACAATGGAGCGCATACGCTCCTTGGACAGACAATGCGCAGATAGAGCAAGACCTTATAATATGTCGCGCCTTGGTAGCCATATTCAGCGACGAGTTTCTGGCGTCGCAGTTGGCTTTTAGAGGCGGCACGGCATTGCACAAACTTTACCTATCGCCACAACCAAGATACAGCGAAGACATAGACCTTGTTCAAATCAATCCAGGACCAATCAAGCCGATTATGTACCGACTTGGTGAGGTTCTCGATTTCCTACCTGACCGAGTTACCAAGCAAAAACGTTATAACAACACCATGCTTTTCCGCATGACATCTGAAATTCCACCAGAAGTTCCAATCCGCCTAAAAGTGGAAATCAATTGCTTTGAGCATTTCAACGTTCTCGGTCTCACGCACGAACCTTTCAGCGTAGATAATTCATGGTTCTCCGGCAAAGCAATGCTTACAACCTACTGTTTAGAAGAATTGCTCGGCACAAAACTCCGTGCATTATACCAACGCAAAAAAGGTCGCGACCTATTCGACCTCTACATTGCTTTGCAACATGGCAATATCAACATAGAAGACGTTCTAAAATGTTACAAAAAATACATGGAATTTGTGGTCGGCGATGTTCCATCTTACAAGCAATATGTCAACAATATGGAATCCAAAATGAACGACAACGAATTTCTCAACGATATGCAATCACTTATCCGCTCAGGCATCAACTTCAATGTACGGGAAGCATATCAACTCGTTTACGAAGCGTTTATTGACAGGATGGAAGGGAAACGTGATTAAAATCAAACCGCCTTTACATCCTTCACCATCAATTGCAGACTCCGCTTGCCGTTGAAATCATTTTGCGTGATGGTGTAGCAAATATCCACTGGGTTGCCGGATTTCAAAATATCGGCGAAGGCGGCGAGACCGAAACCGATGCCAACCATTTTGGTCTGCGTAGCGTCGGTAACTTCGAGGCGGAGGTGTTTTTGGGGAAATTCCTTGCCGACGGCGCGGGTCTTGCCGCAATTTACTACGCCGCGAGTGGCGAAAATTGGCTCGGGATTGTCGGGGCCAAAAGGCTGAAATGCTTGGAGTTTCTGATAAAAATCGTCGTTGATTTCATCAAAAGTAATATAACGCTCGATGGTGATGGTCGGGCGTTTTTGGTGGTCTTGGATGTGATGCGCCACATAATCCTCAAAATCGCGGCGAAAATCGTCGTAAACGTCCGCCTTCATACTCAAACCCGCCGCAAACTTATGACCGCCAAAAGCAGTCAAATATTGGCGGCAAGAATCGATGGCGTCGTAGAGATTGAAATCCGAAACCGAACGCGCCGAACCCGTCAACATCTCGCCATTGCGCGAGAGTACTATTGTGGGGCGGTAATACGATTCTGTAAGCCTCGACGCCACGATGCCCACAACGCCCTTGTGCCACTCGTCGCCACAGACCACGGTGGAAGATTTTTGGTCGTTTTCGGGGTCTTGTTGCAGCATTGCGAGCGCACTCTCGGTGATATTGCGGTCGGCTTCCTTACGGTCGTCGTTGCAGCGCGAAATCTCCTTGGCAAAATCCACCGCCTCATAAAAATCGTTGCTAATCAACAATTTGACGGCATCCATACCGCTCTTCATACGACCGGCGGCATTGATGCGGGGACCGATGGCAAAGAGAGCGTCCTCCACGGTAATCGTCTTTTCGGCAAGTCCCGCGTCGGTCTTGATGGCGGCGATGCAGGTCATCGGATTTTCGTTGATTTTTTTTAGCCCGTAATACGCCAATACACGATTTTCGCCGGTCATTGATACTATGTCGGATATGATGCTAACAGCCACCAAATCAAGGTATTCAAAAAGATAATCGAGCGGCATCTCACGCCTGATGCAGAGAGCCTGCAAAAATTTGAAACCAACTCCGCAGCCCGAAAGTTCGTCGTAAGGATAGGTATTGTCGGCGCGTTTGGCGTCCAATACAGCAACCGCTTTTGGCAAATCCTCGCCGGGCGTATGATGGTCGCAGACTATGAAATCTATGCCCTTCAAGGCGGCATAGTCGATGCGGGGATTGTCCTTGATGCCGCAGTCGAGGGCTATTATCAACGAAAAACCATTGTCGGCTGCATAATCGACGCCCTTGAACGAAACACCATAACCTTCTGAATATCTGTCGGGTACGTAATATTCAATATTTTGAGTGCAATTATGTTTGAGAAACGAATACACCAACGCCACCGACGTAGTGCCGTCCACATCGTAATCGCCATAAACGAGGATTTTTTCGCAGTGTTCTATCGCGTCGCACAGACGGTCTATCGCCTTGTCCATATCGCGGTACAAGAATGGGTCGTGCAACGCATCGAGCGACGGACGCAGGAAAAGCCTCACACGCTCCAACTCGGACTCCGACGTGTCGGGATTTTGCAATTTGCCCATATCAATCGCGAGACGCTGGGCGAGCATCCGCGTGATTGTAAAACTACAATAATTATTGAGTTTTGCCTGCAAATACGCAATCTGTTCGTCGGTATAATTAATATCATTGACAGCCCAAATCTTTTCCATCGATTATTTTTTTAAGTGTTTGGTGTAAAAATACGACACGAGTATAAAGCAGATTCCCACGGCGACAAAGACCACCGCCTTCACCCACAATTGGTGGTTCCACATATCGTAAAAAATTATTTTGAATACGGTAACGCCCGCAACCACAAAACCCAATATGCGCAGATGTTTCAATTGACACCTGAACCCCACGAGAAACAATATCAACGACGCCACGCCAAACCATGCGCTCAGCCACAGCCCGTAAGAATTGTCTTCGTCGGAGATAAGCGCGACAATATTGTTGATTTCGGAACTTACAGCCACAATAGCCACGCACGACACCACAATATCCGTGATGACATCCCAATGGCTGCACAATTGGCAATTGCGCGACCTGACGGCATACACCGACGACGCCGCCAACAACGCCAGCGACACGTAACGCCACGCTGCATAATTGACGGTAAAATATTCTGTACGAATTTCCTCAAGCCAATAATGCGCCACGACGCTGAAAACCGCAATGCCAACCAAAATGGAAATGCGTCCTATTTTACTGCAAGCGGACAGATAATCCACCTTCTCTGGCACAATTGAATACAAAACCGACAACACTAAAAACCACCACATTATCATAATGCCGGCTAAATATTGCCTGATGCTGATTGCGTGTGTGGTATCTATTAAATCGTTATAGTATGCGACATCAATATAATTCCAATATCTATAGATTTCGATTGCCACTATCATAAACAACGCCGCAAACAAAACTATCGAAATTGTTTTGTTGTGATTATCAGCAATTTGACTCAACACATACACCAAAACCGCCGCATAAACCATCTTGGCGATGCACGGGATATTTAGCACAATCAAATTGATATTGTTGCCCTCAACCCATACCAAATAACACAGAATCACCGCAAATGAAACGTAAACCATCGCGACGCACAACCGCTTGTAATATTCAAGAGCAGTTGCCTTATAAACCAACAACATCGCCAAAATCTCGACGCCATACACAATCGGAAACCACTGCGCACCCCTTGGCGTAAATCCTACTAAGAAAGCAAGATTCAGGAAAAATATTGAGAATGAATACGTTGCATTATAACAAAAATTTGCGTCGGTCAAAAATTTGCGCATTAAAAACGCCGCCAAAAACAACATCAACGTCATCGCTAAAAATGAATGTGAAATTGGGGTTTTGTACGACAATGTAACCGAAATACAAATTATGTAAAGCAAAAAATTACATATATTGAACGATATGAATTGACCGTTGAAATTTTCTTTGAGCCTGTGCAACAGCACCGAAGCGGCATAAAACATCATGCAGCACAATGTGAAAAACGACACATCGACACCGTGTGTCATAGTTGCGCCGTCCAACATTTTGATTGCAAAAATCATAAATGTGGCAAAAAAAACCGTTACCAAAGGCGACGACCATTTTTTGATTTTGTAAACTACAAACATCAACGCATTGAATATCACCGCAAACGACATCCAAAATATTGTCTTATTGACCTCGCGATCCATCGCGTAGCCCGCCAAAAACGGCGACATCACAAACGTAAAAATCGCAACATTAAAGAGCAACTTATTGTCGCGCACCCACGCGTATGCAATAAGCCCTATCGCGATACACCACAGGACGACAATCGTAACCGACGACGGAAACAAATCGAAATATCCGTGTGCCAAACAAGTGTCGCCGTATGCCAAAAACGAACCGCCAAATACAAGCATATCTTTGAGTACGCGGCGTTTTTCTGGCACTTTCAATATCGCAGCAGCCACCACGCCCGCCGCCACCAAATAGCCAATTACGACGCGCCCCACAGGGCCTATCAACCCTCTATCAAGCATTATTTTGATACAGATGATAAGACCCAATACGGCAATTGACACGCCCGCCACCGCCATCCAACGGACGCCAATATTGCACTCTTCGTCGGTGTGGGGATTTACAGATTGCGCCGGCGGATTGGGGTTGGGATTGTATGGAGGAGGTGTTGACGGCTTGTAAGGCGGAGGAGTAATAACAGCGGATGAGGTTGCTGTGTCGGATGAAGTTGCTGTGGATTGTTCAGAAGAATCAACCCTTTCTGGGTCAACAATCAGCGCATTGATTTCTTCGCGAAGTTTAGAAATTTCGGCGTCGAGATGCGCTCGTTGACTCAAAAGGGCAGTAAGTCTCTTGACCTTCTGATTGGTTTCTTCATTAAGACGATCCATAGCAACTACCGCAAATATTATTTAATAGAAATCTTGACGACAGGCCGTGTTCGAAATTTGCCTATATTCCTGCCGTCGCGGGTAATATTAAAATCTAATTGAATACCCACTTTCCACGAATTGACGAGCGGCTTGGCAATGTCGCCCGGAGCCAACGACCGCGAACTGCCAATTATCAAGAATATGCCGCTGCCCTGATACTCCAATTCCTGAAACGCCGCGCCCTTGCCCGGTGTAGAATCAAAAGTATCGAGATGTATCAACGCGCCTTTTCTCAGGGTGTTGACATCAATGGTGGCAACTTCCTGATATTGAGGCTGTGGCGGAGTTACGGGCTGCTTGGGCGGCTCAGGTGCCGATTGAGCGTTTGCCATCTGAAACATTGTGCCTTCGTTGTCCTCGGCAGGGGCTGCATTGTTAGCAACAGCGGCGGGAGCAGCGGGGGCAGCAATCATTCCGTCCATAAAATCCATAAAATCGCCGTGGAATGCAACAACCTTGGTGCCGCCGATTTCCTGAAAACCTTTGAGCACCGTCGGATTTTCCAACGTATTGCCAACAAGGATTATGGATTCCAAATCGATGACGCGGCAGCCATTGGCGGCAAGCAAATCGTTGGCAAACATAGCCGCATACTGCCTCGAAAAGTTGGCGGCATCGGCGTAGAGTTCCTCGCGAGAAAGACCCACGGGACATTTTTGAGTGGGCGCACAAGCAAAATTGGTGCTGAGTTTTATGGTGTCCTTGTTGGGATTCTTGTCAAAATATGCAATCACCTTTTCCGACAGGCTGTAATGACGCTTAATCTCAGCCGCAAGAGCCTTGCCGTCGGTAGGGGCGATGATGTGGGCAGTTACATTCACATTGTTGACAATCTTCTGAGCAATAGCCCTTGCAAGCGGCTGTACGCCAAGCCCTTCCGCATTGCGCTTGGCGAGTACGTCGCAGGCATTGCCATTGATATTAACGATATACATATTGAGGTCGTTGCCGAGGGTCTCCACCACAGCCATCTTGCGATTGTTGCAGAGCATGCCACGACTCCTTGCAAAATGTCTTGCTACCACCGCCGGCAATTGTTCGCGAGTGGAAATCTGCAACCCACTGCGCACCAAACTCTCCCCGATTGCCGCACGTGCCGGTTCGTCCACGCTGTCGCTAAAAGATGCCACGCAACGCGATATGCCCGTGGTCTTGGCTACAATGGCAGAGGTAACGGCATAGAGAGCGAGTTCGAGGTCGCGCCGCCCTTCGCCGATGCGTTGCAAAACGTCGCCCTCCGCACCAGCCTCGCCGTTGCGGTAAGGCATCAGGTATTGGAGACCATAATCGTAGCCGCCCGCGTCGTTTTGCTTGAAATACAAGTAATAACGCCCGCCGTCCCTGTCGCTCGGCAGCGGCTTGCAAGTGCCGTCGCCACCCAAGATGGCGGCCTGTATGTAATTGTCGCAGACAAAAAGTGCAAGTATATTGTCCATTTCCGTATGTCGTTTTTTTTGCAATTCTAATCAAAATATCTGTAAACCACGGCGGTGATATTGTCCTTGCCGCCGGCGTTGTATGCCGCCTTTACGAGGCGGTCGGCGAGGTCGGGGGTGTCCTTGTAACTCGAAATCATACTGTAAATCTGATTGTCGGTCAATGCGTCGTGCACACCGTCGGAGAATGCAAAGAGGATGTCGCCGTGCTTGAAACGTTTTGCCCTGCCCACGTCAACCACCATCAGGCTCAAATCCTGACCGATGGCAGAAGTCATCATATTGCGCTGCGGATGGTGAAACGCCTCGTCCTCGGTGATTTCGCCACGGTCGATAAGCCTCTGCACCACCGAATGGTCGTGGGTCTCGCGGCTCAGGCAATCCTCGCTCCACAGATATACGCGGCTGTCGCCGATATTGATGGTGTAATAATCATCACCAACCACCAAAAATCCCGAAATCGTAGTGCCGCAGTTGGTGTAGGCGGGGTCTTCGATGCTCTTGTCGAGCACCTTGCGCGCCGCCTTAATGACAGTGGTATTCAGGAAGGCGATAGGGTCGGTATCAACATCGAGTGCATTGAAGGCGTCGTTGAAATAATCGACAACAGTCTTGCTCGCGAAGTCGCCGTGCCCGTGTCCGCCAACGCCGTCGGCTACAAATACGAGCCTCATCCCGTGGCGCACCTCGGTGATGAGCAAACTATCTTCCTGGCTCGGCTTGCGCCCCTGTATGCTGCTGCTTTCGGTCTGCGGGAGTGCGCTCGACGAAAACATTTTTTTGATAATCGATGTTGACATAGTGTGCGGTGTTTGGGGTTTGTTATTTTGTTTGCGTGTGGCTGAGGTATTGCTTTGCCATATAGCCGCGCTTATTGTCCACCCTGACCTCCACCCAGAAATATCCGTCGGAGACCACTTCCACGGGCTTGTTTTTTGCCACGGTCATCAGGAGCTTGCTATCCTTGTCGGCGAGCATACGCAGATTGACGTTTGTGGTGGTATATACTATCTGCCCCGGGGCAAAATAATTGTCGTTGCTATTGCCCTGCTGCGACGTCGTAGGCTGCTCCCAGGGCCAGTGTCCCTTGTCGTAATACATATACAACACCGTACCCACGGCAGCCAAAACAATCAGCAGAATCAAAATCTTAACGAATTTGCGTCCGCCGCCGCCCTCGTCTTCGAGCTTTGTGGAAGTCTGCGACATGCGGTTGCGACGGTCGAGCTCCTCCTTGCGCTTGCGGGAGATGGCTTTTTCGATTTCGTCTGAAATGATAGCCTCGGCGAGGTCGCGATCCACGCCCGCCTTGGCTATCTCCTTGTCGAGCACGGCGCGCTCGTTGCGGGTGATTACACCGTCAGCGGCGTATTCCTTTATTTTGGCTTCGAGCCACGGCGGCATAGGGTTGCTATTGCCGCTTGCAAGCAATACGCGCAATATCTCGTCGCACGACTGGTAACGATCGTTGGGATTGAGCATAGTGCATTTGTCAGCCACCTGCCTGAATTTTTCTGACTGCATCTGGCTGAGGTAGCGACGGTCGGGATGCCGCGTAAACATCTCTATGATGATGATGCCGAGGGCGTAGATGTCGCTGCGCTGATCGGCATCGGTGGCGCGGTTCATCAGCTCCGGCGCGGCGTATTTGGGTGTGCCAGCCTTGGCAAGGTTGTCAACGAGCGAATCGGCTGCGGCAAGACCAAAGTCGATGATTTTCACGTTGTTGCCCTTGTAGGTGAGCATTATGTTTTCGGGCTTGAGGTCGCGATGAAACACCTGCTTTTGGTGCATATATTTCAATGCGTCGAGGAGCTGCAATACGATTTTGTTGATGACGTCTTCCTTGGTATTTTGCTCCACGTGGATAAAATCGTGCAAGGTGCGTCCGTCCACGTATTCCATATAATAATACGGGCCTTCGGCATCCTCGCCCTTGCCATAAAAATGCACCACGCCCGGATTTTCGAGGCTGTATCCTGTATCAAACTCCTTGTAAAAGAGGTCGATATATTGACTGTTGTATCTGTATTGAGGCTTGATGCGCTTTATGATTACCTTGCGGCGACCGAGGTGCAACGCGCTGTACACGTCGCTCATCGCGCCCTGGTCATCGAGCTTTTTGATTTCGGTAAATTCGCTGGAATCGGGAGCCGATGTAAGCGCAGGCGCGGGCGCATCTTCGGCTACGAGAGCCTGAGTGCCTTCGCTGTCCTTCGGCGCGTATGGGTCGTTCTCCACAATAAAACCCGAACCCGGCGATTCTGGCTCCATCATAAAACCCGAACCGAGGTCTGTGGGATAATCGGTGTTGGAGACACCCGTGGCAAATTTCAGTTCGAGTTCGGCGTTCTTGATGAGCATAACGAGCTGCCCCGGATTGATGCCAATCCTGCCCGCCTGACTTATCAGTTGCTGGCGCTTGGATTCGGTCATCCCCGTGCGTACATACTGTTCTATCTGCTGTTTTAATTGTTCAAAATCTGTCATTTGGGTCGGTTGGTATTATTTGTCGAGGGTGAAAGAATCGCTCGTGCCCTTGTGGCTGTCGATGAAGAAATCCACGGTGTAAGTGCCCGGTGTGAGGGTCGTGGCGGTCTTTTTCCAAGTGAGCTGACGGCGCACACCGGCGCGGTCGTACTCCACATTGTCTTTCATAGTATAGGCTATGCTCGCGCCCTCATACGTGAAGTCGCCCGACGGCTCGATGACCTTGCCATTAGGATCTATAATCCTGAAATATACCGTCACGTCGCCAGAAAAAGCCTTGTCGTTGGCATTGAGGGTGTAAACGATGTCGAGTTTTTCGATGCGCTTTGCCTTGCGCTCCTTGGGCTGAATCACCTTGACAGAGCCGGTAATCTGCGACATCTGATAATTGAGATCCTTGACCTCAGTAGAAAGGTTGTCATTTTCGTTGGAGAGATCCTCGATACGGGTTTCGAGACCCTTTACCTTGGTCTTGAGGTCGGCAATCTCGCGCTGAGTGGCGTTGAGCTCTTGCTGCCTCATCTCGGCATTGTCGAAAATAAGCTGTATGAGCCTGTCCATCGACGCGCTCTGATAGCCGGAGCCTTTGAGGTCTTCCGCCATCTCCTGATTCTGCGCAATGAGCGACCTAATCTTGTCCATATACGCCTGGAGTTCCTTGTTTTGGTCGCCGGTGGCGCGTCCCTTCTTCTTGATGACAGTGGTGAGCGAATCGAGCGAGCGTCGGTAATTCTTGATAGAATCCTCCACGTTGCCATACGAATCGAGCTTGGCGTTGAGACCATAGAGCATTGCCGACGACATACTGTCCTGTTTCTGGTATTCGTCCAATACCAACTGCAAGCTGTCGCACCTCTCACAATGCGAATCGGATGTGCAGGATGTCATAGTCCACGATGCGGACATCCACACCACCAACAACA
>DGIK01000193.1 GCA_002393195.1 Bacteroidales bacterium UBA3824 | reverse complement strand
GAAATTGCGGTGTCGTCCCACTTGTCGCCCTTGTAAACGTCTAAGATTTCGAGTGTTACGGTGAAATCGCCATCCAAATTGTCCATATCCGCGTTGAGTGCCATACCAAAGTCAAAATACTGTCCGCCCATTTGGTCTTTGAGGTTGAGTACATACATTGGAGTGCCGTTGTATGTGAGTTTCAGTTTCTTGACGCGCGAATTGTTTTTCCACGCGGTTTTGCTCTTGGAGTAGCCGTTTACGATTGAGATTCCTGTAAAGGCTGCGGTTGCATCTTTGAGCGTGAAAGTAATCTTTTCGCCTATGCCATAGCCTTTTACGCCCTCTACCCACGGTGTGTAATTGTTGTAGTCATAGAGGTTTTTCTCGTCATAATTGTTTTTGCCCTGTGATGCAAGGCGGCTTGTGGCTTTGATGTTTGTGACAGGGAAACAATCCTGTTCGGTGTCGCCTTCGCCATCTTCGGGGCAGTCATCACATTCCTCCTGAACGATTGTCGCTGGGTCAATCCATTCTGAAATGTTGTTCGGTTCCAATTCCTTAACCTGTGCGCCCGCTGTCATCACTAAGGCTGTCAGCGCAAATGTAAAAAGGATTTTTTTCATAATTCCAAATAATTAATGGTTACTTTAATCTTTACACTTTCCTCTCTCCTACATTATCAGCCTAATCCGTCCGTCTTCTTTGACGAAGGTTTCGGGGTGGCGCATTATGACGGCATATACTTGTTGCAACGTAACAGGCTGACCGTCTTTGCGTTCGTGGAGTTTTTGGGCGTTGATTTGATCGGCGATTTGGTCAACTCGCATACCGTGTCCGCCCGAAGCTATCAAATAAACAATTGCTTCTACAAGGCTCATAATTAATCGTTGTTTAGGCGGAGCGTAATTGAATACGCGGCGGTGGATTTTTGTAAATTTGTAATCTTGATGAAATATGAACCCGGGGCTACTCCATTGAGGCTCAGAGCGTTGTCCTTGTCGTTGGAGGCGATGGAATTGCGGTTGCTGTTGAGAAGTTCAATTTTGACGGTCTGAGCGGATTCCACAGTGATTTTTGGGTTGTCGAGGGTGGTCTTTTTGGAGAACGAAAACCTCAGCCAATCCTCTGAATCGTAGGAAGTTTCGCCGTCGTTGTTGACGATGCGGTGGAAAGTGTGCTGTTGAGTTTTGCCGCTGCGGATTGGTGTGGCGAGTTCGTATTGAGAATCGGGTTCTTGTTCGTCTGCAACAGGTTCGCCATCAGGGAGTTGCCAAAGTTTTGAATTTTTCATTTTGGCGGCTTCGTCGAGCATCTGTTTTTTCTGTTCGGGGGTGAAGACGCGGCGTTTGGATTTGTCGGGATTGTAGGACATAATGTTGTCTTGAAGGTCAAATTGATGCTTCAATCCAAGGAAATGCCCAACCTCGTGCGTTACCACAGACATATCCTCGCCTTTTGTGACCGTGACGCTGCCTGTCGGACTGAAACATACGCCCGTCCTGCCCTGACCTTTTTGCTTGTCGCCCGACTTGTGAAGGCCGCCGACGAGGGCGATGTTGAGGAGATGTTTCTCGTGGCGCGTTATCGACTGCCAAGGCATCTGAATGCCGAAGCCCATATTGTCGAATTTCTTTTTCCTGACAAACTCCAAATCGACAAGGTAATACGAAAACCCGGTTTCGGTCTGCGCGTTGAGACGGTTGAGGTTTTGGAGAGTGTTTTTGATGTCGTCGTAAGACGGCGCGTTCTGCACGCCATACGCCCAAATTTTCACAGGGATTGCATAGCGTGTCTGCGCGGCGGCAGCGGTGCTTAGGAGTAAGGATAATGCGATTAAAAGATGTTTCATAACTATTCTTTATTGTCTCTTTTTTTATTTTTTTTGTAATACCAATCGAAAAAATCCTGTTTAGTCATACCCAAATTTGCAAGTGCGTTTCTGACTACTAATTCAGGCACAGGATCTACGTGCGTCTGCAATGTTATCGGACGTAGCAAGCCTTCTTTTTCCCATTTTTCGTGTCCGCCGCGTCCCTTTGTGCCTGTTTCAGCACGTGAGCAACCTTTTTCAAAGAGGAATCGTCGGAAGTCGGCGAGGGGGATATTTGAGAGTTTTTGACGGTTCATAGCGTAACGGGAACAGAATATTTATGAAATTCTTTTTTGCCAAAGACTTCTTTCATCTGACTGATTTTCAACAGGTACGAGGGCGTAGGTTCTGAAACTTTGCCTGATTTCGCTATCTTCCAACCGTGGTTCAATAAGTCTTGTTCCAATGTTTTGTGGTCAATGGTGTAATCGAGGTAATCTTTCAAAACCTGTTCAAACGATTTTTTTGCACCGTCCTCCGTGTAGTCGTATCCAACCAAATCAAGTTCGGGACAATATGCGTGATACACATCATTGTCCTTGAACATAAATAGAGAAAGTTCTGCCTCTATTCCCGTGTTGTTGATTTCAATTCTGTTCATATTCTGTCAATTATTTTTGCAAATATATTACTAACTGCAATATTGTCAAAAAATAATTGAGTTTTTTTTGGAAAATAATTTTACGCCATCACTTTTTCCACGTTTTTCAATCGTTTGAGGTGCTCGACGATGGCGTTGAGTTGGTTTTCGCCGAGGAGGTTGACGGAGAGGGTGGCGGAGAATTTGCCGCCCGCCTCTTCTGTGATGCTGAATGAGCGGATGTGGACGTGAAAATCGTTGATAATCACATTGTTGATGGCTGCGCTCATTGATATGTCATAAACGCCGGAGATGTGTATCGTGGCGTTCATCAGGTCTTTGGACGCTTCCTTTTTCCAAACTGCGTTCACCACGCGGTAAGGATATTTTTGGAGGATGTTTTTGGCATTTGGACAGTCGTAGCGGTGGATTTTGGTGCCGCTTGTAGCCGTTACAAACGCAAAAATCCTGTCGCCCGGCAGCGGGTTGCAACACTTGGCAAAAGTGTAGTTAATAGTGTCCATATTGCTGATAGTCAGGTAGTCGGAATCATCGCCGGCTATGGCTTCGCGGTGTTTTTTCTCCTCTTGCGCCGGTACGGGCGGTGTGGCGGGTTCGGTGCTTTCTGCATTGTACGCCTGTTTGATTTTGCGGAGGTCGAGTTTGCCCTCGCCAAGGCTTTGGTACAGTTCTATCGGGCTTTCGATGTTATAGGCGCGGAGTAGTGGCTGCACGTTTGTAACATTGAAATCGAGCCCCATTTGCTGAAATTTTTGGCGCACGATGTCGCGGCCAATTTCGGCAAGGCGGTTGTTTTGCGCTTCCACAATGCGGCGGATGCGGGTCTTGGTGCGGGTGTTGTTGGCGATTTTAATCCACTCTGCGGCGGGCTTTTGATTGGCGGCGGTGAGTACGCTCACGGTGTCGCCATTGGATAGTAAGTGCTTGAACGACACAAACTTGCCGTTGACGTGCGCACCTATGCACTTGCTGCCGACATCGGAATGAATGGCAAACGCAAAATCGAGCACCGTGTCGCCCTTGTGCATTTTTTTGAGGTCGCCTTTGGGCGTGAAAATATAAATTTCATCGCTGTACAGAGCCTTTTTTTCCGCTGACGATTGCTGTGCGGTGTCGGGATTTTCAATGGCTTCGCGGATTTTGGTGAAGATATTTGTACCCGCCTGGCCGTCGGTTCCGTTCTTGTATTTCCAATGCGCGGCGAGGCCTTTTTCAGCCACTTCGTCCATACGCTCAGTGCGTATCTGAACCTCCACCCAACGTCCTTGCGGGCCGATGAGCGTGGTGTGCAACGATTCGTAACCGCTTGATTTTGGCACACTTATCCAATCGCGGAGACGGTACGGATTTGGCTTGTATTTTTCTGTGATTATCGAATACACCTTCCAACAGTCGGACTTTTCGTCTTCGGGTTTGGAGTCGATGATGACGCGGATTGCAAATAGGTCGTAGATGCCGTCAACGTCCACGCCCTGTTTTTTCATTTTGGCGTATATCGACGAGATGGATTTTGGACGGCCCTTGATGTGGACTTTGAGGTTGGATTTCTCAAATTTTTTCTTCAACGGCTCAATAAATTCCTCGATGTATCGGTCGCGTTCAGTCTTGGTAATCTGCAACTTATCGGCGATGGAGCGGTAGGTGTCGTACTCAAAAAATTTGAGACAGGTCTCCTCCATTTCGGTTTTTATTTTGTAGAGACCGATGCGGTGCGCAATAGGCCCGTAGAGGTATTGCACAAGGCTTGCCGTGCGGACGCTTTCGGGGTCATCGAGCGTGGTTATGTGCCTGATTTTTTGGAGGTAAAGCGCCAATAGTATGATAATCGCCCTCACGTCGCCTGAGAGAGTTACGAGGAGTTTTATGTGGTTTTCGGTCTGCTCTTTGAGCTTGTCGATATTGAAATCTGGAATTTTCAAAACGCCTTTGAGTATGCCGCCAATTTCGTCGCCAAAAGTGTTGGTTTCCAATAAGTTGACAAGATTTTCACGGCTGATGTAAGCGTATGCGGCAATGCTTGCCAACGTTGTGGAATCGGCATTGATTTCGTTGGCGGCGATGTCGAGAAGTTCATCGGCGTCGCTGCTTTCGATGGGGTTGTTAGCCTCAATTATATTGATGATATTCAACAAGTTGCCGCGCTCATCCGCCTGCAACGTGTCGATATAGTTCTGTATCTTTTCTGCAATCATATTCGTCTTTTTTACTTGATTGCAAATGTATTAAGTTTTGTCGGTGTTTGCAATAGGTGATTTTACGTAATTTTTCACTTTTTTGTACTTAACAACGAATTAAACTGTTGTAGAAGATAAAAAAAACAAGTGCCACTTTTGTAAGCGGCACTTGTTTATGATGAAAAATATTTCGTTATGCGTCAATATTTGCGTACACTGCATTCTGCTCGATGAACTCGCGGCGGGGCGGCACGTCGTCGCCCATGAGCATCGCAAAGGTGCGGTCGGCTTCGGCGGCGTTCTCGATGGTTACGAGTTTCAAGGTGCGGGTCTCGGGGTTCATGGTGGTCTCCCAGAGCTGTTCGGCGTTCATTTCACCAAGACCTTTGTAACGCTGAACCGAACAAGCGTCCTCCTGACCGTTTGCAAAGTCGGCGATGGCTTGTTTGCGCTGCTCCTCGGTCCAACAATAACGCTGCTGCTTGCCCTTCTTCACCAAATAGAGCGGTGGGTTGGCGAGGTAGAGGTGTCCGCGTTCGATTACTTCCTTCATATAACGGAAGAATAACGTCATCGCAAGTGTCTGAATATGTGCGCCATCGACATCGGCATCGGTCATTATAATAATCTTGTCGTAGCGGATGTCTTTGAGGTTGGCGGCCTGCGAATCTTCCTCAGTACCGATGGTGATGCCAAGGGCTGTGTAGATGTTTTTGATTTCTTCGTTTTCGAGGGTCTTGAACTGCATTGCCTTCTCAACGTTGAGGATTTTGCCTCGCAACGGCAAGATTGCCTGATACATACGGTCGCGACCCTGCTTTGCCGTACCACCTGCGGAATCACCCTCGACTATGAAAATCTCGGTCTTTGTGTGGTCACGGGACGAACAGTCGGCGAGTTTGCCGGGGAGGCCTGCGCCTTTGAGGACGTTTTGCTGCGACTGAACGAGTTTTCTCGCGTTTGCGGCGGCAAGACGTGCGCGAGCGGCGAGCAACACCTTGTTGACAATCATCTTGGCGTCGGCGGGGTTTTCCTCCAAATAGTTTGTGAGCGATTCGGCGATTGCTGCGTCCACTGCGGGCGCAACTTCGTTGTTGCCGAGTTTGGTCTTGGTCTGACCTTCAAACTGCGGCTCCTGTACTTTTACGGAAATTATCGCCGTGAGACCCTCGCGGAAGTCGTCGCCGTTGATTTCTATCTTCTTGTCCAAGAGGTTGGATTTTTCGGCGTACTGCTTCAACGTGCGGGTGAGACCGCGACGGAAACCGGTCAAATGTGTGCCGCCCTCGTGAGTGTTGATATTGTTTACGTAACTGTGGATGTTTTCGCGATAGGTGTTGTTGTACTGCATAGCCACCTCGATTGGAATGCCGTTTTTCTCGGTGTTGAGGTAGATGATTTGGCAGAGTTCGTCCTTGCTAACTTCCAGGTAGTCAATGAAATCCTTCAAACCATTTTCGGAATAGAACACATCGTGGCGGGTGTTGCCGTTCTCGTCGGGGCGCATATCGTGGAGTTCGAGGTGTACACCTTTATTAAGGAATGCCAATTCGCGGAGACGCGCCGAGAGGATGTCCCACTGATAAACATGGCAGGTGAAAATGCTGTCGTCGGGCTTGAATGTGATTTCTGTGCCGGTGTCCTCGGGCGCACATTCGCCTACAACCACAACTTCCGTAGTCGGCTTGCCGATGGAGTATTCCTGCTGATAGATTTTGCCGCCACGCTTGACTGTGGCTTTAAAATATGTAGAAAGCGCGTTGACGCACGATACGCCCACGCCGTGAAGACCGCCGGAAACCTTGTAGGAGTTTTTGTTGAACTTGCCGCCCGCGTGGAGAATCGTCAAAACAACCTCCAACGCCGACTTGCCTTCCTTCTCGTGGTAGTCGGTAGGGATGCCACGGCCGTTGTCCTTTACGGTGATGGATTCGTCCCAATTGATATATACGTCAATATTGTTGCAGAAACCTGCGAGTGCCTCGTCGATGGAGTTGTCAACTACCTCATATACAAGGTGATGGAGACCTCTCTCACCGGTGTCGCCGATGTACATCGCGGGCCTTTTCCTGACGGCTTCAAGACCTTCGAGCACTTGTATGCTGTCGGCATCGTATGCCTCGGCGGCTTCTTGCGCCGGATTTGTTGTGTTTTCTTCCATTTATTTAGTCAAAAATGTATTTTTGTTTCAAGCAACAAAGATAATGATTATTTGCGGAAAAAACAAATGTTTTTTTTGAAATTTCTTTTTCCAAAAATTCTTTTTATTTTGCAATTTTTTATTACATTTGCACTTTAATAAATAGGTAAGCATTTGAAATGAAAAATATAATTACTTTGGTGGAATATTCCGGCGTGGCGATTGAGCGCGGCGGGACGAGGATTTTGGAAGACGTTAGTTTTTCGATTAGGTCGGGCGAGATGGTAACGATTGAAGGGGCTATCGGCACCGGCAAATCGTCGCTGTTTAAGACTTTGTACGCCGATTTGCCATTGGCGGGCGGCAAGGCAAGGGTGCTCGATTTTGACCTAAATGGTCTGCCAAACCGCAAGGTTTCTAAGCTCAGACGACGTATGGGCATTGTGTTCCAAGATTACCAACTATTTGACAATAAGACCGTTGAAGACAATCTGCTGTTTGTGATAGATTCGCTTGGATACAAGCCGCCGTGCGACAAGAAGGAATATATCGCTCAGGTGCTCGACCGTGTGGGCATACCGGGCAAGAGCGGCACATTCCCGCACATGCTCTCCGGCGGCGAAAAACAGAGCGTCGCCATTGCGCGTGCCATTGTCTGCAAGCCCGAATTGATAATCGCCGACGAGCCTACGGGCAATCTCGACGAAGCGTCCGCTCTGCATATCGCCGAGCTGTTGTATTCGCTTTCGCAGGAAGGCGCGGGCGTGGTGGTAGCTACTCACGACGAAAATATTTTCAACCAATTCACACACAGGACGCTCCGAATTGACAACGGCACTATTCGGGAACAATAGTTGCCGAAAATCCTGCAAGCTACCGCCTACGGCGGCGGGGAAAAACGAAAATTGAAAGAATTGCCAAAAATGAAAAGAATATACATTTCCAAAATAATAAGGGGGATGTTGAATTTGATTATAAAATAATTCTTTTAATTATTTTTCATTCTTTTAATTTGTGGTAAAAAAATTCGCCGTCGGCGGACTTTATATTAATTAATGGATACTATATTATAATGTGTAGAAAATTAATTTTTGTAATATTGACATTGCTGTCGGTAGGTGCGGCGGCGCAGCATCCGTTTTCGTTGGATTGGCGAGTGTTGAAAACTCCTAACGCCAAATTTATTTACCCGTCTTATCTTGGATTTGACGCGGCGCGGCTTGCCAATAGCATCGACCGTGTGATGTCTGCTGATACCGCCAATGTGGGCGTGAAGCCGAGACGTTTTCCAATATTGGTGTCGGCACCGTCCAACACTTCCAACGGCTACACCACGCTGTCGCCTTACAAGATGGTGCTTTATACACGCCCGATGGACGGCACAGAGCTTGGCTCGGCGGAGTGGTTTCAAACACTGTTGACTCACGAATACAGGCATATTGTGCAGTACAATATGTTTGACCAGGGCTTTATTCGGTTTGCGCACAATGTGTTTGGCTATATGGGATGGAGCGCGATGATGTACTCTGTGCCGCAGTGGTTTTATGAGGGCGACGCTGTGTATGCGGAGACGGTTTTGTCGAGTCAGGGTAGGGGACGAGTGGCAAATTTCGACCGTCCAATTTCGGCGATTTTGCAGGAGCGCGGGCGGCTGTACCCTTACGACAAGATGATTCACCGCTCGTACCGCGATATGATTCCCAATCATTATCCGTTTGGTTATATGATGGTTACGGGTGCTAAGAGGCGGTTTGGTGCGGATGTTTTCAGTAAGGTGGCGCGCCGTCAGTCGTGGTACGCATTTTGGCCCTATGCTTTTGGATGCGGATTCAATTATTATACCGGCGAGCGGCTTGGCAAGAGTTACAGGACGACGTTCACGGAATTGAAGGATTTTTATACGCAACGTTCCAAGACGCTTGAAGTGCGCGATTATCAAGTAGTCAACAATACAAAAAAACGATTCTATACTGGCTATTACTCGCCCGTTGTGATAGGCGACGATAGGATTTTGTGCGTACATTCGTCGATGGCAAAATCGGCGCGGCTTGTGGTGATGGACCATGAAGGGCGCATCGTTGATGTGATTGGCCATACGGAGGCTGACGCTGTGGATTCTGACGGCAATATCATAGTATATGCTACTGAGGTGCCGGACGTTAGGTGGTCGGAGCGCAGTTTTTCTGACATTGCGGTTTACGACATCGCCACCAAACAATGTCAGATAGTTACCAACAAACAAAAATACAGCTCCGTGGCTATCTCCGGCGATGGCAATATGCTTGTGGCAGTGGATTTTAGCGAAAATAGGGTCTGCAAGTTGGTGGTGTTGACGATTAACAAAAACGGCTCAGAATACGAGGTGCAGGTCAAAAAATCGTATTACAGCCGTCCGATGGAATTTTTCAGATGTCCGCAGTTTTTGGACGATGATAGGATTGTTTTTATCTCTAATTATGACAACAAAAATTCCATCCGTATCCTCGACCTCGGCACTATGAATGTGAGCGATGTTACCGATTATTCCCCCGAAAACATCTCCGAGGTGTGTCCCTCCGCCGACGGCAACACCTTATATTATGTGTCTGACGTGTGCGGCATCGACAATATTTACCGTGTGCCTACTGTCGGCGGCAAATCGTCGCAGGTAACGAGCGTCAAGTACGGACTTGCGGATGTTTTCGTTGATGATGACAAGATTTATTTCAGCAACTATACCGAGAAGGGCTACAATGTGGCGTATTGCGCTGCTGATGAAGTAGTTGACAGCAAACTTCCGAGCGGTCTCAATTATTATAAACCCCTGCTTGAACAGGAACCCGCCGCCACTCTCGATCCGATTGCTACCGAGATGCCTGATACTACAATCCTCTCAAAATCAAAGAAATACCATCAATATTCCGACCCGTTCAGATTCCTTGGATGGATGCCCGACGCTGCCGACGGCATTTACAGCGCGACATTCTACACTGCCAACAATCTCGAAACCTTGGACGTGGGCGTTATGGAGACCTACGACAGCGAGTTTGAAACCTGGCGCACGGCGATGTCGGTGCAGTATTCGGGGTTTTATCCTGTGTTGAGTTTCAGTGCGTCGTTGGGCAAGAGCGGCAGCAATGTGATGGTGCCTAAAGATTTTTGGACGTTGAAATATGACATCGCCAAAATCACTTGGAAGGAAAACCTGTATTCCGCCTCCGTGTCGCTGCCGCTCAATCTGTCGCGGCTGTGGTACTCGCAGCATTTGAGCTTTGGCGTGGGCGTTAGTTGGTACGACATCAAGGACAAGCCTGTTGTCAACTACGAGGAGATTCCTAACGATGGATTTGCGGTATGGAGCGGCTCGGTGTCATATTCGTGGGCGCGTCAGACGGCTTACAGGGATTTCAAGAATCCGTTGTCGTTCTCTGCGTCGGCGAGTGTGCGCAATTCTTTTGCGTCTGATACCGATGCGTCGATGGTGTCGGCTGCAGCGTCGGTTACTGTGCCGGGATTTTTCAGGCAAAATTATTTTTCGGTGAGCGGCAATGTCATAAGGCAGTGTCAGAGGGGCAATGATTACAATCTGTATCTCTTTGACCACGCGGCGTTTGACCTGCGGGGCTACGAGTCGATGAGGATGCAGAATTTTGCGCGGGTGAGTGCCGAATATTCGTTTCCCTTGGGCTATCCCGATTTTGGCATACCGAGTGTGATTTGGGTCAAGCGTTTTAGGGGCGGCATTATCGGCGACTTGGCTCACGGTACGATATTCCACAATGATTACGACTTTGCTTCGGCAGGAATTAAGCTGATGGCAGATTTTTGTGTGCTGAGGCTCAATTACAATATCACGGCGGGCATCACCATCGCCAAAGGTCTGAAAAAGAATGGGTTAGACGATTGGGAACGCGGCATTACGCTTACACTGCCGTTCTGATGGCAACAATTGACATAAAAATTTGAAAAAAAGTTAAAAAAAATTTTTGTGGTTTTGGATAAAAGCATTATTTTTACCACAATAATTTTCACCTAACTATGGACAACACATCATCGGTTATGAAAAAGATATTATTGACCGCCTTGATAGCCGCCGCCGCGCTCTGTACGACGGCGCAGGAGGCGTATCAGCCTTTGAGAACCACTCAGGTGGCATCTTACAACATCGAGGCAAAACTCGACACCGACGCCAAAATGGTTTCGGGCTTGGAGGTCTTGACGTGGAAAAACACTTCAAACGACACCATCCGCGAATTGATGTTTCACGCCTACTTGAACGCCTTCAAGAACTCCGGCAGCACTTATTTCAAGGAGAGCGAGTTTAATACGGGTTACAACCTCGGCAACTACCTCGACGAGAGCGAGATGGGCTACATCGACATCAATAGGATAGTAATCGTTGATGGTGAGCCACTTACGCAAGATATTAGGTATGTGCAGCCCGACGATGGCAATGCCGACGACCAAACCGTATTTGCGGTGCGCCTTCCCAAGGCCGTCAATCCCGGCGAAGAGTTGAAGATTCAGATCAATTTCCTCTCCAAACTTCCCAAGATAATCTCTCGCACCGGCTACGAGAGGGGCGATTATTTTATGGTTGCCCAATGGTTTCCAAAGATTGGCGTTTATGAGCCCAAAGGTATGAGGCAACGCGCCAAGGGCGGTTGGAATTGTCATCAATTTCATTATAATTCAGAGTTTTACGCCGATTTTGGCACGTATGACGTTGCAATTACCGTACCCGAAAAATACAAGGTGGGCGCCACCGGCGTCGAGACCTACGAGGCTACAGTTGGCGACGGCACCAAGGTATATAAATTTTACGCAAACGATGTTGTTGACTTTGCGTGGACAGCCTCGCCGCGTTACAATGTCATCAGCGACACCTTCAACAACAAGGGCATCAAACTCGTCTATATGCCTGAGCACGGCGGACTTACCGACCGTTACCTCGCCGCCGTCAAGAATGCGATGGAGTATATGGAAAAGCACGTCGGCGAGTATCCTTACCCGCAGATTACGGTGGTTGACGTTCCGTATTACGCCTCCGACGCGGGCAGTATGGAGTATCCTATGTTTATCACTACGGAAACTTTCAAGTGTATGCCGTCGGGTGTAAGGTATATGGAATCCTCTGTAATTCACGAGTTTGTGCACAATTATTTTATGGCTGTTGTTGCCACCAACGAATTTGAGGAGGCTTGGCTCGACGAGGGCATTACGCAGTTTTACGAGAGTCAGATAATGGACGAATATTACGGCGAGGGTTCGCTTGTCAATTTCTTTGGTGTCAAGATTAATGACAGTGAGAAAGACCGGTTGTCATACACGCAGAGCTACAATCCCGCCATCTCCACCATCGACAATTATTCGTGGAAATATCCGTCATATACCTACGGCACAATGGTTTACGACAAGACCAGCACAATGATGCAGACCTTGAAAGGCTTGATGGGCGAGGATAATTTCGACAATGCTATGAAGAATTATTACTCCAAATATCAATTTAAGCATCCGTCGGGGCGCGATTTTGCAGCCGTCATCAACGAGGAAGTCGCCAAGATGAACAATCCCGACCTCGGTCCTAATTTGGATTGGTTTTTCAATTCGATGTTGCGCACCGACGAGGTCTGCGATTACAAGCTCACCAAGATAGTGAACCGCCGCCAAAACAACACCAAGCACGGATTTTTTGATACTGGATTGGAAAAACTCTTTGTGGACGAGGACACCACTTCGGAGATAGTTTCCTCGATATACGTGCAGAGGATGGGCACTATGGTGATGCCCGTGGAGGTGCTTGTAACCTTTGAAAACGGCAACACTCAACTCCTCAAATGGAGCGGCAAGGAGCGTTGCAAGGAGTTTGTGCTTACAGGCACGAGCCGCGTGGTATCGGCACAGATAGACCCCGACAACAAGGTGGCTTGCGACATCGACCAAGTGAACAATTCCGTCACCAACGAATCTACGCAAAACCCGATTTGGAAATATGCAGTCAAGTTCCTATTCTGGCTCGAAAACATATTCCAGAACGTTGCGTTTTTCGCCTAACATATTGAACTACAACTTAATCTAAATACGCAGATGAATATTATAAAAGCATACGGACGGGGATTCAAAAACTCGTTGCGCCGTCCCAAGATGATACTTCTGATATTTGGCATCACGCTGTTGCTTGGGCTTTCGCTCGCGTTGCCGTTCTTCTTCTCATTCAATACGGCTGTCGGGTCGAGTATTGTCTCCAAGTCGATGGACTACACGCTGTACAGGGAGTTGGTCAACTCTCACTCGTGGAATTTGGAGTCGTTGCTGAGCCAGGGCAAGTATATGGTGCTGATATTTTGGCTTGTGATGATATTCTTTGTTGGCGGCATCGTCCGCACCTTCAACAAGGAAGATTATTCGGTATCGACATTCTTTGCCGGTGCGGGTGTCAACTTCTTCCGATTCCTGCTCTGCGACGTTATAATGATAGCGTTGATGGTAGTTACGGCGGCGGTGCTGTTTATAATAGCGTCGTTTGTGCTGTCGTTGTTCAATACAATTGTTACGGAGACGCCGCTATTTTGGGCGTATGGCATCGCGGCGTTCATATTCGGATGCGCGATAGTTTTGTTTTTGATGATAAGCGACTACGCCAAATTCTATATGGAGATGGAGCGCACGAGCCGCGTATTGAAGGCGATTTGGAACGCCACTAAGTTCGTTTTCAGAAACTTTTTGAAGACGTATTTCCTTTACGCATTGTTGCTTGTAGTTCCAATTTTGACGTTGATACTTTACAAGTTGACTTTCGACAAGATTGGTATGGGAACGGTGTTTGGCATCGTGGCGATGTTCCTGATTCAGCAATTGTTTATCATCTTGCGTGTTTGGTTTAGGGTTTGGTCGCTGTCGAGCCAATTTGAGTTGTTTGCCGATGATTACGTAAAGGAGATTTCATTTGATTTGGAGACATCGAGGGTTATTTCTACCACAACTACTACAACTACCACTACCACAGTAACTTCCGACGATGACGATTATACCAATATTTCCAAAATTGCCGTTGTAGAAAACGATGAAAACGCTAATGTGGATAGGGTAGTGGTTGAGGTTAATACTGATGAAACTCTCACGGAGGACACGGAAGGCACGGAGAAGGTTGTTGAGGAGGTTTCTACGGATGAAACGGAGAATGACCCAGAGGAAACGGTTGTTCAGTTTGAGGATAATAATAATTCCGACAACGACGAGGAAAATGTAACCACAACTACAACGAAAACCACTGTTACAGAGACAGTTGTACTTAATGATGATGGCGACACTTTTACGAGGGTTGTTGAGGATTACACTAATGAAGATGCCGCCGAAGCTGTCCCCGAACCCGAAACCGATGAAATAGACCAGGAGACTTTGGCACAATTCTACGCCAATGACCAGGATTCTAACACGGAGGAAACCCTCACGGAGGACACGGAGAGCACGGAGGATGCTAATGCAGAGGTAGTTATCACAGATAATACAGAGGAAACGGAAAAAGAGAAAACAGATGAGGTTGATGCATCGCCATTGAAAATTACTGTAACAACCACGACGGAAGAACCCGCCAAAGAAGTGGTTGGTGATGATGGTGATCCTCAGAAAGTTACTGTAACTACTACCACAGTAACCACTCAGACCACCGACCCAGTAACAGAGGAAACCACCCAAACCACTAAATCCACTGTTGTAAAGACTGTAACGCTCAATGAGGAAGGCGACACATTCTCAAAAGTTGTGCTTGAATACAATGATGGCGAGGATGCCAAGAAATCTGAATCAGAATCAGAAATTGCAGCGGAACCAGAACTTGAAAAGGATATTCAAATAGTAGCAGAACCCGAACCTGAAAAGGAAACTGTATTAGAAACTGAAACAGACAACGACGTTCCCGAACCTGACGACCCTGATGTTGAAACGTTGGAGCAATTCTACTCCAACGACCAACAGGGCGACACTTCGAGCAATCTCGCAGAATTGAACACCGAGGAAGAATTGCTTGAATTTGAAGAAAAGGAGGAAGATCCCGACGATATGGAAGATGAGGGTATGCTCGCGCAGTATTATGACACCGAATCTGCCGACACCGAATCCGACAAAACAGATACCGACGAATCTTCCACCGAAAATTCCACTAAAACTACTCACGAGGTGGAAGTAGTTGATATTGAAGATGTTGACGAGTCGCTTGGCTCGGCTGTTTCTCTCGATGTAGAGGACGACGATGATATGGTAACTACCGTTACCACAACGACAACAACTACTACCACCACAACAACTACCACCACGACGACTGAAGGCGGCGAGGATGACGACCTGCCCAAAATCGTGAAAATCTACACCGAGCAGGAAATGCGTGAAATCGCCAAGCAACAGCAGGAGAATGCTGGTTTCAAGCCCGACATCGAATTTACTGAAATAGTTTCGGAAGATGTTGAGGACGGCGAACCCTCTGGCGAAAAACATACGTCGGAGCAGTTTGTCAAGAGGGAAATCTCTGACGGCGTAGATGCCAACGACCCTGATACAGAGGCAGTAGGATAGGGGACAATAGTCCAATCGTAATTAAAAAGCCACACTATGAGGATACCGCAGATAGATATCAATCCGCTGCGCGTCTTAGGAGTGTATGCCAATTCCACTCTGCGAGAGATAGAGCAGAACAAGGCGCAGCTGCGAGCCTTTGCCCGTGTTGGGCAGAAGGTCGAGTTGCCATTGTGGCTAAGGGGATTGACTCTTCTGCCGCCTATGCCCAATGTTACCGAAGAAATGGTGACGCAAGCTCAGTCGCAGATTTCGTTGCAGGACGACCGCGACAATTATGTGCGTTTTTGGTTTGAGCATAACGAGAGTTTGGCTAAGGAAGACGAACAGGTATTCTCTCTGCTCTGCAACAATCAGGTGGACGAGGCTTGTCAACTCTTGCAGCAGCGCACGGATCACGCGGCGTTGAAAAACCTTCTGCTCCTGTCCGTTTTGAAGGACGATTGGACTCAGATTGCCGATTGCGCATCTAAATGTTTTGAGGGCGATTTGATGGAATTTCGCCTTTTTATGGATGCGGTGGTCAAGGCTTCCGATAGGGCTAATGGTGAAGATTCCAATCAACTGCTTGACTATTTCAACGACGAATCTTGGAGGGCAGAGATGTTGAAAGTCCTTACCAACAATCATAAGCAATTGATGGAAGGTCTCTTGGAACATCTTAAACACGTGCCTGCCGACAACGCAAAACTCCTGAAAAGAGCATACGACAAGGCAATGGTTGACAGAAAACATCTGATAGCTATTTGCAACCTCAATGGGGAAGAATCTCTGATACATCAGTTTTATCTCTGTGAATTTGGCAAAATGCTGTGCATTACGTTATACAGGTACGCAACGTTGCAGCCATACCATGCGCACGAGTTGAGATGGATTTGCGCCGAGTTTTTGACGTGGTGGATTTTTGTAAAAGAAGATGACCCGGATTATCCAAGTCTGCGGTCGATGCATACATACATCAATAGTGTGTTGCCTCGATATGGTGGCGGGAGCCGCAGCAACGACGATAGGGTAACACCGACAATCAATATCGATGGTAAAGATAACGATGGCTGCACTATTCCGGCTGTAATTATTGCTTTCTTGATATTTATTTTTGCATTTAGCAGCGGCGGCGGCTCCAAAAAAGCAAAGACTTACGATTACAATCGGAATAATATGAGCAGGTACAATTTTTCAGTGCCACAGTCCATCCAAATGCCTCAAATACCACAGGACTACGATATGAATAAGTTTATCGATAGTATAGCCAATCGATATATAACCGGCGATATGCATTATGATATAAACGAAGTGAGTAAAATGATTGCGCAGAGGCAGTTGATGCAATATTCAGAATCATACAGAAAGAGAGTGCAACAATCAGCGGATTCATTGACGCAAAAATCGTCAGAGGCTGTCAAAAAGGTTGATTCATTAAAGACAAATGCTGATGCTCTCAAAAATGCTGATTCTTTGAAGAAATTATTAGAGACATTACCTACTGTCATTGAATATAAATAATTATAACCCAAAAATGAATGAAATGACCGATAATATTAGCCACGACTTGCCTTTGGCGATAGCTGACGAACTCAACCGCATGACGGTAAACCTCAGCCACATGCCCGCCGATGTGCGCGGTTACAAGCAGCTTTGCCGCAGTGTGGAGCGTATGGAAACCGCGTTGCAGGCATACGGCTACGAGGTGGTTCACCTTCTTGGTCAGGCATATACCGACGGTATGAAGGTGATGGCAAATTTTGTGATTGACGAGCAGATGCAGTCCGACGAAGCCCCGCGCATCACCAATGTAAGCCGTCCCCAGGTCAATTATCAGGGGCGGATGATTCAGGTGGCGCAGGTTACTGTGAGTCAGCCGCTTTAATTAACATTAAAAAATTACGAGACTATAATCCAATAAAGATGATCAGGCTAAAAATTGACTACGGAATAGACTTAGGAACCACCAATTCTACTATCTGCCGGATGGAGAATGGCGAGCCATCCATCTTTCGTACCGATACGTTGCGCGAGGTGATGCCGTCGTGCGTGTCGTTTACCCGCAAGAAAAGCGTGAAGGTGGGCGACAGCGCGTATAACGATATGAAGCAAGACAAGCGGCATGTTACTCACGGTTGGCGACCGCAATCGTCAAATACTTACGTGGAGTTTAAGCGCACGATGGGCACCGACACTGTGTATCACAGCAACAATATGCAGCGCGACTACACCTCTGAGGAGCTTTCGTCGATGGTGTTGCAGACGTTGCGCTCTTTTGTGGAAGACGATACGCCCCGCGCCGTGGTGATTACCGTGCCGGCAAAATTCACTGTCAATCAGAAGACTGCGACCTTGGAGGCGGCGCGTTTGGCTGGTTTTGAACATTGCCAACTATTGCAAGAGCCTGTGGCTGCCGCCATTGCATACGGAATGAGCAGCAAGCAAGAAAACGGATTGTGGCTTGTATTTGACTTTGGCGGAGGCACTTTTGACGCCGCACTATTGAAGGCGGAAGATGGCATTGTGCAGGTGGTTGATACCGAAGGCGACAATTACCTTGGCGGCAAGAATCTTGATTATGCCATTGTCGATAATATAATACTCCCGCATTTGGGCTCGCGTTTCGCATTGTCCAACATATTGTCTGACCCTCAGAAGCACGAGCAACTGCGCGACGCACTGAAAACATACGCCGAAGAGGCCAAGATTCACCTTTCGCACAAGCAGAGCGATGATGTATTGTCAAATCTTGGCGACCTTGGCGAAGACGACGACGGCGAGGAGATGGAGATAGACCTCACCATCACGCAGCAACAGGCATTTGAAGTGATGCGTCCGATATTTCAGAAGGCGGTTGATATTTGCCTTACATTGTTGAGCCGCAATAATTTGACCGGCGACAAACTCGACCAGATAGTATTGGTGGGCGGGCCTACACGTCTGCCGCTCATCCGTCAGATGCTCGAACAGCAGGTGGCGCATGTAGGCAATACCGACATCGACCCAATGACCGTGGTGGCAAAGGGCGCGGCTCTCTACGCTTCCACGCTTGACATCCCGGCAGAGATGGTAGCCAGCAATGAGCAGACGGCGGATGCCATTATGATAGATATTGGCTATGAACCCACTACAGTAGAATTGACCGAATGGGTGAGCCTTCGTGCGCCAGAGGGTATGGCGTTGGAAGTGGAGCTTAGCCGTGGCGACGGCGCGTGGAGCAGCGGACGCATCAGCGTGTCGTCGCAAGGCAAAGTAACTACCATTCAGCTCGAAAAAGGGCGTTCAAATACCTTTAATGTACGCGCCTTCGATTCTAAGGGCAACAGCGTCAAATGTATTCCAGAGCAGTTTGTGGTGCAGCAAGGCACTAAGGTAGGCAGCGCGGTGTTGCCGTATCACATAGGCATTTCGGTATGGAGCGAGCAAAAACGTGACGGCGTTTTCCTGCCGCTCATTGGCTTGGAAAAAAATCGTCCCCTGCCCGCTGTGGGCGTCATTCGCAACCGTCGCACCACCAATGTACTGCGTCCGGGCGTCGATACCGACATAATGACCATTCCTGTATATCAGGCTGACGAGTATCAGAAAGGCGTAAGGTCGTATCTGTACGAATGGGTTGCCGATGTGGTGATTACCGGCGACGATGTGCCACGGATGGTGCCGGAGGGCAGTATGGTGGAGGTAACTACCAAGGTGGATCTCTCCGAGCAGATGTCATTGGAGATATATCTGCCCGACATCGACATTACAATCACCAAAACATTGCCCACCAACAAGAAACAGTCGGTGGATGAGGCGGCAAGCCGCATTGTTACAGACATTGCAAACGGCTACAAGAGCCTGTATCATTTGAGCGAGGACGGACTCGCCGACATTGAGCCACTTGAACGTGAGTTGCAGGAGGTGGAATTGGAAAACCGCAACAGCAACGAGAAGAAGGCTGTGCTCCAACATTTGAAGGAAGTGCTCCGAAAGATAGAGGCATTGGACGGCAGCACCGAATGGCAGCGCACTCAATATATGTTGGACAAGTTGAGCCGTGAGGCGAAGGCTTTGCAGGACACCTATGGCGACGAAAATTCCAAACTCAACCTCCATCAGTTGCTATTGCAGGTGGAGGAGGTGGCGGGCTATGCTGATGTCAGAATGGCAAACCTCTTGATTGGACAACTAAAACAATTCAAGCGTTCATTGGAAATCCTGCGCAACTATTTGAGCTGGGTTTATCATTTTGATAATCTCTACGAAGTGTATCAATGGCGTGATGCAGCGAAGGCGCGCACCGCCATCGACAAGGCGTTGGAGATTGCTCACGACAAGCCGTCCATACCCAAACTTGATCCTTGGCTCGACATGATTTTTGACTTGTGCATCAGGGATTGGAATACGTCCGGCAGCAGTTCTGGTACTCGCGGCAATTCCGCCAACCAAGATGTAAAGGCTAACAATTGCAATGGTCTTTTGAGCTAAATCGTATTGGAAATGGCAACATTTGAAAAAGGAGAATATATCGACAGCCGCTATTTGGTGGTGTTTCCGTTGTTGCAGGAAAGCGGCACGGAGGTATATCGTGTGCGCGATGGGCAGCGTCAGTTGCATTTTCTTACGCTTTATAATTGTGATATGCTCCCCGCCGATGCTTTCAACGAGCGTGGCGAGGTCAAGGTAGTAGCTATGCGCCGCAGCGTCTCCCACCCGAATTTGTGTGCATACGAGGATTCGGGCGTCATTGAAAGGGGAGGACAGCGGTTTAGCTATATGGTGACGCAGTTTGTAAGCAGCGAAACTTTGGCAGACCGCTTGCAGCGCAGTCCAGAGATTAAGATTGCCGATGTGCGTCAGATAGTGCTATCTATTCTTCGGCTGCTTCGTCATCTGCACACGCAACCACAGCCCGTGGTGCACGGACGGATTTCCAAAAAAAGCGTTTTGCTCGACCTTACCGGCAACATCTCCGACATCAAGCTCTCTGATTTTAGCCTGCAATGCCAACCCGCTACAGAATCAGACATTAAGGCGGATTTGCGTGACGTGGGGAGGCTGCTGTATAGGCTGTGTTTTGGACAGGAAGCGCAGCTGCCGCCCCGTATGCCCAATGTTACGCCTTCGGGTATGGACGCGCAGCTATTGAGTGTGATTGCAAAAGCGTTGGACGGCAATGGTTTTGGTAGTGCCGACGAGATGATGAAAGCGATGTTGGGGACGATTGAGATTGCAAAACCCTCGGAACGCACTGCTACTCAACAGGATGCAAAACCCAAAGGCAATGGCTTTGCCGATGTAGCCGGTATGGAAGACCTCAAAAAACTCCTCAACGAGAGCGTCCTTTATGTACTTCGGGATCAGGAGCGTGCCAAGCGTTACAATCTTGGCATACCCAACGGAATGTTGCTTTATGGGCCTCCCGGCTGTGGCAAAACCTTCATTGCGGAGCGTTTTGCGGAGGAGGCGGGATTCAATTATAAGTTTGTAAAAACATCTGATTTGGCGAGCATCTATATACACGGTACACAGGGACTTATTGGCAATTTGTTTGATGAGGCGCGTTCCAAAGCTCCTACGGTGCTGTGTTTCGATGAATTTGAGGCGATGGCTTCCCGACGTACCGACCATCACAATGCCAATATTTCGGGCGAAGTAAATGAATTGCTCAGTCAGCTCAATAATTGCGGCAAAGACCGTGTGTTTGTAATTGCCACCACCAACCAGCCCGACCTCATCGACCCCGCCATACTGCGTGTTGGGCGTATGGATCATATTATATACGTGCCGATGCCAGACGACGCGGCGCGTATTGGGCTTTTTAAGATTCACTTGACCAATCGCCCTTGCGCCAATGACATCGATTACCGTCAATTGGCATTACTTACCAAAAACTATATCGCCAGTGAGATAGCATACGTATGCAACAAGGCGGCGTTGGAGGCTTCGCGCACCAATAGCGACATCAGCAATGCATTGTTGGTCTCGATAGTAAGGCAGACCAAGCCCCGCACCACTCGCGAAACCCAACAGTATTATGAACGAATGAAAAAACGTATGGAGAATATCCAGGACGAGCGTCGCACCATTGGCATAATTCCAAGATAATTATGCATTATGCATTGTTTTTTATATTGTGTCAAATTCTTCTATCTCGTTGTTTTCGGGATTGTATTTGAGGCCGTGGGTGTGCAGTGTTGCGTTGAAAGTCTGCACGTTGATAGTGCCGTTGCGCCATAGGAAAAGTTCGTGGCGGAGGTCGGCGATTACTTCTTTGAGATAAGCAACTTTTGTATTGTCGTCGTCGGTAGCGTCAAGGTTCATCGTTACTACTTGGCGCGGCGCGTTGTTCACAACAATTTCATCGCTATCGTCGTCATCATAATCATCAGGCGTGTCTTCAAAGGAAAGTGCCTCATTGTAGTCAGGGGCAGGAACGGGTTGATTATTTTCGACAGTCTTATTCTCTGCAACCTTATTCTCAGCAGCCTTATTTTCAACAACTTTATTCTCTGTAGTCTTATTCTCAACTGCTTGATTTTCAGTAGTATTGACAGCGGGTGTTGCGGTGGCGTTGTTGGGCGTAGAGGGCATGGAAGGAGTGGCGGCGGGGGCGGGATTGTTTTGTTCCACCACCGGTGCAGGCTGTTTTGGGGTGCGCGGTTTGGCGAGCACCTCGTCGTTGTCGTCAGTTTGTTCGGGCTTGATTAAGTCCACAGGATTGCCTTTCATCTCGCCTTTGCGGGACTTCTTGATACCGAGAGAGTTTTCTATCAGGCTGTCGAGGCCTCCTTTAAAATTCTTCTTTGCCATAACAAACTAATTTTTTTCTTTTTTTGTTAATTCTGATTTTCAGTTACTTGTGCGTTGTTGTCCTGCTCGTCTTCTTCATTGTCGTCGTCAAATTCGCCGTGCCTGTCCATAATCTCCTGGACGAGGTTTTTGTAGTCTTCCGCGCCTTTGCAAGTATTGTCGTAGTGGAAGATGTCCATGCCTTGGCTCGGTGCTTCGGCGAGGGCGATGTTGTCGCGGATGCGGGTGTCAAACAGTTTTTCCTGAAAATAGGTGTATATTGTCTCCACAACGTCGCGGTGGAGGACTTTGCGCTTGTCATACTGCGTCACGAACACGCCCGTGATTTCTATGTCCTTGTTGAGGCGTTTTTTTACCTTGCTGATTACCTCGATTATCTTGGTGAGTCCCTTGATGGCGAGGTAATGCGCCTGCAAGGGTATATAGACCTCTGTGGCGGCGGTCAGGGCGTTGATGGTAAGAAGACCGAGCGACGGCGGGCAGTCGATGAGGATGTAGTCGTACTTGTCCTTGAT
>DGIK01000111.1:4473-5370 GCA_002393195.1 Bacteroidales bacterium UBA3824 | reverse complement strand
AAGGTTGCAGGTTTGAATCCTGCAGGGGTCACAAAACGGAGCAGAATTAAAAAAACTGCTCCGTTTTTTTGTGCAAAAAAATATTTGCATTATTGCAAAAAAATAATTTCCTTTGTGAAAACGTTATACACTTATGGAAAAGAAAAATTACATCAAAATAGGGCTTCTGGCAGTAACTGCCATCGTGATACTCGTTTGGGGGCTCAGCTTCCTCAAAGGGGAAAGCCTATTCAAGGCGGAAAACCACTACATCGCCATCTACAACAAGCTCGACGGCCTCGCCGAAAGCAATCCCGTGATGCTATCGGGATACAGGATTGGCTCTGTGGAAAACATCAGTTTCGTTGAGGAAAACAACGAACTCAAAATCATCGTCAAGATGAAAATCAGCAACGACTTCCAGCTCCCAGTTGGCACCACAGCCAAAATAGTCAACATCGACATTATGGGAACCAAAGGCATAGACATCATCCGTCCCAAAACTGTAAACGGCTACTACGGCAACGGCGACACGCTGCGCTCGTCGATAGATGGCGGCATCATAGACCAAATACTTGACTTTGTACTGCCGATGAAGGAAGATTTGGCGGGATTTCTCACCACGTCCGATTCGGTGATGCACGCCCTCAATCAACTCCTCAACGAAAAAAATCTCAACAATCTCTCGCACAGTCTTGAAGGCCTCAGCGACGTGGCATCGCACCTCAGCAAAAACGCAAATTCCATCGACTCGATAATGCGCAATTTTGACAAGGCGGCGCGGATGCTCGGACGCAACACCGGCACACTGGAACGCGCAATTGCCAATTTTGCGACAGTGAGCGACACACTCGCCACTCTTGAACTCTCAAAGACCCTCAGCGAGGCGCAGGAAGCCCTCAAAAAAGCCAACCGCCT
>DGIK01000111.1:0-4319 GCA_002393195.1 Bacteroidales bacterium UBA3824 | reverse complement strand
AACCGCATCCTCGACGAATTTGAAAAACATCCCAAAAAATACATCAACCTATCAATCTTCGGTGGAAAAGAAGACAAGAAAAAGAACAAACAATAAACAATCAACACAATGAAAACCAAACAATTAGCATCCGCTCTGGCATTGACGGCACTTCTGCCGCTATCGCTTATGACGGTTTCATGCAACAACAACGAGTCTGACAAAACCGATGCAGACACAACCCAAAACACAACCAACTCACAACCGGCGGCAATCTTGGACTGCGACCTTGGTAGCTCTACGGACGATCTATTTGCGCTCACAATGCTCTACGACGCACACAAGAAGGGTCTCATTGACTTCAAGGCGGTGATGATAGACCGTGGCGGACTCGAAAACCTCCGCCTCGCCGACATTATGAACACCTATTACGGATTTGCCGAAATGCCAATTGGCAAGGTTCACGACGCGCCCAAAAGTCCGCAAGTGTTCATTCCTTACTGGAAGATGGCAAAACCCGAGGAATACAACGAAATGCCCACATTCAAGCGCACATACACCGACGATCAACTCCAACAACTCCCCGACGCCGAGACGCTCTACCGCCAGATTCTCGCCAAGGAACCCGACTCCTCTGTGGTGGTATTTTCGATTGGATTTCCCACCAACATTGCCCATCTGCTCGATTCTAAGGCCGACCAATTCTCTGACCTCGACGGCGTGGCTCTCGTGAAGAAAAAGGTGAAAGCCCTCTACATCATGGGCGGCGAGCTCTCTCTCGACACTCCCGAACCCGACTACAACCTCAAACAAGACCCGCAAAACGCGCAGACAATGATGGACAAGTGGCCTGTGAAAATCTATTTTTCACCGGGCTCGACAGGTCAGAAAATCGACTACGTGCCTGAACGTGTAATTGCTGACCAGAAAAACTTCAAACTCGAAGACAGCCCCGTATGCAAAACCTACGAACTCTTTGACTGCAACACGGGTCAGCGCATGTGGGACGCTTGCGCCGTTCAGCAGTATCTGCACCCCGAATTTTACGAATTGCACGGCCCCGTCAAGTACACCGTGGACAGCGATATGGTACTGCACGAACAGCCCGGCACGCTCCATTTCATGACCTACACCAAGACCGCCGCACAGGACACTATAATCCTCAATCACATCCGTAAAACCGCACACGGCGGCATTCAAAAACAATAAATACCAGCCGAAAACGCAAGTGAATCCTTCGGTGTCAGCGACAAGTAGCCGCCAACGAGTTTTCCATTGGAAAACACTGGCTTCTGCGCTGATACCGAAGGTTTTGCATTATTTGGGAATACAACGAACTCCGCCCTCGCGCCCACTAAATCTTCTATTTTCATCGCAAGCCGCCCCATCGAATGACGGCAATTGATTTCAATGCAAGGGTTAATCTTCAATCTGCCACCCTCGCGATAGACCATACAATCGATGCCCAATGGTCCACAATAATATTTGGTGTAAGGCGACTCCATAAGCGCGACGGTCTGCAAGTGCGCGACATCTTCCGGAGTCAAATCTTTCATAAATGGAATTTCGGCACACCGTCCCACGATGCTGCCAATGTAGGCACCAGTTTCGGACGTATCGAATGTGGAAATCCCTACGAATTTTGCCCGACCGTCCACAATATCATAATGACACGAAAAATCAGCCACTTTCTCAAAAAAATGTTCACATTCAATCGCGCCTTGGGCTTTGATGATTGAACGAATCCAGTTTTCGAGGTTTGAGGTCATTTCATTGTTTTTCAGGATTCTAACGCCACGACCACTCGACCCAAAAATAGCCTTGAAGACCGCGCCATTGACAGAACTATCAAAAAATTCCAAAGCCTCATCCCAAGATTTAGCGATTTTTGGAAGTTGATTTTTTAGTATGAAAATTTCATCATCATAGCCTTCCATGCCTGCCATTCGCCTGAAAATTTCGGATGAAGTCGCCCTCGAAAACAATTGTTTGTGTTCGTCTTTCCATTGTCCGACAGGCGAATTATGATACGTAGAAGAAAAATTATACTTCTCCCCAATCCTCAAAATCCTCGGCGAAATGCCCCACGGCTTAAAGAAGTCAAACTCCCGAGACATCGCCCTCCTGTCGTCCGCCCCGACAAACTCACATCCAAAATAATCTCTCCAAAACGCCTTGAAATCAGCATCTTGCGTCGGCGACGTAACCACACAATCCCCCCGCTCGGCGAAGCACATCGGCAACACCGAAAGGTCGCGTTCAAGCATTGCGGGATACTTCGGCAAACTATAAACCGCCTTCCCCGCCGCCACCTCAATTTCACACCCAGGGTTAAAATAATAAAGGTTCACGAGAAAAAAATATTAACATTTTAATGTTCTAATCCGATTTTGTAATTCTTCCATCCTTCTCATCAACATATCAAAGTCCAATGACTTACCATATATGAAAAATTTTCTCATATCAACATAGTCGGCTTTCCAAGCTTCAATTTCAGACTTTGGAATCATAAAACATATAGAATCAGATTTGACATTGTAATCCACATACTTCAAAGCATAATACACTCTGCGGTGCTGCATAATAGCATCATAAAGTGAGTGGTCAAACAAGGCTTCTCGTCCATACTTAGTGTCCATCAGTTTTTCCAAATCATATAGGTGACGCGACATCCGTGTGCTGCGCGGCTTGTCTTTTTGGAACTCTTCGGACAACAAAAAGATTTTTTCTAAGAATGTTCGTGTAGGCACTACGGTTCTTATGGTACTATTGGCTCCAGAATCCTCATTCCCAAAGCTATCTCCAATCAATGAATGGATTGAGCATTTTTGTGTCGGTTCATCCATAGAGAGGCAACTGACCTCAATCCTTACACGTGGCGGGATATAACTTATTGAATTTTCCACAATGGAAGGATAATGCAATAAAATAACTGTTGGATCTTTGTCTGAATCAATCGGTTTCCATTCTCCATTATTATCTTGGAAATGCGTCACGTTTTCAATAGTGAAACCTTCGACACCATTTCCCTTCAACCGAGCTGACAATTGGACAGAAAGGGTTTCATGGATATACTTTCGTGCAGCCTTTCGCAATTTGTCACGCTGACTTTTGCTCGTATTCTCAATGCCAAAGAATGAATGACTGATAGACAAATCAATGTCTTCAGAAAAGCGCTCAATAAGATTGAAGCACTTTGAAAGTGATGTCCCGCCTTTGAAAGACAAATATTGGTGACAATCGGTTTGAAACAATGCTTTTAGTGTCATTGTAACCCACCAATCTTTTTCAATCGCAACCTGATTTATGCCAGGGTGGTCTATTTCCGCTTGTTGAAGCATCGCCAAACGATCAACAAGACTATTATTTAGCCATATTTTGCCTTCCATTTTCATTAGTTTTTAGCATTGGTTTCACAATTCGTTTCATCCATGCAGGCATCATGTCCACATCCTTTGCCAAAGATATTTTATCCGGTTCTTTGCTTATCAGGTTGCGAATTGTCTGTAACTCTTCTTGTCCAACCTTTTCCTGTTTCAAAGCTTTCAACGCCTGAACCATCAATGCAATCAATTGCGTCGAATAACAGAAATTTTTTGCAACTCCACGTTTCAAAAGGACTTGCTGATTTTTCAGTTTTACAGTCCTCTCGCTACCTGTCGTCAGATATGTATAGTTCATCGGAACCTGAGTAGAAAGCCCCAAAACGTTCAACGCAGTCATGCCTGAGGGCAAGACATCGGCATTATCACGGGTAGCAATGGCATGAACAATTTTCTCCACAGACGGCAAAACCAAACCAAAACGGCTTTTCCTTGGCTTTGCATATATGCCCTGCGCAAGTTTTATAAGCACGCCTTCATTTGTTAACTCCGCCAATGTTCCGCCCACAAATTCAGAATGATATTCAGGAAAGTCGGAACGGAAAATTATGCTGTCTTCCGGCAACGCCTCAATGCGTTGTCTTAGAGTATAATTACCATTATCAACCAGATGTTCTTTAACCATACGACCTTTGAAATTTTGATGATTTTTCAAATGCAAAAATAAGAAAAATAATTCAAATGAGAAACATTTTAACGAATCAATCTTACAAAATATTTTGCCATTTACGAATGATTATTTTTTTCAGAATACAACAATAAAAAAAGCGTGTGATTTTCACCACGCGCTTTTTTTTATTGTAAATCCCAAAAGGAAAACGTTCCTACTTGTTTACCTGGAATTTCTTGTTGCCGGTCTTGAAGAAATCAACAATCTGGTTTGCAGCGGCGAGACCAGCGTTGATGTTTGCCTCGGCGGTCTGTGCGCCCATCTTCTTGGGTGTAGCGAAGTAGCGG
>DGIK01000033.1 GCA_002393195.1 Bacteroidales bacterium UBA3824 | reverse complement strand
GGGTGCGCTCCTTGACGGTGATGAGCATAATGTTGCCAACTCCGACAATGCCGCTCAACAATGTAAACAACCCCACAATCCAAAGGAAAGTCCTGATGATGTCCATGCCGGATTGCATTTGAAGATTGTCGGTGAAACGGTTCCAAAGCCAAATCGCGCTCCTGTCATCGGGGGCGGCTTGGTGGTTGGCGTTGATGCGGGCGCGGTAGATGTTTTCAAAAGCCTCGTTGCTCTCCTCGTCGGGGAGTCCGTGGAATGTAAACTCGATGCGTCCGGCGTCGTCGCCACGTCCAAAAATCGTCTGAATCGTGGAATATGCCGAAAAAGCGTCGGCGCGTCCGTTTTCGTCATCCTTGAAAATGCCAACAACACGGAATGCAAACGCATTGACTTTCACCCACTTGCCGAGCAACGACTTGTAATCGCCGTCGGGATTGAGTTCCTGAGCCTGTTTGTTGCTGAGGATGAGGACTTTGCGGTGTTCGTCAATGTCAATTTTGTTGATGAAACGCCCTACAAGCATCTCCACCTTGTTGATTTTGTTGTGGTTAGGACCAACGCCCGCAATCCAAGTCGTCAGGTAATGCTGACCGTTTGAGATGGTCAGGTTGCTTGTATAGAGCATCGCGCCAACTTCATCGACAATGCCTGAAAACTCGCTGCCTGTAATGGCTATATCGCTGTTTTTCAGGCGAATATAACGACCTTCCTTCAATCCATTGTAAGGTTGCGACGTTGTACCGCCATAGACAACCATAGTGTTGTTGAAACGACCCTCTGTCTGTTGCGTGATGCCGTTGATGAGACCGTTGCCTGCGCCGAGGAGCGTGATGAGCATAAAAATGCCCCACGCCACCGCAAAACCCGTGAGAATCGTGCGGAGTTTGTTGTTGCGAGCCGTCGCCCAAATTTCTGACAAAATATCGTTCATTTCATCATACCATTAATGCCGAACGGCGATGAATTGTGGTCGAGATTTTCCTCGATGTTGCCAATGATGCCGTCCTTGATGTGAATAATTTTGTTGGTTTCGTTGGCTACGCCGCTCTCGTGAGTTACAACCACAATTGTGATATGCTCGTCGGCGTTGAGGGATTTCAGGAGTTGCATTACCTCCACAGACGTCTTGCTGTCCAATGCGCCCGTAGGCTCGTCAGCGAGGATTATCTGCGGCTGCGTGATGAGTGCGCGGGCAATGGCGACGCGCTGCCTCTGACCGCCCGAAAGTTCGTTTGGATAATGATGCCACCAATCTTTAAGTCCCAATCTGTCAAGGTATTCCATTGCGAGATTGTGGCGTTTGCGCTTGCTGACGCCCTGATAATAGAGCGGGAGTTCCACGTTTTCCACAGCGGTCTTAAAGCCTATCAGATTGAACGACTGAAAGATAAATCCAATCATCTTGTTGCGATAGACCGCCGCCTTGGATTCGGAAAGGTCTTTGATTGGCACGCCTGCGAGTGTGTAAAGTCCTGAGTCATAATTATCAAGAATGCCCAAGATATTGAGCAAAGTCGATTTGCCCGAACCCGACGCACCCATAATCGAGACAAACTCGCCCTCATTGATGTCGAGGCTGATGCCCTTCAATACGTGCAGCGGCTGCGCCCCGTAATAAGTTTTGTTGATGTTTTCGAGATGTATCATTTTTTAATGCATTTTGACAGCGGTTCCGAAGGCGATGATTTCGGCTGCGCCTTCCATTACTGCCGACGTCGAGTACCTAATGCCGATGATTGCGTCTGCGCCAAGTGCCTCAGCCTCAGCCACCATACGCTGTGTAGCCTTTTCGCGAGCCTCCGAGAGCATATCGGTGTAACCCTTGATTTCGCCGCCGACAAGCGTCTTAAACGCCGCCAAAATGTCGCGTCCAATGTGTTTGGACTGCACGATGTTTCCTTTTACCAATCCGAGCACATCGTAATTCTGTCCCGGAAGTGTTTCAATGCTTATGAGTTTCATTTTTTATATGTTTTTTGTTTGCTAATGTGTAATACATTCATTGTGCCATTGTTGTTAAATAGTTGGTTTGTAGGTTGTTATCGCTTTTCGATTGTTGTAAAAGTGTAAAATAATTTTACAGTAGCCGTAAAATTATTTTACACTTTTGTTTTTTTGTACCATTATGACAACCGAAGTGCAAAAATGTTACAAGATTTTTTGTTAATTAGTGTTAAAGAAGGTGCTTTTTTTGTTGGTTCAAAATTATAAAATTTTTTTTTCGCTTTCTTGCATACCATTCAAAAAAAAAACTTATCTTTGCGCTGAAAAAAAATGAGATAAGAAACAATGAATGCATTAGACTTGTTTTGCGGATGTGGTGGCTTGTCCCTCGGCTTTGAAAAGGCGGGGGTTAATGTCATTATGGGTATTGATTCGTGGCAAGACGCTGTCAAAACATTCAATTTTAACCATAAAAACTCCAAAGGAATTTGCAGAGACCTTTCCAAAATAACCCCCGAAGATATTGATAATGAATTACATGGACAGACCATTGATATAATCATTGGTGGACCACCGTGCCAAGGGTTTTCGATTGCGGGTAAACGTGTTATTGATGACGACAGGAACAAACTATACAAAAATTTTGTGAAGTTTGTTGCGTATTATAAACCTAAGGCATTTGTATTAGAAAATGTGCCGAACATCCTTTCAATAGGAAATGGCATTGTAAAAGATTCAATAATAAAGGATTTCTCAGATTTGGGTTATTCTGTGCAATATAAAGTGTTGATGGCAAGTGATTATGGTACACCGCAGAATAGACGAAGAGCAATTTTTGTAGGACTTCAAAAAGGTAAATTTGAATTTCCTGAAAAAATGGTTGAAAAATATACTACATCATTCGAGGCATTATCTGATTTGCCTGAAAATTCAGTTGAAGATGGTGACGAGTATCCGACTAAGCCATTGAGCGACTATCAAAAACTTATTCGTTCAGGTTGTCATAAACTTTACAACCATCAGGTAACCGAGCACAATGCAAAAACTGTGGAAATTATTTCTATGGTTCCTGACGGTGGAAATTACAAGGATTTACCCAAAGAACTGCAAAATACACGCCGTGTACATATCGCTTGGACAAGGCTTAATAGCCAGAAACCAAGTTTTACGATAGATACAGGACACCGTCATCATTTTCACTATAAATTCAACAGGATTCCAACGGTGAGGGAATCCGCGAGGATTCAGTCATTTCCTGATGAGTTTATTTTTTTGGGAACAAAGACAAGCCAATACAAGCAAGTCGGAAATGCTGTTCCGCCGTTATTGGCACAAGCAATTGCAGTCAAACTCTTAAAATATTTGTAAACTATGTATCAGATACCAACTAAATATTTTTTAAGATTACATCACGTTAGACCACGGTTTAAGGATGATGTTGAAAATGTATTGCTGCGTGTAGCAAATGCTTGCACTCAGTTAAAGCCTATGGAAAGTAGTAAATATAATCAGTATTTGTTCGAAGCCATTAAATTGTTTCCTGGCAACATAGACAAGGCTGAAAAAACGATACACAATTGGAGAACTGAAATTGCAGCATTGTTTGGTTTATATATTGAAGACAAAAAAACAGGTATTACAAAAACAGGTAATTTGTCAAGTATTTTGGCAGACACAAGTGATTTAGTGCAGTTTTTCAAATATTTTTTGTTTAAATTTCAATATCCCGGTGGTCATATTAAATCGGATTCAATTGCCGAATTAATATCTTATGGAGTGAAGTTTAAACCGGCAAAATATATTTTGGAGGTTTTGCACTCTGCGAATAATTATATCGGCAAGAATTTAGGTATATCAAAAGCCGAAACAGCAAATTGCATCTTTAATGATTTAAGGGTAACGCGCGATAATCGAGATGCAAAAGAAGTCATTGACTTAATTTTGAAAAACAGGAAAGAAAAAGAATCTTACATATCTGATGGTGATTATGTAAGATACGCAGGTGATATACTTGACTATATGGTATTAGCAAATCTTTTGGTAGAACGCCACGGCTATTACTATTTGAACAAAAACGAAGAAAGTTCGATATTGACTTTCATTAACGATAAAACTTATTTTCACGAGTATGATAAGTTCTATGACGCACAATTTTCAATTAAAGATTTAGGTCTTGTTGAAAATTTGTGGTTTGAATATGTTAATGCTGATTTGAATGAAGATTTGTTCAAAACGGATTTGTTATCTTTTATTTCAACTGTTGAAACAGAAAAGGGTACAAACGATGATAATCTAATTGATAATAAAATCAAAGAACTCTTAAATGACGAATCAAATAAAAAGGGAATCGGTGATTTGGGAGAAACATTGGTTTTAGGACACGAAAAAATGCGAGTTACAAACTTAGGTCGTGAGGATTTGCTGCATTTAATTCAAAAAATTCCTACATCTTTTGCGGTCGGCTATGATATACAAAGCATCGACGGAAATAGTCCAACTAAACGTTACATTGAAGTAAAGACAACCATTAGTAAAAAGAAAATTAATTGGTTGGGATTCCATTTAACACCAAATGAATGGGATGCTGCGGAGACTTTGCGTAAAAGTTATTACGTTTACCGTCTGATGTTAAACAGCACAGACAAAACCTTATATATAATTCAGAATCCTGTTGGATTATATAAAGAAGACAAAATTAATATGTCACCTCGCAATGGTGCTGAGGTAACTTTTGATGATAACCTTTTTAAACCAACACAATTATTGATATGGAAAAAATCAGAGTAGTTTCATTATTTTGTGGTTGTGGTGGTCTTGACCTAGGACTTTTGGGCGGTTTCGATTATCTTGGAAAACGATATGAAAAATTACCCACTGAGATAGTCTATGCCGAAGATTTTGACAAGTATTGTTCTGAAATTTACAATAATAATTTTGAAACAAAATGTATTGTTGATGATGTAAAAAACTTAAATGTCGATGACTTGCCCGAATTTGACCTTCTTGCAGGAGGTTTCCCTTGTCAGTCGTTTTCCATTTCAGCGCAAAATCCCCCTCGACTTGGCTATAAAGATGAGCGTGGAAAATTGTTTTTCGAAATGGTTAAAGTTTTAGAAAAACGTCAACCACGTTTCTTTATTGCTGAAAACGTGAAAGGTCTTTTATCTGCGAATCAGGGGCACGCTTTTCCTATGATTATAGGCGAATTTGCAAAAGTTGGATACAAGATTAAGTATCAACTTTTCAATGCATCGAACTATGGTGTGCCACAAAAAAGGGAACGTGTTATTATTGTAGGTTTCAAAAATGAGGACGATTACTTTAAGTTTCATTTCCCATACCCCACAACCCCCTGCAAAAAAGTTGCATTAAAAGAAGTTATTGATGTTTCTGCCAATAATGATGAAAAATGGTTTTTTAGTGAAAAAGCCGTTGCAGGAATGATGGCAGTAAAAGATAAAATGAACAAAGGCAGGGTACAAAATTTAGAGCAACCCTGTAACACAATAAGTTCTCACTTAGCCAAGGTGAGTCTTAATTCAACCGATCCTGTTTTAAAAATTGGAGAGCGTTATCGTCGTTTTACACCAAGGGAATGTGCAAGAATCCAATCGTTCCCCGATGACTTTGATTTGTCATCAGTAACTGAAACAAGGCAATACAAAGCGATTGGTAATGCCGTTCCACCTGTTTTGATGTGGAATATTGCCCAATCGTTGGTGAATTTGGTACAACAGTACAATTTTTCCAATTCTTCCGTAGAAATAAAAAAAATTGCTATTTAAAATGAATGAAAATTTAGTCATATCATTAAGTACAGATGAGTACGATATATTATCTAGTGGTTCTGTTATAATACCCGGAAAGCAAAAATTGTATTTCCGAATATCCAATTTGATATTCATTATAAGGCGCGAAGTAGAACTTGTTGAAGGAAAGTCAACAGCACCTCATTATGGATTAAATCTTGTTGATGATACTACTTTGGAATTAATTTTGTTTAACATTGAGAATAATGCGTTTTTCAGTTCTCCTCACCAAATGATTCATCTAACAGAGAATTTGGATCTTTCATTCTGTTTTTCATCATTATCCAATAATTCAAAGGATTTGTTGTTCATTTATACATTCTATAAAAAGAGATAAAAATGGCAGAAGATTTGAAATTTTTACCCCCTGATAAGGCTTATCAACAATTTGATAAAGATTTAGCAAAGCACGAACGTGAGCAGCAAAAAGAGGCTCACGAGCATCAACGTGAAATTAAATACACAGAGTATCAACACGAAATCGATTTAAAATCGTTAGAGAATAAACAGCAAATAAAACTAACCAACAAACGAATCGGTTGGATAGGCGTAATATTTGGCGACGAATGTCACGCATCAAGAAATATAACTGCGTGTATCTGTATTAGCCTAATTATCCTCTGTATTGTAGTATACATTTGGGGGAATGAGGGTAAAATAGAACTCATTAAAGAAGTTTTTGTGCCAATAATCACATTGTCTCTTGGTTATTTATTTGGTAAGTCTTCAAACGCTAATTCTTCAAACGTTAATTCTTCAAACGCTAATTCTTCAAACGCTAATTCTTCAAACGCTAATTCTTCAAACGCTAATTCTTCAAAAACATAGTTGTCGTATTTGAAATGATTTCAAATAATATTCAAAAGCCGTCAACAATTTTTCAGTTGTTGACGGCTAACTATATCACTGACTCGTAAATCTGCTTTGATAATCAATTCGCTCCGGCTATCTTTGCACCGCCTTGTTTTTGACGAACGAGAATGCAAAAAGAAAAATCTGTTATTTTTTCACCGCCTTGACCTTATACCCCTGTTTTTTGAGCAAATTGAGGAGGCCTTTGTCGCCGATGAGGTGGCCTGCGCCAACGGCAAAGAGGGTGGATTTTTCAGCCATTATCGACGGCATTTTCTGCGCCCAATTCTCGTTACGACTGTCAAAAACCTTGCTTTCAATATTCTCAAAACCGGTTTCGGATTTGAGAGCCTCACTGAGACGGTCGAGGTTGAACGACTTGTAGGCGTCAATGAGACTCTTGACAATTCTCTCGCCCTCCTCTTTCTTTTCAAACGATTCAATCAACTGTTTGTATTGTTCGTGGAGCGGCATTTCCAAAAGCGATGTCAACATTTGGATTTGGAACGAGTAGGACTCCAAACCAAACACAGGCTTGCTCTGACCGATAGCCTTCTGTTGGATGAACATATCGATCACCGGTTCGGGGCTTTCGGTGAGAGTGCCTTCCGCCATTGCCTTTTGAAGTTTCATCATTTCAGAGACTTGCGCAAGCGTTGTCATCAACACCACCGGATAAAACTTCAACAGCGTGGCGTACTGCGGATTATTGAGGTCGATGTTGTAGTTTTCATTGACAACGCGGCAGAGCGTTGCAAACTCGTCTTCCGTCATAATCTCGGTGGCTACTGAATCTTCCGGCAACATCATCAGCTGTGCCAAAGAAAGTAGCGTGTCTTGGTTGGTCATGTGGCGCATATCGAGTTCGCCGCACACCTGTTCAACTTCGTCAATCACGCGGTTGGCACCCGGAATAGTGTCCAAGAAACTGCCTTTGATTACATGGACAGTTCCCAGAACGTAAGACTCTTTTTTGAGTCCGTTGCCCGAAATCTTGTAGAGGACCTGGGCGTTTGATGCGAGCGAAATCATCATCGCTGCAAGAATCATTAGTAGTTTTTTCATAGTTATTTACGATTTGTTGATTTATTGATTTACGATTTATTGATTTGGTTAACAACGAATTAAACGAATTAAGACGAATGGCTAACTAATTACAAACAAATTATTTGCTATAATTTGTTACGAATAAAACAAAGACACACATACAGCAAATTTGTATTCGTTACATTCGTCGTAGAGACGTTGTGCACAACGTCTCTACAATTCAAAAAAAATTCGTTTTATTCGTTTAATTCGTTGTTAAAAATTTTTTCACGAATTAAACCTCTTTACAACTTCCTCAATCCCTATCCCTAACAGCCGCATTTGTCGGAAGACTTCGGGGAGGGTTTGTTTCATAAACTCCTCGCGGCGGATTTTGAGGATTTGGCGTTTTGCACCTGCAACCACAAAGAATCCGAGGCCGCGTTTGTTGTAAATCACCTCCTCGCGTGAGAGATGGTCGTAGGCCTTGACGACGGTGTTGGTATTGACTTCCAACAACACCGCATACTCACGCACAGAGGGTATTCGGTCGTCGTCCTTGTACTTGCCCGAAATTATCTCGTCGCAAATACGGTCGGCGATTTGAAGGTAGATGGCCTTATCTGAGTTGGAGAAGTTCATAATTCTCTTTGTGTTTGCATAAAAATTTTGTTAAGTGTAATCTTTTTGAAAATCAAAAAGTATGACGCCAACAGTAATGGTACAACCACTATTGCAGAGAAAATAATATCTCCAATACCAGTTGCTCCAAGAATTATAATTCCATCTTCACCACCAAGCAATGATTTTATCTCTCTAACAATGGTCATATTAAATGCTGCACCGCATAACGTTCCATAAAGAAATGCAAACTTACGAACACTTAATCCAAAAAACACATTAATCAACCAATAAAAAATCAACGAGGTTGGATCCAAAAATGTCATAAATCCCGGCGAAGAAGCCCAAATGCCGTCTGCCGCAGCGATGATGCCGACTATTAACACAAGCATTATTATCTGCAACGCAAAGACAGCGAGATATTTCTCCAAATTTGATGCAGGAATTGAGATAAACTGTTGACGGACAGTCTGTTTGTCGATTGATGAGAGGCACATTGAACCTGCCACGCCACTCGCCACAAAGAGGATGATGGCGTAGATTCTGCCGTCGGAATCGTAATGACTCCACGTTGACACAAGTCCCGCAACTATCGCGACAGCGGCAATTACGGACAATATCAGCAACGAATGTTTCATACTTACGGCTGCAAACCATCTGAAAAAACTTGCAAACCGTCTGAAAGTGAATTTGTTAGTGTTCATAGTTTTCCATTATTAACAGCGTTGTACAAAAGCAAGAGATTGACGGGCGTTTCCGTGCCACGCGGGGTGCGGCGGGCGATTACGGAAGTGCCTTGCAGAGAGTTTTCGGAGTAGATGACATTGCCCATTTCATCGGGGTCGCGGAGTTCAAACACGTATTCGTCAGAGAGTTCGGCGATTGACTTGTTCAAGAGAATTTTCTTTTCGCCGAGTATCAGGACGTGGTCGATGATGTTTTCAACGTCGTGCACCTGATGCGTGGAAATTATCATCGTGCGGTCGTCGGTCATATTCTGCGCGATTACCTTGCGGAAAAGGCTTTTGGATTCGATGTCGAGGCCGTTGGTGGGTTCGTCCATCAGGAGGTATTTGGCGTTGGTGGCGAGTGCAAAACTCATATAGACCTTCTTTTTGGTTCCCATAGAGATTGCGCCGAGGTCGGAGATGTCGCCAATTTCAAAATCGTTGAGACATTTTTCTAAAATCTCATCGCTGAAATCGGGGTAGAACGGACGGTTGAGTTTTACATACTTTTGGAGCGACATATTTGGCAGTTCAAACTCCTCGGTAACAATGAAAATCTTGCTCATTGTCATTGGGTTGCGCTCTGTAATGTCGTCGCCATCAATCAACACCTTGCCTTGACGTGGAAAATTGAGACCCGCCAAGAGGTAGAGCAACGTCGATTTGCCCACGCCGTTTTTGCCGAGGAGGCCGTAGATTTTGTTCTCTTCGAGCGTGAGGCTGAATTTCCAAAACACGCTGTTGTCCTTGGCAGACGCGCTCGTCCATTTCTTTGGATATTGGTACGCTATCTTATTGACCTGTATCATAATGCGTGAATTTTTGTTGTACTGTTATACTGTACTGCCTTAATAGCACAGTGCAAAAGTATTGGCAAAAAAAATAACCACCAAATTTTTTGATGATTATTTTTGTGGGGTTAACGTTTTTTAACAGATGGAGGGTTAGATGATTGCCTCGTAAATCCGCTTGCCGTTGTACTCAATCCATTCGGGGTCTTCTTGTATCACCTTGTTTTTCAGGAATGAGAATGTTACGAGATAGCCTTCCGACAATCCGCGCTGACTGAGATAATTGGCAAGTTGAGCCTTGCCGTCGCTTTCATATTTTGAACCACGCCAAATTTTGAGTTCGACGATGTATTCTTTATGATTGTAATTGACAATCAAATCCA
>DGIK01000030.1 GCA_002393195.1 Bacteroidales bacterium UBA3824 | reverse complement strand
GTTTGAGTTCGATTACCATTGCGGGGCGGTCGGTGAGGACGGGGATGAAAACAACGTCTGCAAAACCTTTGCCCGTGGTCATTTCCTTGACAATAGAATAGTCGTTGAGGGCAAAAATAAATGCAAGGTAAATCGCCGATGCAAGCGCGTCCTCGTTGTTGTAACTGCGGTTGGACGTTACGTGGATGTGGGTTTCGTCAAGAGCCTTGGCAACAGCGTCGGCGTTCTTGTTAAACGTCTGATTGAGAAGTTCTTCCGACGCCTTGATTATTTCATCTGTTTTAGAATAGTCGGGCATTGCAGCAATGGCGTTGTTCCACTCGCCGCGCACCTCCAAATTTGGAATACGGCAAGTCTTATCTTCCTTATTATAAGCAAGATAACCGAGGTGAATCAGGTACGTAAAAACATCGTCCTTTGTTACAAAATCGGTCATCGTGTTCATATAACTTGTAACATTCACCTTTACATTTTCGCCCGCAAGCATCTTGATGACATCGTCTTTCGCGCCTTTGTAATTGTGTTTCAGGCGGTCAGAGATTACGGCGTAAGTGGAAGTCTTGCCCCAAAAACGGTCAAACTCACCTTTGAGCATACATTTTACGACCGATTCGGGATTGTAAATATCCAAACCGTACTGTTTATAGCCGTCGTAAAACTGTTTACATTCATTAAAATCCATCTTGTATTTTCTGCACAAAGGCTTTACATCTTTCTCCGTAAAACCTGTAAATTCAGCGAGTTCGTGTGCGTCGAGAATCGTATATTCCTCAAAATTGTTGAGTTTGCTCTGCACCCTGTCCCTCACAACTGGCAAAATACCGGTAATGTATGCCAAAGCGATGGCTGGTCTCACAGTGTTGCTCTTGAACAAGCCGTTGAGAAATTCCAAATAATCCTTGAACAAATCCGTCCCAAAATGGTCGCGCACAAGGCAGTCGTATTCGTCGAGGATAATCACAAACCTTTCGCCCGTTACGGAATTTACCCTCATCATACAGTCGGCAATGGATTCACAGAGCGTAAAATCTAATGACGGAAATTGTTGCTCAAATTCCATTTTCATCATTTTGGCAAGTTTTACAAGCAAATTGGGCTTGTCAATCGCATTCTGATATTCACTTGCTACATCTATCGAAATGAAATTCAGTTTGTTGAGATATTGCTCAAAATTCTTTGCTTTGGCGATTTTGAGTTTTGAAAACATTTCCCTCGAATCGCAACCCTTCGAATAGTAGGCGCACAACATATTTGAGGCGATTGTTTTGCCAAAACGCCTCGGACGCGATACGCAGATATATTTATTCCCTTCGTCGATAAACTTATTTAACTGGCTGATTAACATTGTTTTATCGACATATATTTTTCCGGCTAATATTTCTTTGAAGCCGAAGTTGTTTGGATTCAAGTAAACTCCCATAATTTTCTAAATTTAATTACACTGCAAAGTTAAACAAAAAAATGGATAATATTTTGCTTTTTCCAAATTTTTTTTCCTACCTTTGCGACATTCGTAAACACATCATTCAACGTTATGAACGAGACTGACAACTTAAAGATTGATTTCAATTATTTCCCCTTCCTGAACCTCGCGATGGTGCAGAATAAATATCCCGTCGCTAAGGGGATTGTGATTGAAAATTCAGGCACTGAAACGCTTGAAAACCTGACGCTTATGATAACGCCCGGGGCGGATTTTGCGGCGGAATTTAAGTCCGAAATCGCGAAAATCGAACCCGGCGAAAAGATAGACCTGACAGTAAAAACCGATGTTAATCAGGGCTTCGTGCTGCAACTTTCGGAGGAGTTGGAGACCTATTTCACCGTCTCAATCAAGTACGGCGACACCACGCTCCACACCCAAAAATTCCCGATGCGGGTGCTGCCGGCGGAGTTTTATATTCACGACTTCATACCTGAACTTTTGGCTTCGTTCGTAACGCCTAACTTGATGCAAGTCAGAATGATAGTGAGCCGCGCCGCAAAAATTTTGCAGGAGTTTACGGGCGATTCTACCATCGACGGCTACGGTTCCCGCAGCGTCAACCGCGTAAGGCAAATGGCGGGCGCGATTTTTGAGGCGTTGAAGGAACAAAAAATTGCATACATCCTCCCGCCCGCCGACGCTTCCGAAATCCACGGACAGCGAATCCGTTTTGCAGACGAAGTGATTGAAAATAAGGCGGGTACGTGCGTCGAAACGGCGTTGTTGTACGCATCGTGCTTGGAATGTGCAAGGCTTTATCCGATTGTGATTGCGATACACGGACACGCATTTGTGGGCGTACATTTGGAGCCTGAAACCTTCCAAGACTCTGTGAGCGACGACCTTACGGAACTCACCAAACGCCTCGGCGAGGGTATGCGCTCCATCGAAGTCGTGGAATCCACCTGCATCGACACGCCGAGCAACGTCAACTTTGAGGAGGCTTGCACACAGGGCGCGACACATTTGATTGCATTGAGCGAATTTGAGTATTTTGTGGACGTGGCGCGTTGCAGATCGGTGGGTATCAAGCCGTTGCCGAGGCTACTGAAAACCTCAACTGGATTTGAAATCGACCCGGGCGAGGCAGTCGCGGCGGAAGGCACGCACATCAAGCCACAAGAAATTTCCATCTATGACATTCCGTCGTTAACCGCTGATAATAAGCCCGTTACAAAACAAACAATTTGGGAGCGCAAACTGTTGGATCTGAGCCTTAGAAATTCGCTCCTGAATATGAGGTTCAACAAGAAAAACCTGATGCTGATGTCGTCGGGCGTCAACAAAATCGAAGACTACCTGAGCGGCGGCGAGGAGTTCAGGATTTTGCCGCGACCGTCAGAATTTTCATCGAATGAAGATATTGATTTTGACGATGTTAATATGACCATTGCAGCCGGAACGGACGCCGCAAAATTCATTATGCAGGAGATTGAAAACAAACGTCTCCATTCGCTCTATTCCGAGGCTGAAAACGCCGCCGCGCTCAAAGCACTCTACCGCAACAGCAAGTCGTCCCTCGAAGAAAACGGCGCAAACACGCTCTATCTCGCAATCGGCCTCCTGCGTTGGTATGAAACCGAAAAAAGCGAGACTCCGCGCTACGCCCCGATACTTCTACTTCCGATTGAAATAATCCGCCGTAACAGCGTGAGCGGCTATGTGATACGCAGCCGTGATGAAGATGTCATTGCAAACATCACGCTCGCCGAAATGTTACGGCAAAATTTTGGCGTCAACCTCGGACTTCCCGACCCGCTGCCAACGGACGAAAGCGGCGTTGACGTGCCGAAGATTTTTGCAATTGTCCGCAATGCAATTATGAACGTAAAGCGTTGGGACATAGAGGAAAAGGCTGTCATTGGCAATTTCAGTTTCAATAAATTTGTGATGTGGAACGACATCCATTCTCACGCCGAATTGCTCGTGAAAAGCCCTATTGTCGATTCGCTCGTTAATGGTCGCCTGACCGCCGCGCCCGCACCCGTCGCAATGACCGCCGAGGAGATGGATCGCAAATACACGCCCGCAGATATGCTGTTGCCTGTAAGTTGCGACAGTTCACAACTCGAAGCCGTCGAGGAAGCGGTTTCGGGCGGTAGTTTCATAATGTTTGGCCCTCCCGGCACGGGCAAGTCGCAGACTATCACCAACATAATTGCAAACGCATTGTACCGTGGCAAGCGCGTCTTGTTTGTGGCTCAGAAGGCGGCGGCACTCGAAGTGGTGCGCACAAGGTTGGACAAGTTGGGATTGTCGCCGTTTTGCTTGGATGTTTTCAGCAACAAAGCCAATAAGACTCAGGTACTTGCGCAACTCAACAACTGCACCCAAGTAACGCGCTACAAGTCGCCGGCGGATTTTGAAATCGACACAAAACGCCTGATGGAACTCCGCCAAGAGTTCAATGATATAATGGACGCAACGCACAAGAAATTGGATTGCGGACTGTCGATGTATGACGCTGTAAGTCAGTATATTGCAATGGGCGACGATGTGGAGGCTGACATACCGTATCTAAATTATTCTATCGACACCGTCACACCGAGTTTGGTGGCGACGTGGTTCGACATCATCAGCGAGGCGTCCGTAATCTGCAAATCAATCGGCAATCCTGTTGACCACCCCCTCAACTGCCTCTATCCCAAGGAGTACAAGCCCGACAGCGGAAGGATTTTTACAGAAATTTGCCAATCAACAATCAACACGCTCAAAAAAAACTATAAGTCTATCGAAGACTGCAACACGCTCCTCAAAGTCGATAATCCCGACTCCTACGATCATTTTGCACTTTATTCTATATTGTTGAAGCACATATCAAAACTGACTGCAATGACCGCTAAGGCGGCTTCTTTCAGCGACAACGACGGCAAGGCTCCACAATATTTCCAGGCCATCCAACACGGCAAAAACGCTTCTGAAATCCGCGCCCAAATCCTCAAAAACTTCAAGCCCGAAATCCTCTCGCAGGATTGGGCTTCGACGAAAATTGAATGGGAACAGTCGGTAGGCAAGTTCTTCATAATGAGATACTTCGCGCAAAAGGGTATCAAGAAAAAACTCGCACAATACGCCATCTCCGCCAATCTTCCCGACCCAAGCGAAACTTTCAATCTCCTCGCGAAATTCAACGCCGAAAACGCTGAGGCAGAGAAGTTTAGGGAATTGACAGAATTATTTGACGGCGTAGATTCCGACGATTGGGCTACAAAGGAACAGATTCTCCGCGACGTTCTCAACATCAATTCCGACATCAGGAACCTGTCGGGCAGTCCCATTGAGTATCAACAAATTAAACAGAATTTTGCGGCGATGTTTGCGCAAGGATTCACGATGTTCAAGGATTTCTATGCGCCAAAATTTTCACAATTCACAGCACTCGACGAACAGGCTCATAATGACTTTGGACGGCTCTACGACATAGCCCAACTTGCAAATAACATCAATGGCACCAACTCCGTCATCCACAGTGAAATAGCGATGCTCGAAAAAATCGTTGCCAACATTGACAGCCTCAAAGATTGGTATATCTTCGTGGCAATCAGGAGGAAAATGGATGAAATGTGTTCTCATTACATTGTTGAATATTTCGACGAAACCAACTCAAAACCAGACACTTGGTTGCCGAGGTTCAAGAAATCCTTCTACAAGGCTGTTGTGGAGGAAGTTTTTGCCACGTCGCCGGCTCTGCAACTCTTTAAGGGTGAGATATTTGACGAAAAAATCAAGCGTTACCGCGAACTCAACGACAAGTATATGGAACTTGCCAAGGCGGAGATTTACGCAAAATTGGCCTCCAACGCGCCTGATTTCAGCGTGGAAGCGTCCAAAAATTCCGAACCCGGCATCCTGATGAAAAACATCCGCAGCAACGGTCGCGGCACGTCCATCCGCACGATTTTTGACCAACTGCCAAACCTCCTGCCGCGTATGTGCCCGTGTATGTTGATGTCGCCAATGTCTGTGGCTCAATACCTTACGCTCACCGACAAGCCTCAGTTTGACCTCACGATTTTCGATGAAGCCTCACAGATGCCCACCTCGGACGCAGTAGGCGCAATCGCCCGCAGCAAGAATGTAATCATCACCGGCGACCCAAAACAGATGCCGCCAACGAGTTTCTTCTCATCGACGCAGACCGACGAGGAAAACATCGAGGTAGAGGATCTCGAATCAATCCTCGACGACGCCCTCGCCCTCAACATTAAGAGCCGAAACCTCCTGTGGCACTACCGCAGCAAGCACGAAAGCCTCATAACTTTCTCTAACCACGAGTATTACGACAATTCGCTCCTCACGTTCCCAAGCCCCGACAACCGCACGAGCAAGGTTACTTTGGTGAAGGTGGACGGCTATTACGACCGCTCAAAATCACGTTGCAACCCCGCCGAGGCAAAGGCCGTGGTCGAGGAAGTGGAACGCCGACTTTCAGACCCCGAACTCTCAAAACGCTCCATCGGCATCGTTACGTTCAGCATTGTGCAACAGCATCTTATCGACGATATGCTGACGGATTTGTTTGCGCAGAAGCCCAACCTCGAAGCCATCGCCAACAACGAACAAGAGCCGCTTTTCTGCAAAAACCTCGAAAGCGTCCAAGGCGACGAGCGCGATGTAATCTTGTTTTCAGTGGGTTACGGCCCCGACAAGGACGGCAAGGTTAGTATGAATTTCGGTCCATTGAACCAAAAGGGCGGCGAGCGCAGGTTGAACGTCGCAGTATCGAGGGCGCGTTATGAAATGAAGATTTTCTCCACGCTGACCGCCGATATGATTGACACAAACAGGACTGCCGCTGTGGGCGTTGCGGGTTTGAAAAAGTTCCTCGCATTTGCGCAGCACGGCGTTTCGGGCATTCGCGGCAACGGCGACACCATCAACAACGAAATCGCCAAGGACATCAGCCGCTCACTCCGCAAAAAGGGTTATGAATCAGACGTTCAGGTCGGCTGTTCGGGCTTCCGCGTTGATGTTGCGGTATGCGACCCCGACGACAAAAATCGTTACATCCTCGCCATCCTCACCGACAGCAACGAGCCTTCGCGCACCCGCACAGCCCGCGACCGCGAGATTTGTCAGCCGTCAGTCCTGAAAATGTTGGGATGGAACGTGATGAAGGTTTGGTCGGTGGATTGGTACAACGACCGCGACGCCGTCATCGCCAAAATCGTCGCCACAATCGACAACATAAAATCACCGCTCCAAATCGAGGAGGATGAGCCTGTGAAATATGAAATCAAACAGGAACTCGCCGACCCCGTGCCAGCCGCGCAGACCAATCCTAACGGCGTCCAAAAGCGTGATTATGAGTTTGCTACGCTCAATCCGATGAAGATTTCCGACAGCGGATTTTACAGCGGTGCGCATTTCGCCGAGATTTGCGCCGACATTCAAAACGTCATCAACACCGAGTCGCCAATCAAGGAGGATTACCTGCGCAAACGCATTTCAGAGGCGTATTTTGTCTATCCGTCGGCGGATTTTGACAAAATTTTTGACAGCATCCTCTCCCGCATCAACCACAATGTAACGATTGAAAACGACATCCGCGTGATTTGGCGCAGCGGCGAAGGCCCCTCCACCTGCAAATATTTCCGCACCGACGACGTCCGCGAGGGCATCGACGTGCCGCCGGTTGAGTTCATCAACGCCATCCGCTACGTCCTCCAATCCGCAATGTCCCTGCCGGAAGTTGACCTTCGTCGCCAAACAATCACCGCCCTCGGTTTTAAGCGCACCGGCAACGTCCTTGCGCAATCATTCTCGTATGCGCTGGGAGTGCTGAAAGAGAGCGGAGAAGTCGTGGAGAAGAATGGGGTGTGGATGATGGGATGATTTGGTTGCACATTGTAACAAAAATATGTATATTTGCAACCAAAATTGTAAATGCTTATGAACGAAACAATTGTAAAAATACCCAACGTGGCAAAAGAGGAACGTATCGGTTTTAGTTTCAACTATATGATTAAAGTGATAGAGGAAACTAAAACCGCAGACGGCGTTGTGCTATGGGATTTTGCAAATGTTTCGTTTTTGCATCCTTTTTTTATTGCGCCATTGGCTATTTACAAAAGTAATTCAGACAAAATTATCAAATGTATCAACATATCACTACGGCTTCAATCGTATCTGAACAGCATTTGTTTTGACCGTTTGCTGCATTTCGACAATGAAAAGAAAGAAGACGTAGAAATGGTAATGCAACAATATTTTGACAAAACATATCTTCCCCTATGTAGTTTTGCAATGACGGATTCCAACAAGGATGTTTTTGGCTCCGTAATAAGGAACGTTATTGTAAAACAAACAGACATCGGTAGTGGTGGTAACACGTCAATCAGTTACCTTATAAGCGAATTGCTTGACAACATATTTGAACATTCGCAAAGTCCCAACGGTTATGTCTTTTCGCAATATTTGAAGAATGAAGGCGTTATTGATTTGTGTATAGCCGATGTAGGAATTTCTGTTTATGGAAGTTTCAAAAAAGCGGGACTATATCAAGAAGAAATCGACGGATGCGAAGCTGACGCATTAAGATTGGCAAACGAGGGTTACTCCTCCAAAAACCGTCCTAATGCAGAAAACCGTGGCTATGGAATTTCAACATCAAAAGCAATGCTCGTAAGGGGTATGAAAGGTGCATTTTTTATGCTCTCAGGTGCGGCGTTCCACAGGTACGAAAATAATGCAAACGACTACATATACTTACGGAATTTATTCAGGTGGGACGGAACAATCATTTTGATGCGTATTCCAACCCAAATTCCCGAAAATTTCAATTATGTTAACTATTTAGAATAAGGATGTTACTATGAAACAGACGTTAAAATTAAAACAGATATATAATGCAGACCTTTTTTCAAGGTCGCGGGCATCGGAATTGCTTTCATACATCAATGCCGACGCCAACGAAGTGTCAATAGATTTCGATGGCATCAATTTTATTTCGCGCTCATTTGCAGATGAATTGTGTAATATTATTGACGACAACAAAGACAAAAAGTTTTCCTTTGTCGGACAAGTAGAAGAAGTTCGCACAATGATTTTGATGGTGCAAGAAGGCCGCCGACAAGAACGCAAACGCGGCATCGCTCACGCCAAAATGTATGAGTTCAGCAATATGGAAAAGTTGTCGTCATATTTGATGAGTATGTAAGAGAAATACACTATATTTCTGTTTATACAAAACTAAATCAAACCTAGCATTCGCATTTTTTGATTAATTGCTTGCCCAATTGACATTTCCATTTTACGACCACTATTCCTTGGCGTCCAATCATAATCAGGCGCAATAGAGTACAATTCTTCAATAGGAATAAATGGTTTTCCATAATCCTCATAATTGAGAACTTTGACATTTACATAGTGTTCAGGTTTGCCGCTACCATCCCACTTTTCATCAACAAATGCTTCCGAAGTAAAAACACCTCTTCCATAGATACCTCTTTTATTTGTGCCTTGTACCAAGAAAAAGCACATATCATTTGGTCCTGCATCCTTAAATGCCTGAATAGACCAAGAGATAATAAGAGAATTTCCCTCCTTAAAAGAGTTTAATTCATCCAAAAAATCTTCACGTGTACCTAACCATTTTTTAGGGTTAAACGTCATTAAATAAAAAGCCATAGTTTATTTATTTGTTAATATTAAACATTGTTGCAAAGATAAGAAATCTGTATGAAATGGACAAAGAATTAAAACAAAAAAATTGAAAAAAACACAGCAATTTCATTTTAACTTTTTATCACCGAATAAAACGTATTAAACAAATTGTATTACAATTAATTACATTAAACCAATGCCGCAAGCGGCGGCGAATTTAACGAATTTCCTCCAAACGTGGACAAAAATTCGTTTAATTCGTAAAATTAAAATTCAACTTATTGAATTTTAATTTATTAGTAGTGATAGAAACTTTGTTTCATTGGTTTAATTCGGTGATAAATGAAATCACCGTGTGTAAATATAAAAAAACATCAAATTCCATTGCATTTTCCAATAATAATACCTATCTTTGCCCTAAATATTATTAACGAAATCCTCACCCCTCTATGCCCACCCCAATTGCCCTCCGCCTCTTGAACCAACACCTCGCCGCGCCGCAGCACACGACGCCGGAAGAGGTTGCGAAATATATGTGCGCAATGCAGGCGCAGGAATACCGTATGATGCGTTGGGCGGTGGCGATGCGGACGCGGAGGCCGTCGCACAAGGCGTTCAAAAAGGCGTTTGACAGCGGCAAAATTGTACGGCTGCATCTGATGCGCGGCACGTGGCAATTGGTTGCCGCCGAGGATTATTGGGCGTTGATTGACCTATGCGCACCCGTGGTTTCCGCGCCGCACAACGCCTTCTGATACCGCCTTACGATGAATACCTCATCAGTTACAAAAGTCGCGACATCGTGCTCGACCCCGCGCACAGCCATCACGCGCACAGCAACAACGGTATTTTTCAGCCGATAATCACCGTCGGCGGCGTTGTCTGTGGCAATTGGTCTCCGTACAAAAAGGACTGTCAGGCGGAGTATTTTTTGGAGGGGTATGATGGCGATGTGCAGGCGGAGTGGGGGAGGTACAAGGCGTTTTTGGCGGGGTGAAATTGTGGAGGGAAATTGAAAAAAAAATATTCCCAAAAATCATTGCATTTTCAAAAAAAATTTCCACATTTGCAGTCGGAAGTAAACGACTAAGAATAAATCGAAAATTATGACCAACAAAATCTACATTTTCATACTGTTTTTCTTCGGATTGACGGTTAGATGCGCCGCCCAAATCGAAGAGGGCAGGTATGAGTTTTGGCGTGAAGATACAAAACTCACTTACGATATGTTTCAAGGCGATACGGCTGGAATGAGCCACTTTAATCAAGAGTACAACATCAAAAGCGTGATTTCAACAGGTTTGTGGGATGTATTAGACGTTCCAAAAAAGAAAAGGGATTGGAAGACTAAACCTGAGAAGCCTTATTTCTGCGCCGTCATGGATAAGACAGAATCGTTCTTTTTGGAAAAAAACGATATGAGCCTGAAACACGCCAAGTTACTTTGGGACATTTGCGAACTTTCAACAAGGGTGGCAAGAAAATCGCTTGCGAGCATTGTGCACCAAATGGATTCCATTGGTTATCATACACAAATTTCATCAAAAGGCATCAATGTTTACGAACACGACACCTTAAATCGTATTAAATCAACAGGACTAATCAGTTTGTTTTATATGACGGCACTCAACGACGGCAGAGAATTTGGCAAAGGGCTGACAGGTGCTTTTATGCACGAAGTTGTCGTCCCCAAAAACGATTCCTTGTATTATGAGTATCGCAAAAAAATTGACAAATTGTTGGATGAGACCAAGGAATTTGCAACCACAGAGGAAGAAATCAGAAGGTTTATGACCAACATTCCGTTGCAGGGATACAAAATGGCTCCTCAACTATTGGGCGACCAAAAGAATCGCGGGGAAATAAGATATTAGCCGTTTTATTTTGCTTTATTTTAAAAATCCTCAATAACCTTATATCTTTTCACCGACGGGTGTAGATTTTTTTCGGTTTAAGTGTACTACTTAATGTTTTTATTATTAAATTTGTAACGTTAATATTATTGTAAAGACCGAATGAAAAAGTTGTTTGCAGCGGCATTGTTGATGCTTGCTATGTGTGGCGGTGCCGATGCGCAGCGCAGGATGGTGCTTAGGGGCAGCAGTTACCCTAAGGCGGACACCGTGCAGTATTATCTGCCGTCCAATCTTACGGCGGGCGAGCGTTGCCCGGCGGTGGTGCTGTTGCACGGGTACGGTGGCACATTCAGGCAGTGGGCTGCTATTGCCAATTTGCAATATTATAGCGACGAGTTCCACTTTATAATCGCCTGTCCCGATGGGTTCAAGGATTCGTGGTACATAGATTCGCCGTTGAAAAAGGGTGAGAATTATGGCACTTTTTTCAAGGAGACCATCATTCGTGCCATCTGCGACAGCCTGCCTGTGGATAAGTCGTTGGTGTTTATCAGCGGATTGAGTATGGGCGGACATGGAGCGTTGAGGCTGTTTATGGAAAATTCTGACCTCTTCCGTGCGGCGGGCAGTATGAGCGGCGTTATGGATTTGACAGCCTCGTCGGTAACGGCAAGCATCGCCAAGCATATTGGCAAGAAGTCGGCGGACAACAATAATTGGCGGTTGTATTCCAACTTGTACAACATCGACCGCCTCAAAGCCGCCGGCAAGCCGATAATTGTAAACTGCGGTGCGCAGGATTTCCTGATTGAAGCCAACAGAAAATTTGCAAAGGCTTGTGCGCAGGAGGGCATTGACGTTGTATATATGGAGTCGCCCGGCAAGCACGAGAATAGTTATTGGGCGTTGATACTGCCCGAACAACTCAGGTTTTTCAATAAATTTGTCAACAAACATTAGTAAAAAAAATATGAAGATAATAGATGCCAAGTTTGTAATGAGCAACACAGACGTCAACAAATGTCCTGACCCCGACAAGCCCGAATACGCTTTTATAGGCAGGAGCAATGTTGGCAAATCGTCGCTTATAAATATGCTCTGTGGTCGCAAGGCGTTGGCTAAGACGTCGGCTACTCCGGGCAAGACCCAATTAATCAACCATTTTGTCATCAACAACGAGTGGTATATGGTGGATTTGCCGGGTTATGGATTCGCCAAGCCAAATGTGAAGGTTACGAGCAGTTGGTCGAAGTTTACCGAAAAATACCTCCTGAAACGTCCCAACCTGATGTGTACTTTTGTGCTGATTGACATCCGTCACGAGCCGCAGAAGAAGGACACGGATTTTATGGAGTTTATGGCTGTCAACGGCATCCCGTTTGTGATGGTATTTACAAAGGCTGACAAACTCGGCACCGAGGCTCGCCGCCGCAATGTGGAGAATTATCTCAACGAGATGCGCAAGACCTGGGAGGAATTGCCGCAGCATTTCATCACCTCCGCCGAAAAGAAGGAGGGCGCGGACGAGATTCTCGATTTTGTGGAGCAGACCAACAAGCTGTTTGTGCGTTGAGAAAGATACAGCCACGGGATTAATTATAACAACAATTAAAAGTCATTGAGCCGTGAAAAAAAGTATATATATAATAGCAGTTATGTTGTTGACTATGTGTACGTTATACGGACGTGCACAGGTATCGCCGTATATAGACAGCCTTATCAGCCTCGCATACAATGCGCCTGATTCGCTGGCTGCGCGTTATTACAACGATGTCTGCTGGAAACTCCGCAATTCGAGCCCAGAGACCGCGATTCAGTTTGGCGACAAGGCTATTGAACTTGCGAAGAAGAATGGCGACAACGAGCAGTTGGTGAAGGGGTATAGTTATATAGGTGTGTGCCACAGAAATCTCGGCAACTATTCTGACGCGCTCGAATATTACGAACTCGGCGTAGAAAATGCCCGCAAGTATGGCGTCACGGAGCAGGAGGCTTACGGATATGTAAACCTCGGCAACCTCTACATATATCAGGACAACATCATCGAGGCGGAGAATAATCTCCAAAAGGCTTTGAGGCTCGGAGAGCAACTCAATGATTCGGCGATTATGGCATACGCATACCTCAACCTCGGCCGCACGCGCCTTTCCGCCAAGGACTTCGACCGCTCGGAGGAGAATTTTTTGACGGCTCTCGACATCCGCACCAAATGCAAGAGGCTCAATAGTCAGTGCAACGTGGTGCGCAAATATTTGGCAGACTGCCACGCCGAGGCGGGGCTCATCGACCTTGCGCGCAAGGAGTATCAGGATTGCCTCAACGACCTCGATATTATTGGCGACTACGACCTCTTGTCGGATATTTCGTTGCAGATGGCAAAAATCAATTTTACCAAAAAGAAGTACGCCGACGCTCTTGCTTATGCCAAAAATTCGCTCGACTATGCCAAGCGTGTCGGCAGCAAGTATGCCACGATGAACGCCTACAATATGATAGCCGACATCCTTTATCTGCAAAACCGCTACAAGGACGCCGCCGACAATTACCGCAGCCAAATCATCTGCAACGACAGTATTTTCAGCGAGCAACTCACTCAAAAGATATTCAACATCCAGTTTAGCGCAGACCAATACAGGAAGCAGTCAAAAATAGACCAGATGGCATTGGAGCAGAAGGCGTTGGAGCAGGAGCAACAACGACAGACCAACTTTATCATCGCGCTTGCGATAGGCATCGGCGCAGTGATATTGGTGTTGGTATTGGTAAGCGTCAACAACCGAAAAGTAAAACGCCTCAATTCGCAACTCCAAGAGCAGAAGGACGAACTCGCCGAGCGCAACGCCCGCATCGAAGAGCAGCAGCAGTTGCTATTGAAGCAGCAAAAACAAATTTCCGACAGCATCTCCTACGCACAGAGGATTCAGTCGGTTTTGCTGCCTACACAAAAAGAGTTTGCGAGTGTGTTTGCCGATAGTTTCATATTTTACAAGCCGCGCAATGTGGTAAGCGGCGATTATTATTGGCAGATGGATTGCGAGGGATGCCAGGTGATTGTGGTTGCCGACTGCACGGGACACGGCGTGCCGGGCGCGTTTATGAGTATGCTCGGCATCTGCGCACTACACGGCATCGTGGGACACGGCGAGCACAGCGCGGGCGCAATCCTCAATCAACTCCGCGATCTCATCAAGACATTGCTCCGCCAGACTTCCGCCGACGATTCCAACCCGAAAGATGGTATGGACATTGCTATCTTGGTGGTGGACCACGACCGCAAGTACCTCGAATATTCGGGCGGCAATATCCCGCTCATCTATATCCGCGATGGCGAACTCAACGAAATAAAGCCGAGCCGCAACCCGATTGGCGTTTACAGAAACGAGACGCCTTTTGAAGGCACGCATCTCGACCTCAAACCCGGCGACAGGATTTACCTATCTTCCGACGGCTATCCGTCGCAATTCCGCGAGGGCGACCGCGCAAAAATCAAGATGAGCGGCTACAAAAACATCCTAATGAAAATCCACCAACTCCCGATGGCGGAGCAGTCTAAGAAACTTGAAGAAGAATTGCTCGCTTGGCAAGGTTCGCTTGGTCAGGTAGATGACATCTGCGTCGCTGGATTCTTGGTATAGATTAATGACAATGAAAAAGGTACTCATATTAACCGATTTTACACAGGCGTGTTATGAGAGCGTAACCTACGGCTTGGATTTTTGCCGTCATTATGGACTTGGGGCGGAAATCCTGCACGTGGACGAGGACGATTATTTCATCGACGAGGTGGAACTCCGCCGCACCGAGGAGCTCGTGTCCCTGTACCGTGGCAAGATGCAGGGCGGTGTCGATATGACCATCAAGAAAGGCGACTTTGCCGATGTGATGGGCGAATTGTCTAAATCGGGAAAATTCACTATGATAATAATGGGTACTCACGGGCGGCACGGATTTCAATCGTTGACTGGCAGTGCGGCGGCGAGGATTATTGTGTTGCAGGATATTCCCGTGGTGGTGGTGCAGTCCAAGAGGTTCAAGCCTGTAAAACTTGCCCTGCTGCCAATCGCCGACAATATAGAGCAGTATGCCGGCGAAATCGACAAGATGGCACAACTCGCCTTGCTGCTTGGCATCGATGTAAAGATAGTGTGCCGCCGTGGCGAGGAGGCGTTTGCCGATACGGTGTCGAGGATTTTTGGGCGGCGGATTCAGGTGGCGTTGAGCGTCGATTATTGCAAAGACCGTACATTCTCGCTGCAAGCCATCGAATACGGCGAAAAAATCGGCGCAGATATGTTTCTCGGATTTTCGCACGAAATAGAGAGAACAGTATTTGCGCCGGTATTGGAACAATTGATGTTTAATCTTGCTCTTATTCCTGTGATGTGCTGCTGAGCATTTGTTGATTTATTGATTTGTTGATTTGATGATTTGTTCGGCGGCGCGGATTTTTTCTACGGAGCCGAGGTCTGCCCAGCGGCCTTCGTGCAGGTATCCTTCTATGAGTTCAGATTTGGCGAGACGCAGGTAGAGGTCGGTGATTGAAAATTTGCCGGTCTCTGTTATCAGGTCGAATATTTCGCTGCTTGCAATTGAGATGCCGCTGAACGCCAATGGTCGTCCGTTGCCGTTGAATGGTCGCCACGAAATTTTGGATTCTCCTGTAATGTTGTTTCGCCAGGCGCAGAGTCGCATCGAGCCGTCGAAAATAAGGCTTCTTGTGCTTTCCCTGTCCTTGACGGCGAGTGTTGCCAATGCGCCCGACTGAATGTGGTTGGTGTACATAGTCTCGATATTGAGGTCGCAATCGACATCCACATTATATAATATAAAGTGTGGCTCCACTTCCAAAAATTCTCTTGCCTTCAACATTCCGCCGCCGGTATCGAGCAGCATATCGGTTTCGTCGGAGATGAAGACCTCCGCGCCGAAGTCGTGGCTCTTGATGAAATCCTTCATCATATCAGAAAAATGGTGGACGTTGATGACAAGGCGTTCGCAGCCAGCGTCAACGAGTTTTTGGGCGACGTTTTCGAGCATCGTCTTCCCGTTGAACTCCACCAAAGCTTTTGGCTTGTTGTTAGTGAGCGGTGCGAGCCTCGTGCCAAGCCCCGCCGCAAAAATCATCGCTATCATTTTTTTTCAATGCATAATTCATAATGCATAATTCATAATTGCCATTCGGATTGTTGCTAATTATGAATTGTCCATTATGAATGTTATCAATTATCAATTATTAACTTTCAATTCTCCCTTCCGGCGGATGCCAATTATGCATTATGCATTATGCATTATGCATTGATAAAGTTCCGGTCTCAAACGTTTTGTTCGCTCCATCGATTGCTCCATCTGCCATTGGTCTATTGCCGCCTCGTTGCCGGATAGGAGTATTTCGGGAACCTTCCAACCCTTGTAGTCTGCGGGGCGGGTGTAGATGGGCGGGGCAAGCAGGTTGTCTTGGAATGAGTCGGAGAGAGCCGATTCGTTGTCGGACATTGCGCCGGGGATGAGCCTTACCACACAATCCGTGATTACTGCTGCCGCGAGTTCGCCGCCGGTGAGTACGTAGTCGCCGATGGATATTTCGCGGGTGATGAGGTGCTCGCGGACGCGGTGGTCTATGCCCTTGTAATGTCCGCAAAGGATTATCAGGTTTTGGTATGTGGAGAGGGTGTTGGCGGTCTTTTGGTTGAGCACCTCGCCGTCGGGCGATGTGTAGATGACCTCGTCGTAGTCGCGCTGCGATTTTAGGTATGTGATGGCCTTGTCGATAGGCTCTATCATCATCACCATACCTGCGTCGCCGCCGTATTGGTAGTCATCGACGGTGCGCCGCTTGTCGGTGGTGAAGTCGCGGAGATTCACGATGTTGATGTCTGCGAGACCCTTGTCGCGGGCGCGCTTCACTATCGAATGATTGAGCGGACTTTCCAAAAGTTCCGGCAATACTGTTATGATGTCTATTCTCATTGTTGATGTTTGTTATTATTGACGCAAAGTTATGCAAATATTTTCTGATTTGCAAGCGATACGAATGCTTTTTTGTTGTGTCAATTATAATGTACATCAAAAAAAGTTGCAAAAAAAATGCGTTCAATGTAAAAAAATTGTAAATTTTTTTTTGGTGGATATGTAAAATATGAGTAACTTTGGGTCAATGAAAAATGAAAAAAGTTCTGCAAAATGAAAATGAAAAATATTTATGTTTTATTATTAGGATTGTGTTTTGCGTATGAATTGCAGGCTGCTATCGTGTCGAGTGCACGTACTTATTTTGAAAAGGGTAAGCATTATTATCGGTCGGGGGATTACAAGGCCGCAGAGTTTCAGTTTGAATATGCGTCGTTTCATGATGACGGCAGTGTATCCTCCGACAGCGTTAATATAATGCGCAGTATGTCGATTTATTGCAAAATTCACAAGGACAGCGGCGACGTTTGTTACGACGATCGCAGGTTTGACGAGGCATATATTCATTATGCGCTTGTTGCCCAAAAAAATAGTGAGGACCACGATTGCCGTGAAATGATGAGACTCTGCCAGGACAAGAGCAAGCTCGGTAGGGCGTCTAATGTCGGCATGGTGCGCATTGAGTCTGGCTTTTTTATGATGGGGCGCAACGATGGCCCCGATAATGAGAAGCCGTCGCACACGGTGCACCTCGATTCTTTCTACATCGACAAGTACGAGGTGAGCAATTCGCAGTATGTCGTATTCCTCAATGCCAAGGGGCTGTACGACGCCGAGATGCACATCCGCATCTGTGTGAATGGTCCCAATTGCCATATCAGCTACGACGCTGTTGCCAATTGGTATTCGGTGGAAAAGGGGTACGAGGATTATCCGGTATTTGGTGTTACGTGGTACGGTGCCAACGACTACGCTCTGTGGTGCGGCAAGACATTGCCTACCGAGGCGCAGTGGGAATATGCCTTTGGCGATTCGGCGGATAGCGATTCCAATTATTATCACAATGTAAAGTCGGGCAAGCCCAATTGTTACGGCATATATGGAATGTGCGACAATGGACGTGAGTGGGTGTCGGATTCGTACAGCGGGGTTGCGTATCAAAACTCCGACACACACAATCCCGAACATCACGAAGTGCGCGAATACAAGACGGTGAGGGGCGGCGCGTCGCTCGACGACGATTACCATCCCAAGACATTCAGGGATTACGAGCGTCCGGAATTTGGCAGGGGGAGCATAGGTTTCCGCTGTGTCAAGAATATTGCCAGCGTTAAGTAAGTGTTTCACTTATAGCGATTATCGGCGCGTTACGTTAAGTAAGAGTTTCTCTTATTGTTCTTCGACAACATATTTTAACATAAAGTTAATATTTTGTTTGTAGAAAGTACAATTATTATTCCTAACTTGCCCTCATCAAATCGGAGCGATTTCCACTTGTATGGGTAGCATCCGCATAGTTATCAGTATTTAGTAATTAGACAAACAATCAAGGCTATGGAAGGTAATATGAATTATATCGTAATGGATGCTCGTTACAAGGAGGAGCTTTTCAATGATTTTTACAGCAAGCTCAATGGCAGTTTCAAGACGGCGGAGATAGAGGAGCAATTAAGGAATGTATATGACTTTGCATTTGAAGCCCACCGCGAGCAGAGACGCAAGACCACGGGCGAACCTTTCATCATACATCCCGTGTCGGTGGCGCTTATTGTAGCCAACGAGATTGGGCTCGGGGTGATGTCGGTGGTGGCGGCGTTGCTCCACGACGTGGTAGAAGACACCAAATATTCGTTGGAAACCATCACTGAACGTTTTGGCGGCGACGTTGCCGATATTGTGGCGGGTCTCACCAAGATTACCAATGTCTATAACGCCAAGAGCAATGTGCAGGCGGAGACATTCAAGAAGATGCTTCTATCGATACCGCACGACCCGAGGGTGGTATTCATCAAACTTGCCGACCGTCTCCACAATATGCGCACTATGGAGGGCATGCCGCAGGGCACAATACAAAGCAAGGCGGGCGAAAATCTATATGTGTATGTGCCGATAGCTTATCAGCTTGGTCTCTACGACATCAAAAACGAACTTGAGGATTCGTCGTTCAAATATGCCCAGCCCGCGCAATACGAATCGGTGGTAAGGGAAGTTACCGCGTTGCGGGCGGTCAAAGACCCAATCATGCAGGCGTTCAAGAAGGAGTTGATGGGCATACTCGTAAAGACGCGGCTCACTTGCAAGATTGTTACAGAAAAAAAATCATATTATTACGTCTCCCAAAATCTTAATGCCGGACTTCCAATCGAGGACATCAGTTACGAAGCAGTAAGGGTGATATTCCAGGAATCGGATAGCGGCAGCAGCGAGGCTTCTGTGGGCGAATATTTCACATTGTATTCGTCGATAATA
>DGIK01000117.1 GCA_002393195.1 Bacteroidales bacterium UBA3824 | reverse complement strand
ATTAATGCATAATGCATAATTGCCATCCGGCGGACGCCCTATTATGCATTATGCATTATGAATTATGCATTGACCTATGAATTATGCATTGACCTATAAATTGTGCATTGAATAAGCCCTATTATGCATTGTGCTTTGTACATTATGCATTGAAGAAATGTAATTTTCCTTGCTCATACAAACTTCCTGAGCAAAACGTGTGGCGTAGTCAACAATATCGTCCACCAACTCTTTCCTGACGTTGCTGCGGATGTCGTTGCGGGTGAGATTGTTCTTGACGATGCCATACACAATGCCGGCATTGAAATTGTCGCCCGCGCCGATAGTGCTTACGGGTTTGATGGGTGGTGCTGTATATTCTAATGTAATACCGCGCTGATGACAAGCACAACCATCCTTGCCCTTGGTGTAGAAGAATACTGCATTTCTATTGAGATTGCGCAGCACATCAAAGGCTATCGACTGATTGTCGCAGCCAAACACCAGCGAAAAATCCTCGTCGCTGCCCTTCACGACATCGGCAAGACTGATATTTTCTTCAATAAAAGGCTTTACAACAGGCAAATCCTTAAGATGAGGGCGGCGGAAGTTGGGGTCATAGACCACAATTGCGCCCTTCTGACGCGCCATAGTTATCAACTGCCTCATGCCCTCGCGTATCTCAGGCATTATGGCATAATAAGAGCCGAAGAGCAGAATGTCGTCCTTCTGAAAATCGGCGGCAAACTTAGCGAGGTCGGGCGACTGCGGCTTCTGCTTGTAAAACTCGTATTGGGCGTCGCCATTGTCGTCCAAAAAAGCCAACGCGATAGACGTCTGCATCGAGGAGCCGTCCACAAGCTGCTGCGGGTTTACATTGTTGTCGAGGAGGAATTTGGATATTACCTTGCCAGCCGGGTCGTCGCAAAAGTCAGACAAAAACACAGGCTGCAATCCGAGCCTGCCAAGCGATACCGCGCTATTGAGCACAGAGCCGCCTGGATTGCCGCCCGTAGGTCTGCCATCCACAAACATTATGTCAAACACAGTCTCCCCTATTGCGTATATTTTTCTCATAATTGTTTACATTATTATCGTTAAAAAAGACACTGCAAAAAATTTTCCTAAAATTAGTTTTATTTTTTTGAATTTTGTATCAAAATTATTGTATTTTTGTGAAAACTTTTAAAAAAACATACGAGATGGCAAAAATACTCATTATAGATGACGAGCGTACCATACGCAACACCCTCAAAGACATCCTTTCATACGAAGGACACGAGCCTGTATTGGCATCGGATGGCATGGAAGGATTGGACAACATCAAGAACAACAAGTTTGACATAATACTTTGCGACATCAAGATGCCCAAGATGGACGGTATGGAGGTGCTTGACAAGGTGATAGAGATGGGTCTTGACACCCCGATAGTGATGATTTCGGGACACGGCACATTGGAGACCGCCGTAGAAGCCATCAAGAAGGGCGCATACGATTTTATAGAAAAGCCGCTCGACCTCAACCGCCTGCTCGTGGTCATCAAAAACGCCACGGAGCGCAAGGCTCTCATTGCCGAATCCAAGGAACTCAAGCACCGCATCAACCACAAATACGACATGGTGGGCGAATCTGAAAAAATCCGCCACGTCAAGGAAATGATAGAGCGCGTGGCACCCACAGAGGCTCGCGTGCTCATCCTCGGCGAAAACGGCACCGGCAAGGAAGTTGTAGCCCGCTGGCTGCACGAAAAGAGCAAACGAGCCAACAAGCCTTTCATCGAGGTCAATTGCGCAGCAATCCCCTCCGAACTCATTGAGAGCGAACTCTTTGGACACGAGAAAGGCTCGTTTACGGGAGCAAGCAAGCAGCAGAAAGGCAAATTTGAGGCGGCAGACCAAGGCACCATCTTCCTCGACGAGATAGGCGACATGTCGCTCGCCGCACAGGCAAAGGTGCTGCGCGTATTGCAGGAAAACAAGATTCTGCGCGTAGGCAGCGACAAGGAGATTAGCATCAACGTCCGCGTAATAGCCGCCACCAACAAAAACTTGAAGGAGGAAATCAAGGAAGGCCGTTTCCGCGAAGACTTGTACCACCGCCTGAGCGTCATCATTATAAAAGTGCCATCCCTCAACGAAAGGCTCGAAGACATCCCGCTGCTCGTGGACTACTTCAATAAGCAGATAAGCAGCGAATACAATATGGCGATGAAAACATTCACGCCCGACGCAATAGAAGAACTTCAAAAAATCAACTGGACCGGCAACATCCGCGAGTTCCGCAACGTATTGGAAAGGCTCATCATCCTCTGTGATGCCACCGTGAGCGGCAACGAAGTGAGAGAGTATGTAGTGCCGATGAAATAGCCATGATTGCAAATCTATCTGAAATCACCGACCTCAACAACCTCGAGCTTGTGGCGGCGCACGTTACCGAAGGATTCATCACGGGTCTGCACAAGAGCCCGTTCCATGGTTTTTCGTCGGAGTTCAACGAGCACCGCCTATATAATAAAGGTGAATCGACCCGGCACATCGACTGGAAACTATTTGCCCGCAGCGAAAAACTTTTTGTAAAACGCTACGAAGACGAGAGCAACCTCCGTTGCAACATCGTAATCGACACATCGGCGAGCATGAAGTATCCGCAGTCGGGCAAGTACAACAAGCTCGAGTTGTCGGTAGTATGCGCCGCCGCCATGATCAACCTTCTGCGCAGTCAGAGGGATGCCGTTTCTGTGTCGCTATTCGACAAGGACATCTACTTTGAATCCGATTGCAAAGTGTCAACCACCCACGCCAAAATGCTATTTTCTAAGCTCGAAGACATAGTGCGCGACAGAAATTTTGACACTCAAAAGACAGAAGACCCACGCGACGCGGAGAGCGGCGGCAGCATCGCCAAATGCCTTCACCAAGTGGCTGAAAACACCCACAAACGCAGCCTTATATTGATTTTTAGCGATATGATGGACAGCGGAAGCGAGGAGGAAGTATTCTCGGCGTTGCAGCATCTCAGGCACGCCAAACACGATGTCATACTATTTCACGTGATGGACAAGAAGACCGAACTCGACTTCGATTTTGAAAACCGCCCCTACAAATTCGTCGATATGGAAACCGGCGGGCAAGTTGCACTCAATCCGTTGGAATACAAAGAGATATACAGAAACCTCTCGTCAGACTTTTGCGGACGACTCAGAAGCCATTGCGGCATGTACGAAATGGATTACGTAGCTGCCGACGTTGCCCTACCATTCAAAGAAATCCTCGCCCCATTCCTGATTAAAAGAGCTGTGCTGCATTGACAATGCATAATTCACAATGCATAATGCATAATGAATTATGCATTATTTACAGACGGGGGCAAGCGATTACGCTGTGGCGTTTTTTGGAGCGTGCTTTGGGCTGAAATTCGTATTGAACTGAAAGCTCGTGGCTGCCGCCGGTGGAGCTGAGAAGGTGTCCAATCGTGAAGTCGTAGCTGTATCCAATGTGAAGATTGAAGATTTTGTAGCCGAGCAACACCGTGAGAGCGTCGAGGTTGCTGTAAGATTCGGCGCGTACTGCTACCGGTATGCCCCTGAGCCAGCAGCCCAATGTGAAAGGATCTTTGTGCCAATAGCAACCAAGACTGAGGTTGTCTGACTGCTTGGTAAAATCGTACAATAATGTAAATCTTACGTGCTGCATGTCACCCTTGCTCTGACGCCCCCTGGTAGCTGTCTGGGGTGCGCCTACGTAAATTGTAGCACCGCCAAATACCGACACTTTCATATTCTCGTGGTAGGAGTCGTCGTCGTAAAGCGAAGCCTTAGGCCTCAAAAGGTGGTCAACCGAAATGCCGCCAAAATACTTGTCGGATGTAGCGACGCACGACACTTGCATATCAAGAAACGGCTTGCGGGTCATAGGCTCGGTTTCCGTGGTGGCGTTTGCTATTTCACCGAGTTCGTTGTACATATCGCCAAATTTGAGCTTCTCGAAATCTACGCTCCTCTGGTTGTATTTAACACCAATGCCCGGCTTTATGACCCAATCCCTGGTGATATTGGTCTCCCAAGAGTAGCAGATGTCGATGGTGGTGAGCGCAAGTGCACCATCGCCAGCTTCGTCCCTGAGTACCATGAGACCTACACCACTCTTGATCTTCGGGAGGAATTGGTCGTATGCGAGGGCGTATGTATTGAAAGTGCCAACCTCCGGCCACTGGTTGCGGTAGTTGAGCGACACCCTGCTGCCAAAACAATCCCCTGCATACGACGGCGCGAGATACAGTGGCGCAGCGAAATACTGCGAAAACTGTATAATCTGTCCTTCTGCCGTATGCGTCCGGGCGGCTATCAGAGTTACAATGGTTATTATGTATATTAATAGTTTCTTCATAACGGTACTCTATTTTTTGCTCGTATCTTATTTGATAACGTTTATGATGCATATTTATTTTATGCCGTCGTTTTTTTTTTGAATAGTTACTCATCACAAAGCGACGGCATACGCTTGCAGATACGCTCCAAAATTTTTGCCAAATCTTGCGCCTGATACTCTATATCTTCGGCTAAAATGTTAATTTGTGTTGTATTGAGGCCTGAGTATTCGTTATTTAGGGCCGATTGAAGTTTTTTGCGGTTGAGCTGCAGACGGTCAAAATCTTCCTTGATAAACGCCACATCTTCGGTCATGCCGTCCGGAAAATCATTGTCGAAATGACGGCGGATTATTTTTTCTTTCTGCAATATCGCAAACACTTGGTCGCGAGCGTTGGCGATTACGACGTCGAGTTTTTGAGCGGCGAGGCGATTGTTTTCGTCCTCCTGACGCTGCATGTAGTCGTTGATTACCGTGGTAGCCCTCTCGCTGCACAGGCGGCAGTACGTGGAATTGACCTCGCTCTTGAGCTTTTCGCAGAAAGATGTCGCCTCCGCGCCTGGGTGCATCGTTTTCAACTGATTGACCTTGTTGGCAAACACCTTGGTATATTGCTCGTTTTCGATATTGGCGATGAGTGAGCGCAACTCAGAGAGAGCGGCGGTTTCTGCCTTGTGCTCGGGAAATTGTATCGAGTGCAGTATGGAAAGCGTCTTTTCATTTTCTTCGGGAGTGCGGGTCTTGCGCACAGTGTTGTACTCAACGATGGCGAGGGCAGTGTTTTTGATGTTCTTGAGGTTGTTGTCGCCATCGAGGTAGCCCTCGGCGTTAGTGATGATGGTCTGGTAAGTGGGCAAAAATTCGTTTTTGAATACGGGATTGTTGCCAAACTCCTTGATGCGCGACGACATTGTGGCGCGGAGTTTCATATAATCCTCAAATATCTGCAGAAACATCGGCTTCAGGTCGTCGGTGATGCGGTTTTTGGTATTGAGGGTGTAATGGTTGATGCTCGATTTTAGGGTTACAAATTCGTTGAGGTAGTCGATGAGCTTGAGTTCCTGCGTGTAAATCTCTGGGCTGAGGAGCTGATTGTCGTATGCCTTTTTTACCTTTGCGAGCCTTGCCTCCACAGTTTCGGATGTGGTTTGGTCGCCGATTACCGGGTCGGAGGCGTATTTGGATTTATAATTGACAATCACCATAAAGGGATACTGCGCACACTTGACTAACGATGCTATCTTGTCGCGGTCGAGCTTGGGATTGTCGGTCTCGTCGATGTACTTGTAGAGCGGTTCGGGATTGATGCCCGCCGAGCCTTGCTGCGACGGTATGAAGGCATACACGCTCACCGACGCCACCCTCTTGCTAAATCCCTCCTCCTCGTACAGGCGAATGGTGGAATTGAATTTGTACTCCTTGTTGTTGGTCTTGGAAATAATGAGGTTGCCAAGCTCGCCCACGAGGGTCTTGGCTGCCGATAGAGGTGCCGAAAAATCGGAAATGGATTTCAATTGCGTCGCCACAAAATCAAAAATCTTGTTTGGAGTGGCTTTGGTAATGATGTCGATGTTGATATTGCAATCTATCTTGCTATTGCCAATAGATGTGAGCGGCAGATTGTCCATAAGCCTTATCGCCTCGTAACTGTCGGCAGTAAAAGTTTTCATCGAGCCTTCGGCTGCCTTTACGGTAAAATTGAATATAGGATAGCTCAATTTGCCAAGAGCCGTGCCGTCGATGCTTGCGGTGATGAGGATATTTTCGGGGGTGGGCGCCTCGCCGCGCTTCTTTTTGGGTATTGCAGAGTAGATGCCGTTGAGCGTGGTCTGGAATTTGGTGCCGTTGAATAGGTACAAATCTGACGTGAGGTAATGCCACTCGCCATTGAACTCGTATGGCACAGTCTTCTTAAATTCTGGGTTGACAACAATAATGTCCTGCGCACCCGCCTGCGACACCATTGCCATCAACATCAATATCAAGATTGATTTCAATATATTGTTTGTCATAAATGATTAAATAATTATAAATTGAAAAAAACGTGGAGACGCAAAATTTTGTTTTGT
>DGIK01000229.1 GCA_002393195.1 Bacteroidales bacterium UBA3824 | reverse complement strand
CGTGACAGGAAGACGAAAGTATATCTGGGCGAATATGCCGCAAAGGACAAGAAACTCATCGACGCTCTTGCCGAAGGCCTCTACCTCTTGCACGTGGAGCGCAATGCCGACATTGTGGTGATGACATCTTACGCACCGCTCTTTGCCCGCAGGGACAATACCAACTGGAATCCCGACTTGATTTACTTCGACAACGAGAGGCCCTACCTCACTTGCAGCTACTATGTACAGCAGATGTTTGGACAGTCGAGCGGTGATTATTACTACGGCGACTGCGTGAAATTTGACCGCAAGGACGACAATTTGCTCGGTCAGTCTGTAGTTTATGACAGCAAGACCAAGAAACTCTTTGTGAAAATCTGCAACGCTGGCGGACAGGCTGCCCAGGCGAACATCGACTTGACCAAATTCAAGATTCAGGGCGGCGCGGAGAAGACCACAATCTCCGGCAATCCCAACGACGAAAACAACTACGACAAGCAGCCGATAATGCCCATCAAGGAATCTGTATCAATCAAATCCAAATTTGCTGAGAAGGTTGAACCTTATTCCATCACGATGTGGACGATTCAGTTGTAATTGACTTACAATTGTAATCGAATATAAATGATAAATGCCGGATAATCATTTGCTTTGTGATTATCCGGCATTTTTGTTTTTTTATGAATCTGTGTGCTGAGGTTAATTGAGGAAGCTGATGTCGCATTATTCATGTTGGTATGTGTGGCGGTTGTTTTTTGAGGGCGGGCGGTACAATTTTTGCGATGAATCATCCGTTGTACAACCAAAAACAATTAATGATTATGAAAACTATAAAATTTCAATTGATTTTTGTTGCGCTGTTGGTACTCACAACGGGCGTGTCGGCGCAAAATCCGTATGCCGACATTGAGAAAGACTCGTACGCCGATGTGTTGAAATTTGCAGGACAGAAGCCAAGCATCACTGATTTCGCGACATACTACATTGGCGAACCGACGCCTCCCGAAGAAGACGATGGTTTGGAGTGCGGTTGGGGATGCGACTTTCGTGACGTTTGGTCTAAATACCGCAAACACAAGCCGTTGACCACAACAGAGGAGTGGACTGAGAAAGTAACCGTTGACGCTAAAAATGGTTATGCGTGCATTGAGTTATATTTTGCCGTGAAAGATCAAGACTATAAACGAGACGCCAAAATGGAAATGTGCTATTGGAACTGTTCTGATGGTAAGCACAAGGTATTTGCCGTTTCTGAGTCATGCTCTGAAAACGGCAAGCTGCTGGGACTTGGAGGTTTCTTTGGCGGCTTTGGACTCTTTCTCTACAACAACGACACGCACAAGATTTATCGCTGCTCCGCGTCAGATTTGGGCGCAGAAGTAAAGACCGGCTACGAACACATTAGCCAAGACCACAAAGATGACGAGTATTTTCGTATTGACAACAATACTGGTGTGCGCACGAAGATTACCAAAAAAGAGTGGGAAGATTGGACTTGGCCTTTCGTAATCTACACTCTTCCCCGTGTCGGCAAAGACATCAACGCAGTAATTTACGACCTTCCCGGCGGTGAGACGAAAAAGATTCTCGTAAAATGGAACGGATTGACGTTTGATGTTCAGAAATAACGATTGTAATCAATCTTTATAAAAAACGTGCGGCGCACTGAGAGGTTTGCCGCACGTTTTTTTGTTATTGTTTGTTCCAAATAATATCTTGTGCAAAAACACTGTTTAAGTTATTGTTGCTTTTGATAATCCAATATTTGAAACCCAAAAATTCAGCATTTATGCTTAACTCCGCTTTGATGGCATTTGCTAAATCTGCTTGTGGATTTTCTAAATATGATTTGATTTTGCCGTTAAAATCATTTATGGCACTTAACAATTGTGCAAAAAGACGTTGCTCTTTTATCTTTTTAAGTTTTGATGCGTTGCCAAAAATTGAGTTCAAAAGTTCTGCGGTCTTTGTTTGCTGATGGTCTGATGAATCTGACGCAGTGAATACTGCTTTTTTGCCATCAAAATACAATTCTTGCTTTATTTTGTCCTCAATGTTTTCAGAGATTGGATTTAAAATATTGTCGTACTTATCAGATTTTTTCTGGTTGCAATAATTGCAGGCATACAACAAATTGTACCAATCGTATTTTAAAGCATCATTGTTTTTCTGACTCTTGAGATGCTCTATTACAAAATCGGTGTCGCGGTTACGCTCGCAAATATAGCATTTTTCGTGTTGGTCGTCAAGCAATTGCTGTTTAACGTCCTCTTCGTCGTATGCTTTTTTTGTGAACAGCGATGTAGGGATATTCCCTGATTTGAAAACCCTTATCATTGCGCGTACCTCCTTATTTTTTGGGAGTATTGGTTAGTCAACTGCCTATATTGACCTACAATAATCGGTGATATTGCTTCGGGTATTTTTTCAAAATCAGCTACAAATTGCCTGATTGACGCAATTTCAGTCTCGGTGTTTTCGTATTTTGCCAATAGTGTTTTGAACTTGTCCAATTGCATCTGGGCGTAACTTGATTCTGTCTCTACTCCGAAATATCCTTCCGCCAAACTTTCGTAAGAATATTCGTTTAAGTCTGCAAGTATTTCCCTGTGTTCCAAATCGTAAGCGACGGCAGTGTCGCAAGAGTTCATTACAAACGGCGAATGAGTGGTTACAATGAATTGGACGTTTGGAAAAACTTTCGTCAAGAGCGGCAATATTGTTTTTTGCAAGGCGAGATGGAGGTGTGTCTCGATTTCGTCAATCAAGACAATGCCTTCTTTTTTGTAACTCCTTGTAAAAGAAGATTTTTCCTGCATTTTGAGTATCAAATCGGCAACGATGTCAAGTATTGCCGAAAAACCATCAGCCAATTCTGTAAATTTGAAACTTTTGCCTTCTGTGCAAATTCTGAAACTGTAATCACGGTAGTTAAATTCAAGTTTCAGTTTGTCGTCTTGGTATATTTCGCCCAATAGTTTTTCAAAATCATCAAACCAATTTTTGATTTCGTCAGCATCCTGCAGTTGGTTTTCGTTGCGGGCAAGAGCCTCCTGTATTTTCATGTCGGAAAGGAAATTCAAAAATTGATTGGCCATATAATCCTTTATATTATAGCTAAATTTAAGTTTAGGTTTGGTCGGATTTTGGGGTTCAGACATTTCAGGTTTGCGTTCTGCCTTGTAAAATGCCAATATAAAATCATCACTTCTATATTTTTCCGCATTAATTTCTAAATTAATTCTATCATTATCAGGATGTGTAGTATCTTTTAATTCATCCAAAAAGTCTGCCACGGCATTCAGCAATATAGTTTTACCGCTTCCGTTTTTGCCGGTGATGATAAGGTGTGGATGGTTATCATCGTCAATTGGAATGTCAAAGTTATTAAGATGCAATAACTTATTGATTTTTATGTTGGTGATATATCGATTCATAATCATTGTCTTTTGCCGCAAAGTTAACAAAATTATTATGAAAAATATAATAAATCAAACAAAACTTTTTGGTAAATGTTTTTTTGTTGTGGTACGTGGAATGAGTTATTAATCTCTATTGAACAGTTTGTGCGCGAAGATGAACAGCAACGCTAAGCATCCAAAGATGAACCATGCACCGATTTTCATGCCGAGGTTGAAGTTGGTTTCGTAGTCGGAGGTGTCGGTAACGTTGTCGCAGCCTACGAGGAAGTAATTGGCGATGTCGTGGAAGGCGTGGAAATCTGCCTTGCCGTCGCCAAGTACAGCCGCAAATGTTGCTGGGGTGTCGCGCTTCATGAATGTGAGCGTGTAGCGGGCTTCGTATGTCTTGATGAACTCACCCAACTGTTCCCTTGTGCGCACCACGCTTTTATGAAACTGTTCGGGGAGTTCGTCGATGATTGCGCCGATGCTGTCGAGGTTCATCGTGCGGTCGGGGTAATAGTACATTTTTTGTTGTACGTGACCGAGTTTGTTGCGGTCAACTTCGTCGTCGGTGAGGGTCTGCCAATAGTTTTTTGACGAGAATATCACTGAGAGCGAGTCGGCGTTTTGGATTGGAGTGCCGCTGCCGATTTCCAATCCGCCAAACAATGTTGTCAGACGGCGGTCTGTCCAATATTCAGTTTTGTTGTCGCCGAATCCTCGTCGTGTGTGCACTTCGCCGTGGATGTCTATGAGCATGTATTCGCCTGTGAGAAGGTCAAAAAGGGTGTCGCGGATTGTGGTGCCTTGTTGGAAACAGTAGTTTTTTATAAGGTACGTGCGCGGCTCACCGGCGATGGCGTCGGCTATCTGGCGGTCGGTGGTCAGGGCGGGGAGGCTGTCGGCGCGTTGTTGCCATACTTCCCGTGGCGTGGGGTCGAAGATTGACCACAAGTCCAAATACCACATAAACCACACAATCGCCGCCACCGGAAGTAGCACGATGATTCGGGAGACGACGTGTGTAATTATAAACTCGCCGTCGAAGATGTCCTCTAATTTTTCTGTGAATTTGCTCATTGTTGCTTTACGAATTTTTCGCCGTCCCATTTGTAGGTGGGCACTTGGTCGTCGTTGTATGGGTCAAGCATTACTTTGTCCATATTGTAGTAGGCGTTGTCGCAATCCCAGGGATGAAGCCTTATCGTGATGGTCTCAGGCGGCTGAAATTCATAACAAATAACACCTTCCGGTTTTTTGTCGTAAAATTCCTTCTTGAATTTGGCGATGTCAGACTGGTAGTTTTTGGCCTTGTCGGGGTTGAGAAGTTCCTCCAATGTTGGTATTGGCAATATGTCATTGACGTCGGTGAGTTTGCCGTCGATGTATTTTTTTGTCCAAAACTGGTACACGTCCGCGCAGCCCGGTCCGCAAAATGATGACGCAAATGTTACAAGGTAGCCGCCGTCTTTGAGTGGGAAGCAAGCCAAACTTTCGCCCGCGCCGCAGCCTTCGCCCTCGACTTCGGGATAGCCGTAGCATTTCAATGGATTGTCTTTATACCATTCGATTTTTTTTGTTGATGGAAATTGCTTTTTAAAAATTTCCTTGGCGACTTCGTTGTCGGCAGATGCGGCGTTTGCGTTCTTGTCGGTGCGGACAAACTTTTCGCCGTCCCATTTGTAGGTGGCTTTTACCATAAGATCCAGGTCGCACTCTCCCCACTGTTCGCAGCCGTTGCCTGCCGCGCTGACGTCCATTGTGCCGTCGTCTTTGATGATGTACAGGAGGTATTCGCGGGGATTTCCGTTGTATTGATTGATAATGTCCTTCACTTGGTCGTCTTTGCCCTTGCATTTTTCTGGGTCGAGGAGTGTTATCATTTCGGGTACGGGGAGGATGCCGCCTACGCCTTGGAGTTTGTCGTTTTTGTAGGTGTAGGTGGAGTCGTTCCACCACATTGAGGATTCGCATTGTTCGTTGAAACTGCGTATTGCCATGTAGCCGCCGTCTTTCATAGGGAAGGCGTAGTAGTCGAGACTGATGCCGCAAAACATATCTTGTGTGCCGTATTCGACGTTGAAATGATATACAGGCTTGTCGGGCGATTTTGGAAGGCCTTTGAGGTAGTCGGCAAACATGTCGAATTGTACGAACTTTTCGCCGTCCCAGCGGTACGTTGGCGGATCGTAGTTTTGGTCAAGGAATTGGTGGTATTCGTCTTTCCATTCGGGGTCGTTGCCTGTTGGTGGGGTAAGAATGGCGCGGATTGCTCCATCGAGAGTGATGTCGTAGTAGATGAAGTCGAGGGGACGCTGTTTGTAGATTGCCTCGCAGGCGTTGAAGTCGGCATCATTTCCCGCCTTGCTGTCGGCATTGAGCGGAGGGATGGGCAGCACGTTCTGTATGCGCTTCATTTTGTCGCCGTTGTCGATGTAGGTGTCGAAAGACTTGCTGACAAAGCATCCTTGATCGTATTCGGTAATGGCGCATAAATCAATGTAGCCGCCGTCCTTCTTCGGGAATGCGCAAAATGTGTAGAAGATGTTTTTCCCATCGCCCGCTTCCCCATCGCATGATTGGTACGCTACGTTTTTGCGGGGCGAGTGAGCGGGTGATTCGGGGAGTTTTTCGAGGAAGTTGACGAATTGTTTTGGTAGTTTCGATACGTCAACTACGTCGTTGTCCTCTGTTGTCGGGGCAGGGGCTGTGGTGGTCGCCGCCGTGGTGTCTGTGGCGGTTTTTTGTGTCGTTGTACCTCCGCCGCATGACGCGAGGGCAAGGGCGAGGGTGGGGATGATGATTTTTTTCATGGTTGTTGGTTTTACGGATTGATTTTTCGCCACAAATATACAATTTTTAACAAAAAATCGAAAAAAAATGAACGAAAAATGCCGGACAATCATAATCTTTTTCATATTTTTGCAACTGATAAGGCGTTTTTGGTAATCATCAATCTTAATTATGGACTCATCAAACACTCCCCTGATACAACGGTTGCCGCTGAAAGAAATTTCGGCTTTTTATGGCGACAATCTCAACTTCTTTGCGTGCCAAGGGATTTTTATGGCACATGGAGTTGATGTGGACGGCATACCGACATTTTTGCAGCCGGGGAGCATCTACCGAACCGACGAAAATCGTGTCCTCTACCTCGAAAAAGGTCGTGCAAGGGCGGTTTTTAATATGATGCCTGCCACAATCGAGGCGGGCAGCATTGTGTATGCGGGCAGGGGGACGATGATTCAGATAGAGTCTGTGGATGAGCGACTTACAGTGTATGGCATAGCCGCCGACAATACACTCACTGCCGATTCTGACGGCGCATTTATGGCTGGCAACGTCCGGCTTACGGAACAACAAGAGCAATTTGTCAAGAATTTTTGGCAGACAATCGCGGCGTTGAGGCAGGTTGACAATTTCCCGAAAGACGTTTTGGTGTCGATGTCGAAAGCCTACCTCACATTTGCGCAAAACGCTGTGAAGGAACAGGAAAAAACTCTCTCGGACGGTGGCGGACGTGCATACGAAATTTTCAGGAAATTCATCTCGCTTGTCAACTGCAACGCCGTGAAAGAGAGAAACATAGCCTTCTATGCCGACACTCTTTGCATATCGCCAAACTACCTCTGTTCGCTCATCAAACAGGCAAGCGGCGAAACCGTGATGCAATGGATTGACAAACAGATAGTTTTGGAGGCGAAGGCGTTGCTTTTGCGCGGCGGGTCGAGCATTTGGGAAATTTCCGAAACCCTCAATTTTGCCAATCCGAGTTTCTTCTCAAAATTTTTCAAACGCCAAACGGGAATGACGCCGGGCGAATTTAAGGCGACGTCTCCTCATTCCGTCTTCCGATAACTTACAACAGCCCAACCATTTAGCACCGTTGCAAAAATGCCGAGGGCGAGCAAGTGGGATTTGAGGTCGGCGATGCCGCTGCCTTTGAGGAATACCATTCGCATTGCCTCGATGAAATATTTGAGGGGATTGAAGGCTGCGATCCATTGCGCCCAATCCGGCATACCCGATACGGGCGTGAACAGCCCCGAAATCAGCATAAAAACCAACATAAAGAAAAACATCAGAAACATAGCCTGTTGCATCGTGGAGGCGTAGTTGGAAATCACCAAACCCAACCCCGAAACCGCTGAAATATACACGATTGCGCACACATAGACCGTCAACAGGCTGCCCGCCGGCACGATGCCGTAAAAAAGCCACGCAAGCAATATGCTCACCGTAAATACAAACAGACCTATCACCCAATAAGGCAGCAACTTAGAGAGAATAAAAACTCCTCTGCCGATGGGCGTTACGTTGATTTGTTCCATCGTGCCTTTCTCCTTTTCGCCCACGATATTGAGCGCGGGCAAAAATCCGCACATCAGCGTCAGGAGCATCACCATCAACGCCGGAACCATAAATACGCGGTAGTTGAGTCCGGGGTTGAATAGGTAATAAGGTTTGATGTCAAAATTGATGAGGTCGCCCATAGATGCCTGAAAATCAGACGAATAATCCTGAACAATTCCCGAAATGTACGATGAGGCGAGCGCACTTTTTGTGCCGTTGACACCATTGGCGGCTACCGAGACGGTAACATTGCGGCTGTTTACGATGTCGTTTTCAAAACCCTGCGGAATCTCGAAAATAATGTCCGCGTCGCCCGATTCTATCAGCCTAAACGCCTCATTACTACTGCAATGCGCCACGAGCGAAAAATATTGGGAGGCGGCAATTTTATTCACCAAACGCTCCGACAATGTGCTGCGGTCGTGGTCGGCGACGGCAAAATTGAGGTTTTTTACCTCCTGATTTGCGGCGAAGGGCATCACGCCAATCATCATCAGCGGCATCATCACAAACAATTTTGGCAGAAAACTGTTTCTGAAAATCTGTTTGAACTCCTTGATTATCAAATATTTCAGCATCATAGTTCGCGTTTTTTTAAGTTTACAGACGGATTTTGAATTTTTTCAACGACAACGCCACATAAAACGCCGCCATAAATCCAAGGACGGCAAATTCTGTGATTGCATTTTCAAAGCCAACGCCCTGAATCATAACCTTTTTCAGTGCTGCGATAAACCACCGCGCCGGCACGATGCACGACAGCCATTGAAGGATTTTGGGCATACTTTCAATCGGAAACATCAGCCCCGAAAGCAACATCGTTGGCATCATCAGCACCATACCGCTCGCGAGCATTGCGGCGAGTTGAGAATTGACGATTGTGGAAATCAAAAGCCCCAACGCCAGCGCCACAAAAATGTAAAGCAAACATAACCCCAACAGCAAGAAAATGTTGCCCGCGATTGGCACGCCGAGCATAAACCGTGAAAACAACAATATGATGGCAAGCACCGCCGCCGACACCGTGAAATAGGGCGCGAGTTTTGCCAAAATTATCTGAAACGGCGGCAGCGGCGACGCCAAAAGCATTTCCATCGTGCCGCGCTCTTTTTCGCGGACTATCGAGACAGATGTCATCATCGCATTGATTAACAACAACATAAGACCCATCACGCCCGGCACAAAAATATATTCGCTCTTGCCGGAAGGGTTGTAGAGCATTTTTACATTGGTGTTGATGACGGGTGCTGCGCCATCCATCCGATTGAAATCCAAGAGACAGCCCCTCAAAACTCCCTGCGCGTAATTGACGTACATCGCCGCCGAATTTGCCTCCGTGCCGTCCGCCAAAAGTTGGAGCGACGCGCCCGCGCCGTGATGGAGCGACTCGGCAAAATTTTCCGAAAATACGACTGCAAGATTGATTTTTCCATCGTTGAAAACCGTCTGCAACTCGTTGGGAGAGTGCAAGATGCGCGTTATCTGAAAATAGCCGTCGTTTTCCAAAGCCGTGATAATCTTCCGCGTTGCAAAATCGCCCGAAAGATCCAATACCGCTGTCTGTATGCACTTGACCTCCGTGGTGACGGCATACGAAAACAGCACAATCATCACAATCGGCATCAAAAACAGAATCAACATCGTAACTCTGTCCCTGAAAATGTGGATGAATTCTTTTTTTACAAATGATGCAAACCTTATCATAATCAACTCCTTTTTGCGGTTCGGGCGAGGTAGAGAAACACGCCGTACATATCATCCGCGTTAAATTTTTGTTTGAGATTTCGAGGCGAATCTAAGGCTTCCACTCTGCCGTCCACCATTATCGAAACGCGGTCGCAATATTCCGCCTCGTCCATATAATGCGTTGTTACAAAGACTGTTATGCCCTTGTCGGCGGCATCGTAAATCATCTCCCAAAACTGCCGCCTTGCCACGGGGTCCACGCCGCCGGTCGGCTCGTCCAAAAATACGATTTCGGGGCTGTGAAACACCGAGAGCGAAAATGCGAGTTTCTGTTTCCAACCCAACGGCAACCCGCCAACAAGCGTGTCTGCATATTTTTCAATGCCAAGGCGACCCACCGTAAGTCCAAAATTTTCACGTATTTGCGACGGCTTCATACCGTAAATTCCGCCAAAAAGTGTAAAGTTTTCTTTGACCGTCAAATCCTCATAAAGCGAAAATTTTTGGCTCATATAACCGATGTGCCGCTTGATTTGCTCTTGCTGCGTAAAGACGTCAAATCCCGCTACCGTAGCCTCGCCCGATGTGGGACGGCTCAATCCGCAAAACATACGCATTGCGGTGGTTTTGCCCGCGCCGTTGGCTCCGAGAAAACCAAATATTTCGCCTTTTTCCACCTCAAACGAAATCCCATCGACAGCCGTGAAACTGCCGAATCGCTTGGTCAGGTTATGTGCTGTAATTACTTTCATAATCGCTAAATTTTTGCCATAAAACAATCCTCGATGGTCGGCTGTATCTCGTTGATTACGAGATTTTTATAATTTGACAGATAGTGCCGCAGATGGTCGATTGAGCCATCATTGTCCCTAATCCTCAGATGCACGCTGTCGCCAAACGAAAACGCCGTTATCGTATCGGGAAACGCCTTTAAATCAGCCGTTAATGTCTTCATCGAATCTGCGGAAACGCTGAAAAGTTTTCCATCGAAATTCTTGACCGTATTTTCGGGAGTGTCAACGCCGAGAAATCTGCCGCCGCTCACGAGCGCAATGCGGTCGCACATCTGCGCCTCGTCCATATAAGGTGTCGATACCATAATAGTCAACCCCTTGGATTTCAATGTTTTGAGCATCTCCCAAAATTCGCGCCTCGACACCACGTCCACGCCCGTGGTCGGCTCGTCCAAAAAGAGGACTTCGGGGCTGTGAATCATTGCGCAACAGAGGGCGAGTTTCTGTTTCATACCGCCGCTGAGTTTGCCCGCCGGACGGTCTGCAAACCGCCTCAATTGCGAATAAATCTCCTCCACGAGATGGATATTTTGCTCGATTGTGGTCTCAAAAAGCGCGGCAAAAAACCTCAAATTTTCCTCCACGGTGAGGTCTTCATACAATGAAAATTTGCCCGGCATATATCCGAAAATCCGCCGTATCTTCTTGAAATCCTTTACGATGTCCATCCCTGCCACGGTTGCGCTGCCGCCGTCTGGCAATAGCATCGTCGTCAACAACCTGAAAAAAGTTGTCTTGCCCGCGCCGTCGGGACCGATGAGCCCGTAGAGTTCGCCCCGTTTCACCTCAACGCTCCACGAATCCACCGCCCGCACCCCTCCGTAATTCTTTGATATATTGATGGCTGAAATCATTTGTTGAGTTCCTAATTTCTAATTTTTAATTTCTAATTTCTAATTTTTAATTGACCGTACATCCCTCGTTTGATTCTTCCGTCGTTTTTGACGAGGATTTTGACGGCATAGACGAGGTTTTGGCGTTCGTCTTTGGTTTGGACGGTTTTGGGAGTAAACTCTGCCTGTGCTGAAATCCACGTTACAACTCCTTGATACTCAATGTATCCGCCGTCGGCATCGTCAGCAAACACTTTTACGGTGCTGCCGATTTTGAGGTTGGCGAGTTGATTGTACGCAAAATATGCACGCAAATACATCCGGCTCAAATCAGCGGTTTTGAAGATTGGTTTGCCGGGCGCGGCGTATTCGCCCTCACGCATATATTTTGCGAGAATTGTGCCGCCGCAAGGTGCTGAGATTATGCATTTTGAGAGTTTGTCGTCAATCTGCAAAACCTGAATCCTCACGCCTTCCGATTGTCGTGAAAGGCTTTGACCGGTTTTTTCGAGCGAGGAGTTGAGGGCGGCTTTCTGCGCCTTCAAGTCGTTGATTCTCGTGGTGATGTCGTCCAAATCCTTGCGGTTTGCGGCGTCCTGAGCCACGAGTTTTTCAAATCTTAGGCGGTCGGTCTCCGCCTGTGCAATCCTCGTTTCTATCGACGACAACTGTTTCAAGATGTCGGGACGCTGAAAATCAATGCTTTCGGCGTTTTTCAGGAGTTGGAGTTTTTGCAAATGGAGTTGCATTGTGTCGATGACGCCGAGAGTTTTTCCGGCGGGAATTTCGTCGCCTTCCTCGATGTTGAGCGACAATATTCGCCCCGACGCCTCCGCACTTACGATGGTCTCCTCCGCCTCAAAAACTCCCGAAGCGTCAAATCCTTTTTGCTCTGTGCCGCACGATGATGCCATCATCGCCACGACTATTAAATATTTGATTTTCATATCGTTAAAGTTTACCCAAGGTGTTTTTCAATTGATATATTGTTTTGAGAAGTTCGATGTTGTGGATTTTTTGGTTTTGACGGGCGATGTTTTCGGCGGAGATTTCGTCGAGATAGTCTGAGACGCTCGCCGTGCCGTTTTCAAGGCGTATTTCGGTGCTGCGGCGGATGTTGCCCTGGATTTCAATCTCCTTGCCGTCGTCCTCCAATTGCCGCTGAATGTTTTGGATTTCAGCATTTTGCAGCCGCGACTGAATGTCGGTGTTAAAGATGAAAACATCCCTTTGAACGTCCATTTGGTCGGCTTGGATTTTGATGATTGCGCGGTCGTTTTTCTTACGGTAAAACGCGCTCACATTCCAATTGAACCTCACGCCCGCAATGCAATACGGCTGAAAACCGTCTTCAAACATATTCAGGGCGGGATTTGCGTATCCGCCTTGCACAAAAGCCGAAATTTTTGGCGCATACTGCATCTTGATTTCCTTTTCCCTTACGAGCAACAGTTCTTTCTGAGCGTCAAATAGTTGCAGTTCGGGGCGCGTTACCGTCAAATCTTCGTCAGTGAGATTTTCGGGCATTTTCAGTTCGATGTCTTCATCATAATCATCGCCGGTGAATGTGCTCAAAATTTCGAGGTATGCCGAGCGCAAATTTTTGAGGCGGGCGGTCTGTTGGTGGGCGCGTATCTTTCTTAGTTCCACGCGGTTGAGGTCTGTGCCATTTGCCATTCCGCTGTTTTTGAGGGCGGAGATTTTTTTGTAGGCGTTGTCGATGTCGCGCTCGAAGTTGAGATTTTGTTCTATCTGCGCATCAATGGTCAATATCGCAAAGTAAACCTCTGACACTCTGTTTCTTACGGCGTACAAATCGGATTCGTGGCGTTTGAGGTCGGCTTGGCTTGCGTATTGAGCCGAAAGTTTTTTCACGCTTACCGAATTGCCGTCGTAAATAGTCTGCGACACCTCCGCCGCGATAGAATATTGGTCTTTGCTGAGTTGCGGAACATCAACACCGGGCAGCGACACGGGAATTTTTGTAACGTCGCTCTGCCAAGTGGCTTTGCCTGAGATTGTTATCTGCGGCAAGAGACCTTTTTTGGCGTTTTCAACATTGTAATTGAGGCTCTGTTCGATGAAAGATTCATTCCTATGAATCGGGTAATTCTCCGCAGCCTTCAGCATACAATCGTCGAGTGTAACGCTCTGACCGTCAACACCCAACGCCGCCGCCAAAATCAATATTGTAAAAACTGTCTTTTTCATAGCATTAGCATCCTTAAATGGTTACGATGCAAAATTACAGACAGTTTCCCGCGCCGCCGTTATCCGTTGTTATTAAAAAATGTTCCGATTGTACTGAATTGGCTCATTTCAATTTTTCAATTTTGTATCGCAATTCTTGTTGGTGGTCGCGTAGAAATAGCAATATGCGGAGTGGTTCAAAGAGAATTTGTTCGCTTGAGATTTGGGTGTCGGTGTTTGAAAAAACGAACTTCGGGCAGAGTGGAGCGAATTTGCCGTCCTTGTCGGTGATTATCAGGGCGTAGGTGTGCCTGGTGTTGCCATTGTCGGCTATATGTATTCCATCGGCAGTCAAAACATAATAAAAGGAATAAGGTTTAATGATGGAAAAATCCAACGCCTTGCCGCCATCTTGCAATGGTTTCAATGTAAAGTACGGTTTGTTGTAGTCGATGTCCAACACCTCGTCCATGTATTTTTCGTCGGATGTTTGGAGGATTTCGTCTGTTGCTCCAGTCTCATTGCTTATTTGGATTCTTACAATCTCCAAAACGACAATGCCAACAGCGACTAATCCTGCAATGGTTGCATACCGCTTGAATTTTGCTTTGTAGGCTTCTTTTTCGGCGGTTACTTGTTCAATTTTTCGGTCGAAATTGTCGCTGTATTTTTTTACGTCGGGGTACGCCGTGAGGGGTTGCAGTTGAGATTTCAAACTTTCGATTTGCTTCAATGAAGAGCCGTTGTCCTCTGAGTATTCATCCTTGTTGGAAGTGGCGACTATGAGCGCAAAAGTCAGGAGTCCTGGAGTGCCTACAAATAAAAATATCATGTACGTAAATGACATGCTAAACATTGCCATCATCAGCATCGCACATGCTATCAAAACCAATATTTTGCCAAAATTGTGGCGGATGATTTGCGCCATATTCTTTGGATACTGGTTTTTGTATTCCTGGAGCTGTTTTTCCAATTCGGTGGAAACCTTTTGGAATAGTGTCTTGTTGTCTTCCATATTAGTAATCATCATCTAAAGGTTTTGTGTACAAGTATATTGAGTACCATTTGGCGCGTTGTGCCATGTCTGTCAATAGTTTGACGTTGGCTTCGTCGGCGGGAAGTGTTGCCTTTTGTGATATAAACTCTGCATAACATTCCCCTTTGCCATGTTTGAGTTTTTCATAAAAAGCTTTCATGTAAGAAGGATATGTTTCATAGTCGTTATGCAAATAGAGAATTATTGGGTCGAACAATGCGCCTACTTGGTTGCAGTCTTCGTCGTATAGGGCGATGGCGATGGTTTGGTTGTCATGCAGTTCGAGTTCCTTGCCTGATGATTTTAGGTGCACGTTGCTCACTGTCAGGTGGTATTCCACTTCGTCTTTCCATATTGAATTGATGTAGTTTTCAAAATCAACACCTATCGACAAATCTGCCTCGCCGTCCATCAGTATGTATTCGGAGAAAAAGTTGGTGTCGGCGGGTTGCACGGCAAATTTTTTGTCCCACAGCCCATAAACGTGGCTGTATTTTTGGGTGTCGCTTTTGAATACGTCTTTGTTGGAGTATGTGTCTATGAGCGTAAACAAGTTGGCTCCCAAAAACGCGCAGAATACCAGAATGAGTTTTATCTGCCTTCCACGGCGTTCCGTCTTGATATTGTCGGTGAGTGTGGCGTATTGTTGAAGTACGGCACGCGCCTCGCTATTGTCGCCGTAGATTGTGGAGATTTGGTTTTCAAACATTTCCTTGCGGTGGAGCGCAGCAAAAAACTTGTCGTCGGCGATTTTTGAGGGCGGGTCTTTCTTTTTGGACTTTTGGGTGAGCACCATCGACAGAATCCAAAGCGCCATCGACCCCAAGAACAACCATAACAATGTGTAGCCGCTATATACGTACCTGTACATATATTGCAGCAACCTAATCAACAGTATTGTTGAGATGAGGAACAGCCAGATGTTTTTTCTGTACCATAGTACTTGCCAAAATGTTGGCTGTGGCGTTTCTTTGAGGTCGCTGATGCTATCTTTGATGTTTTCGATGAGGAGTTTTGCGTTGAGTTCGGAGTCTAATTGCTCGTGGAGGATGTGTCCGCAATGTGTGCAGACGTTGCTCACGAGGGGGAACGGTGCGCCGCAGTCGGGGCAGGTCTTGATGTTGTGCTGTTCGGCGGCGATGCTGATGTTTTCGAGGCTTTCGCCGCAGAATAGGCACACGTCGGAGATGAGCGGTATCTGTGCGCCGCAGTGCGGGCAGTGCCTGAGTTGCTCCTTTGAATAGGTTTTGAGCCTTTCATGCAATGCGTCGTCGAGGTAGGCGTTGATTTCCTGTTTGCTGATGCCTTCCTTCAATGCCGCGTCCTCGATTACCAGCCGCTCCTTGTAGGTAAGGATGCGGTCGGTAAGGGCGAGGTCGATAAATTTTTTTATGTTGTCAGAGATTTGCATGTTATTGTTGCTTTACGAATTTTTCGCCGTCCCATTTGTATTCTGTGAGGGTGTCGCCGTGGTCTATCATTTCGAATGTTTTTTGGTCGTACTCGATGTTTTTCTTTACGAGTGTGAATCCGTCGGCGGTGAATGGGTATGTGCTGTAACCGATTTCAAATTTGAGTTCTGTCGGTGTCTGTGTTTCTATCGCAGCCTTGTCGAATTGAGGGAAGGCGTTGGAGAGTAGTGTGAGTTCGCCGTCCTTGAAGGAGTACATGGCGAGAGTTTTTTCTGCATCCTTGTACAAGACAGCCAAGTAGCCGCCTTTCTTGTATTCGTAGCATGAGAATTGAAGGTGGTTATACACTGTCCATCCGTTTTCGTCGGGGAAATTGACGTCGCCAGATGCGGTGGTTGGCGAGAGCGTGTTGATTCTGTTGCCGTATTGTTCAAGGTATTCTTTTTGAGAGAGACCGATGCCGTAAGGGTCGGTGGCATAGTATGTTTTGATGGCTTCCACGGCGTAATTTGCGGGAATCTTGGTTTCGTAGCCTTCTACGCCAAAAAGACTTAGGTCGAGGTCGATGGGCTTGCTTTCGGGGCGGCGAACCATTTTTTCACCGTTCCAGCTGTAGTATATTTGCGGCAATTCTTTGACATGGTTGAAACCTTCCACAATGCCTTCGGCTTTAGCTTTGTTGGTAGGCATGAATGAAACCATTAATTTTCTTTCTCCAGACTTAACTTCTACTCCGAGCAGCTTATTTTTTTCTATTGCGTCTTGTATCGCGTCGTAGAGCGGCTTCGGGAAGTCGGCGGTGTTGGAATAGAAGTCGGCGATTGTTGGCATTTTGATGACTTCATCGTTGGGACGGAGATGTACCTTGCCGCCTTTGTAGAGCCAGTTGGTCATTTCGGTCTTAATGCCACTGATCTCTGTTTCCGTGTTGACTGCTACGGATAGTTTCACCAATAGAGCCGTGTAGTTGCCGTCCTTGCGCTTGAAACAGTCTAAGACGTAGCTTGTAATCCCTGTAGCCGAGCCTTTGTCATCAAACTGGAAATGTTCGTCGGTATTGTGACGGTTTGGGGAGTCCCAGTCGATGCCGTCGAAGGCTTCCTTGCTGAAAGGGCAGTCTTTTGATTGTGAGATTTTTATGAGAATCTCCTTAGCCGGATTCTGTGCCGACACAATCGAGGTCATCATGGCGCATACCATCAACGCCACAAATGTTGAAAGAATTTTTTTCATGGTTGTTTGGTTTTATGTAGGGACGTGGCGTGCCGCGTCCTTACTGTTTGTATTTCGCCACAAATATAACAATTATTAACAAAAAATTGAAAAAAAACGAATAAAAAACGCCGGACAATCATGATTTTTATTTCATGTTATGGGGCATATTTTTTGCAATTGTTTAAGGTAAGGCGTTTGTGGTAACCAGCAATCATAATTATGGACACATCAAACTAAAAAATGTTCCGATTGTACTGAAAAATAGTCATTACCCCCATTGTCGTATTAATAAAAAACACGGCATCTCTCGGAAAAGTATTCCGTGGGATACCGTGGTTGTGGTTCAAAAGACTGATTGAATTCAATCTTTCCTCATCCAATCTCTCCTTTCCCCTCGTACCTTTTGCAAAACCACGTGTAGCACACCACTGCCATTACCACCATGCCTGCGCCTATCAACGCCGGGTAATGGTAACTCGTTGGCTCGCTCTCCACGATTGGCAGACCGCCCGCCCATGCGCCGACAGCGTTGCCAAAATTGAAGGCTATCTGAACCATCGCGCCGCCCATGAGTTCGCCGCCCTTGCTGTGACGGACAAAGAGCATTTGCTGTGGCGACGACACCGCAAATAGGCACGCCACATTTATAATCATCAGCGGTATGGCGCACAACGCTATGTGAGCCGTGAAATACGTGGCTATCAATGATATGAACAATACAATCACAATACCCCTGCCCGTGTGTCCAGGACCAAACTTGTCGGAAAGTTTGCCGCCGATGAAGTTGCCAAGCACCATGCCCGCACCGGCGAGCACCATTATGAATGTCATCATCGATTCGGGGACGAGGGCGAGGGCGGTCATTGTCGGCGAAATGTAACTGTACCAGCAGAAAACGCCGCAATTGCCAAACAATGTGCAGCCAAACACCAGCCACGGCGCGAGATGCTTCATAAACCGAAATTCGCCCTTGACGCCGTGGTCGGGCAGTGCGTCAAGGGCGGGCACCCATCGCGATATGCAAAACAATGTGCCCAATCCCCACAATGTTGTAAAACAAAACACGTAACGCCATGACAGAGTGGACGTTAGGAAAGTGCAGAGCGGATTGCCGATGAGGTTGGCAAATGTCATTCCTGAACACATGATGGCTATTGCAAAAGCCGCCTTGCCGTCCTTCGACATTCTGTCGCACACGATGCTGCCCACGCCAAAAAACGCTCCGTGCGGCGTTCCTTGCAAAAATCTGACAATCATAGCCATTACAAACTGCCATCTCGAGCCTTCCTCGGGCAGCGGGCATATTGCCATCAATGCCGCCGATACCGAATATATGCCCATCAGGAGGTAAAGGATGTTTCTAAGCCGCCACGTCCGCGCAAACAAAGCCACGGCGGGCGCACCCACGCACACGCCGAGCGCATACGCCGAGATGAGGTGTCCTGCCTCGGCGATTCCTACCTGAAAATCGGCGGCGATGTAGGGCAAAATGCCCATCATCACAAATTCCGAAATGCCCAACCCAAATGTACCAAGGGCGAGGGCAAAGAATGATTTTTTCATTGTTTTTTTTCAATGCATAATGCATAATTCATAATGCATAATTGCCTTCCGGCGGATGCCTAATTATGCATTATGCATTATGAATTAGTTTATACGCAATCGACCCTTTGGGCGGTGTGGCGGGGCAGTGGTCGCGGTCAAACCACTGTGCGTCGGCAATCTCGCCGGGCTGAGGGGTGATGGAGCCGCTTTCGTATTCTGCCGTGAATCCAAACATCAGTTGCGCCGGAAATGGCCAGCTCTGGCTGCCAAAATACTTGATATTTTTTACCTTGATGCCGGTCTCTTCCATTATCTCGCGGCTTACGGCGTGTTCGATGCTTTCGCCGGCTTCCACAAAACCCGCAAGGCAGGTATATACGTCTTGATTGCGCTGAGCGTGGCGGGCGAGTAGGATTTGGTCGCCCTTGCTTACGAGCATTATTACGCAGGGATTGATGCGAGGGAATATTTGGTTGCCGCAGTGGGGGCAGTCCATAGCCGTAAATTCTTTGCTCTCAACGAGTTGAGAGCCGCAACGTCCGCAGTAATGGGCGTCGCGTCGCCATTCGAGCAATGCCTTGGCGCGGGCTATCGGGTAGGTCTGATGGTCGTCCATCTCGGCAAAACGGCTGCGGATTGTAGTCCACTTGTAGCCGTCGGGCAGTGGGCGGTATTCGTTGATGCCGAGTACATTGATGCCATTGGCAGCCTCGGTGTAATGCTCCGCGTCCTGCCAAATCTGCTGAAATTGGCGGATGTCGGCTTCGGTGAGATTGTCGCCATCGGTACGCTCCACCATTTCGCGCTTGTTGAAGATATAATTATGTGAAAACTCCGACATAATATTCGATTTTTATTATTGTCGCTACGCGATAATTTTGATTTGGTCGCTACGCGAGAAATCTTTCAAATTTTATACAAATCTTTCAAATCTTTTTTAATTGTTTGATTTGTAAGATTTGTAACAGATTTGAAAGATTTCTGTCCGATAGGACACTCCCGTCATATCAAACCGTTGATAGCAAAATATTTCCACAACGGCGCCACCATCATTGCCTGGTGAAATTCGTCGTTTTTCAACATTCGGATTACCTCGTCTTGGTCGGTGAGGCATATCTTGATGTCTTCTGTGGCCTCGAGGTGCTGAGTGGATATGCGCTCCACGCCTTTTGCCACGTAGGTGTGGCTGCTATTGGTGCAGGCACCGGCGTTTGGGCTTATAGTCATCAGGTGCGACCACTCGC
>DGIK01000144.1:1016-8044 GCA_002393195.1 Bacteroidales bacterium UBA3824 | reverse complement strand
ACTTCGGTGACAGATACTTTGAATGAAGTGACGGTATATGAATCAAATTTGCTGAAATCAACAAAGAGATTATGAAGAAGATGTTCAAACTGAGGCGTTATGCCTGGCTCACTCATTGCCTTTGCATTAGTGATTATGTCAGTCCAAGTCTGACAGAAGGTATATACTTCCACATGCATATCTTTGATAGCAAAGAAACTATACTCGCTGCCGTCTTCTACCGATGATGTAACAATATCGTCACCATTTTCATCGTGATATGTGCCGCCTTGGTTCGGTTTCCCATATTTCGTATAGACGGCATAATTGGTGTTGGACAGTGTAAACACTTGGTAATTTTTGGGACAGCCTTCCAATCCCGCCTCAATTTCTTTCAACAACTCGCCGTTGTTGTCGTCAAAAACAGCGTAATAAAGGTGTTTGTCTTTTCCTTGAAGTTTTGCGTTCTTCGAGTTCTTGCCTTTGCTATTTTTTGAGACTTCTTTATAATTGGTTACAAAGAATGTTATGCTCTTGCCTCTGCCGAGCCATTCCTCAAAATATGGGGTTGCGTATGACTGTGTATAAATGCCTCCTTGTCGCGTGTATTCTTCAAAATCAGTAACAAGCAAAGCACTACGATCCTCCGCGACTATTTTTTTCAGTGCTTTCTCTATTGGAGCATATAGTTTGCCGTGCTGATTTGAGTCTTTTAGTTTCTTAAACAAGGCCGCAGGGCTTGCGACATCAGAAAGCAACATTACAGAATCGTTTGCAAGCGAATAGACGTCATACTTACTAAGGCTACCTGTAATTTTTTGCGTCATACCGTTGAAGGTAAGGTTTGTGGCGGAATCTTCGTATGCAGGAAACACGCCCGAAAAATCAAAATAAGCGGAATACTTGTCGTGCACAGAGGCTGAATCTACCCCTTCTTTTAAAAGATACGCTTTGTAATCGTCTGCAACAGGCACATAGGGCTGTGGCGGCGGACAAGCGGTAAGAAATGCAACTAATACAATAAATAAACCCCTTATTTGGAATTTGTTCAGCATATTTTGATGATGTTTTTTTCTGTCAAATCCCCAAACAGAGAGTTATTGTTATAATGTTTGTTTATCTAATATAAAAACAGAAAACGTGGGATTTCTTTTGTTCGCTCGTCCCACTCTCAGAGGCCTTGGCCTGCCCATCCCGTCGAAACGAGCAACACCGAAGCCCACGCAATATGTATATAGCAAACCTTTCGGTCTGCATTAATACATAACCCGCAGGCATTACGTGTTGCTTTGCTATTTGACGGTTTTGTAGAAACGGCCAAGTTCCTGAGAGTCAAAAAGACAAAGCGTACTGTAACGCCTCTATAATTATACGTATGTTACCCCTTCCGCCCGTGTGGGCTTCGGAAGCAACACCGCAAATATACGAAAACAATTTTTACATTACAAAATATTTTTTCGATTTTTTTTGCACTTTTTTATATGTGCGTTGATAAACAAATATATACGAAAATGGAGCTTTGATATTATCTTTGCTCCATCAGCTCAAAAAAAATTTTCGCAAATCATTCTTCCGAACAATTTGCAAAGATTTTTGATTGTCAATATTGTGAAAATAATTAGAATGCGAAGTCGATTCCCACGCCGATGATTCTGTTTGTGCGGCTGTAGGTGGTTGTAGAAGTGTTCGGGACGGTCTTTGTGTGGTCGTCGTAGATGGTTTGGAAGTAGGCGACGTTCACTTTGATTTTTTCGGTGACGCGGTAGCCCACGCCAAAGCCAAACGAGTAGCTGCTCAGGTTGAAATTCATGTCGGAATAGTTGGCCTCTGTCTGGTCAAACATTGTCTTCTGGTAACCTGCGCTCACCTCAAATTTGTCGTTGATGTCGTACTCTGCGCCAAAGAGGATTTCGTTGGTGTTGCTGGCGATTTTGTCCTCTGACCACTGCCTTGTGCCGAGGTCGGCGTAATAGTGGTAGCCGACATTGAGACGCAGTTTTTCAATCGGGGAGATTTGTGCGCCCAATGTAAGGAGCGCGGGCATGTCGGATGCAGTTTTTGCGCCGTCGATATAGCTTGCAAATCCTGGATTCGTGGCTGCAAGATTGTTGAAAGCATCGTTGTTGTGCGCTTCGGATTTTACCTTGATTGGCGCACGGAACTCGTATTTGGCAGCGAGGTTGAGCCAGCTTGTGGGTTGAAAATCTACACCGATGATTGGAGCGATGCCAAAGCCCTTTTGGTCGCAGTCGAGCTCGAGGTCGGGCATGAGTGTGTTTTCGGTGCCGGTAGCCTTGATGCGGTATTTCATATTGGTGATTGAGCCTTTGTAGGAGTTGGTGGCATAGAGGGCACGCAGTCCGAATGATATGCTTAACTTGTCAGTCAGTTTGCGAGCAGCAGCAAGTGTAAGTCCAAAGTTGTACGATTTGCCTTCCACAGTGCTATTGAGTGAGTAGCCGCCAAAATTTTCACCTAAGGCATTCAGTGCACCGCTGCCCACAAGTGCCTCAAACATTCCTACGCCGTCATCGAAATTGCAACCGCCGCCGCCGCCCATCACGCCAAAGCCGAGTTGGTAGCTCCAGTCGCCCTTGTTGTAAAGCATGAACAATGATGGTTGGATTGGCACTTTGACGTCGCCCTTGAACTTGCGGCTGCCGTCAGCGGCGGGATTGAGGTAATTGTATTTGTAAAGTTCGCCATAATTAGCCACTGCGTCGCGGTGCTGACGGGCGTTTTGCCAGTTGAATTGCAAATGGAAACCTTCGCCCAAGAAGGCTGCGCCCGCCGGGTTGTAATACACGCCGTCGATGCCAATGCTGGCGTCGCGAGCGGGGTTGCGCAAGAAATAGATGCTCTGGTTGGTGTTGGTGAGGTAGCCGCCCGCAAAGGCGTTGCTGGTGCAGGCAATCAATGCTGCTATGAGTATTTGTTTTTTGTTCATTGGAGATTTTTTTGAGTTTTGATTTCCGTTTGCTTTTACGAAAATCCCAATCAAAATGTTTTTGTTAATTAAACAAAAAATCTACAATGATTTAGTGCTGTGCTTACAAAGTGTTGATATATCACGTTTTGTGAGCGTTGTTTTTTATATTAATTTTTTTTAATTGGGCTCGGTTGCATTGCGGATAGAACGTTTGCGACGGCGCAATACTATCGGCACGGCTACAATTGTCCCAATACAAAGCAGAATGACGCCCGCAGCCTTCCACACAAAGGGCACGTTGAGCGAGAGGTGCATAAAATTGCCGTTGACATTGTATTTCAATGACGGGCTGAGCAATTCGCGCTGATTGTCAAGCGGTTTGGTCTCGGTGGTGATGTCGTTGCCCGAATTGAAAAACGTGGTGGCGCGGAGTGTCGTGTTGTATTTTGACATCGTGTAAGTGCCGTCGGTGGGCGTTCCCGTCCGCGCAAAATTCACCCAAATGTCTTGGATTCGGTTGGATAGGAGAGTGTCGAGGTTGCCGCTGCCGGTGTAGATGTCAACGTCAAGATTGCCAAATACGTATGACAATTCCGAAATGTGGGACGCTCCATAATTGGGAATCGAGGCAGGGTAACGCCAATAATACATATAGACATCTGCGCCGTTTTCCGACTGATATTCAGCTTGTTGGAGGGCGGGCAGGCGAAACATCAATTCATTGTAAAATTCGGGCAGTTCCCATCCGTCTTCGCAGCGGGTGGTTGCCATGAAAGTTTCAATTTTGTCGTTGTCGTCGTCCGAAAAATCAGCCGTGTTGTTTTCAAAAAGCACTTGCATGCCCATTTTCAAAATCATCGGCATTTTGAACGTATGCAGCCAATAACGCGATTCGTCGCTATTGGAGCCGATAATCATCTTGATGTCCTTGGCTGCGCCGTCGTGGTAGGCGGCGTACAAATCCGACGGCACAATCCGACCGTCGCGCTGTGGAAAATTGGCGTATGAATTGAGTTTTTCATTGAGGGCAATTATTTCATTTTCAGGGATGTTAATTAAATCCGCCATCGACTTTGCGCCGGTGAGTTCGATGAGTTTTTCGGTGAGAGTGCGGCTTTCATCCTTGCTGTAGGTCATTGCAATATTGCCACTTTCGAGGATTGCTTTTTGATAGAGACCTTTGGTTTGTGGCATTACGGAGAGGATGCTGATGCTGCCCGCGCCCGCCGATTCGCCAAAAACTGTGATATTCTCTGGGTCGCCGCCAAAAGCCGCAATATTGTCCTTAACCCATTGTAATGCAGCCACTTGGTCGAGAAGTCCGGCATTGGTTGCGTCGGCGTATTCATTTCCACCGTCAACCGCCGAAAAATCAATGAAACCCATCATTCCGAGCCTGTAACCTATGGTTGCAATCACAATGTCGGGATGCCGTTTCACGAGGTTTTCGCCGTCATAAAGCGGGTCTGCCGACGAGCCCCAACCATACGAGCCGCCATGAATATAAACCATTACAGGCTTGCGTGTGGAGGTGTCGGCGCGGTTTTTCCAAACGTTAAGATACAGACAATCTTCGCCGATTTCGTTGTAAGAACCCAAAATCGAATTGCTGCGCGTCTGAATCGGGGATTTGCTGTAATAATATGCCTCGTGGATTTGTGCGCTCGTGTCGGGTCGCTGCGGGGCTTTCCACCGCAATTTGCCAACAGGCGGCTTGGCGTATGGAATGCCTTTGAAAGCAACGACGTCGCCGGATGCGCGTCCAATGAATGTGCCGTTATAACAATGTGCGGCTAACGTACTGTCAGCCACTGTATTAAGAATGTTGTTTGGTTGATAATGGTCTTCGAGCGTGATGTCGGGTTGCGAGTTGCACGAATACAACGAAGCCGCCATAATTGCCACCGAAATAGCCCAAATGTTGTTGATTTTCATAATAAAAAAATTGACGGTACAAAATTAGCGATAAATTTTGTGCCGTCAACAACCTTCCGCGGTTTTAATCAAAATTAACAGTCTTAGTGGCTGTTGACGTCGCTTGCGCCCGAGGTGTTGACGTCAACTACTTTGGGTCGGCCGTAATAGTCAACGTCTGACGCACCGCTGCAATCTACGCGGATTTCGTCGTAGGCTGTAACGTCCACGTCAGATGCGCCCGATGCTTGAACGTCTGCGATGTTGGTTGCAAAATTGCGTAATGCAACATCGGAAGCGCCTGATGCCTTGACGATTACCTTTTCGCCCTTGCCGCCAACCTTCACGTTGGATGCGCCCGAAACTTCAAACGAGGTGGTTCCCTTCACGATGATGTCGTCGAAGATAACGTCTGATGCGCCGGAAGCCTTCACTGTGAAATTTTCGTTGCGCAACTCGCTGACTTTCACGCTGCACGCGCCGCTTGCGTCCAATGCGGTGAGCTCCGGAACCACGATGTCAACGAGTACCTTGCGGTTTTTGTTCCTGAACAGTTTGTTGTACCACTCGTCGTCGATATAGACGCGGAGCACGCCGTCGTTGACCTCGGTCTTCACCTTGTCGATTACCGAATCGTCGGCTTTTACAATTACAGACTGTTCGTCGCCCTGCACAATGTTGACAATCAAGGCGTTGGAGAGTTTCACACGGTTGAACGTCGCTACATCTCGGTGGTCTGTTACGCCAATGTAGGAATCGCAGCAAAAGCGGTCGTCGTCATCGTCAAAGTCGCAATTGAAGCAACAAGCGGAAACTGTGGTTGTGCAAAGTGCCATCATAGCAACAAGTGCAAATGCAAATAATTTTTTCATTTTGTTTGTGTGTTTTATGTTTATAATTATCGTTGATTGTTCTTCATTTGCATGTATGACGGATGTGCAAGAAATTTGTTACAGAAGAATGAAAATTTTTTTTGAATATTGGCTTTTTTTTTACTTTTGCATCACAAACAAACCATCAAAAACGTAATATAAATGAAACAAAAAAGATTCATGCTCCCCGAGAGCGAGATACCGACACATTGGTACAACATTTTGGCGGATATGCCCAACAAGCCCATGCCGCCGCTCAATCCCAAGACACGCCAGCCCATGAAGGCGGAAGATTTGTTTCCGATTTTTTGCGAGGAATGTGCGCGTCAGGAACTCAATGACAAGGACGCCTGGATTGAAATCCCCGCCGAAGTCCGCGAAAAATACGCCTATTACCGCAGCACTCCGCTCGTGAGGGCATACGGTCTCGAAGAGGCTATCGGCACCAAATGCCACATCTATTTCAAGAATGAGAGCGTATCGCCCGTGGGCAGCCACAAACTCAACTCCGCCCTTGCCCAGGCTTATTACTGCAAGCAACAGGGCGTCACCAACATCACCACAGAGACCGGCGCAGGTCAGTGGGGTGCGGCTTTGAGTTATGCAGCAAGTGTGTTTGGCATCGAAGCCGCTGTATATCAGGTGAAAATCAGTTATGAACAGAAACCCTACCGCCGCTCGATAATGCAGGTATTTGGCGCACAAGTAACGCCAAGCCCCTCGATGTCAACTCGTGCTGGCAAGGACATCATCACCAAAGACCCCAATCACACCGGCTCGCTCGGCACTGCAATTTCGGAGGCTGTGGAACTTGCTACAATGACTCCCAACTGCAAATACACACTCGGTTCGGTGTTGAACCATGTTGCACTGCATCAGTCTGTTATCGGTCTCGAAGCCGAAAAACAGATGGCTCTCGCTGGTGAATATCCCGACGTGGTAATCGCTTGTTTTGGCGGCGGCAGCAACTTTGGCGGCATTGCATTTCCCTTCATGCGCCACAACATCCTGGACGGCAAAAAGACCCGTTATATAGCCGCTGAGCCGTCGAGCTGTCCCAAGTTGACCAAAGGCGTGTTCAAGTATGATTTTGGCGACGAATCGGGCTACACGCCGCTTTTGCCGATGTTTACGCTTGGTCACAAATTCAAACCTGCCAACATCCACGCCGGCGGACTCAGATACCACGGCGCAGGCATGATTGTATCGCAATTGCGCAAGGATGGTTTGATTGATGCCGTAGATATTGACCAAAACGAGTCGTTCAAGGCAGGCGTACTTTTCGCAAAGAGCGAAGGCATCATCCCCGCTCCCGAATCCTGCCACGCCATCGC
>DGIK01000144.1:0-927 GCA_002393195.1 Bacteroidales bacterium UBA3824 | reverse complement strand
AGGAGAAGGTAATCCTCTTCAACCTTTCAGGACACGGTCTTATCGACATGACAGCCTACGACCGCTACCTCGCCGGCGATTTGCAAGACTACGCAGTAACCCAGGAGGAGGTCAATAAGAACATCGAGGCTGACAAATTGGATTAACATCGTTGCTTGATTATTTTCACATTGATAAATACACGGGAAAAATGGATACGCCTTTTTTCCGTGTATTTTTTTTTGTGTTATAAACAAGTAACGACAAAAAAATCCCTGCAAATCTCAATGATTGCAGGGATTTTTTTATTGCTATTGTGTACTGGCAGGCGAGCCGCCTGCAATCCACTATTTCGGTTAGTTCTCGCTGGTCTTTGCCTCGATGAGGGCTACTGCCTGTTCGAGGTTGTCGGTGATGTTGAGCACTGTGTCGAGCTGCGAGATGGAAATCAACCTTTCCACGGCCGACTGCAAGCCGGTCAATACGAATGTGCCGCCGGCGTTCTTGCAGAGTCTGTTGGCAACCAATATTGCACTCAGACCCGAACTATCACAGTACCGAGACTGCTTGAGGTCGATTATTATGTTGCTGACGCCCTTGCTTGCCATCTCAATCAGTTGAGACTTGATTACCGGCGCAACGTGCGTGTCAAGTTTTTCCACGGTAACGTTAATCACCGAATATTTCTCATTCTCAATGAGTTCAAACTGCCTTTCGTCCATTTTGGGTACTTGTTTTAATATTAGTTAAACAAACTGTTTGCCGTTACCCTTGTAGGGTTGCAACGACGCACTTGATGTTATTCTGCGGCGTTGTTGCCTTCCAAGGTTTCTTTAAGTTTTGCGAGTTCAGCGATGTCGCCGAGAGTGGTCTTTTCGAGGGCAATTTTCGGAGTCTTGTCGCCGCCCTTGCTGCCGCTGTTGTTAGCGGGCTTCTTGCCTTCTTTGC
>DGIK01000035.1 GCA_002393195.1 Bacteroidales bacterium UBA3824 | reverse complement strand
TGGACTTGGCTAACGACGGTTTGCCGGTCACCTCTTCCAATGCTACCGCTTTCGTCGATTACCTCGATGCTTTCAACGCCGAGAACGAAGACAATTTCCCGCTGACTTATACTGTGCCTCGCTGTGGTTGGTACAAATTTGACGGAAAAGATTGTTTTGTCGACCCTCGTCGCCAGCTCTCCGTAACCGATGATAATAAAAACATCAGCGTTGTTGTTGATTCCCTCAGCCAATTTGCAAATTCTTTGCGCAAAGTCGGCAAACTTGAGGATTGGAAAAAAATCTACCTCTTGGCTAAAAAATCCCCTGTCGCAAGAATTATAATCGCTGCCGCCATTGCTCCCATTTTGCTCAAGATTTTAGGCGAACGTAATTTCCTGCTGTACATCTGCGCTCCCACTCGCGCTGGCAAAACCACTGCTTTATATTTTGCCGCCTCCGCCATCGGCGACGAAAAAATTATCCGTTCCTTCGACGCCACCAAAAACGGGCTTGCAGGTGCCGCAAATGATGTCAACGATTTTGCTTTCCTCATTGACGAGAAACAAGTTGCTGATTCCAAACTCAAAGAACAACTCAACACCCTTGTTTACGCGCTTGCCAATGGTTTAGGACGTACTAAACTCAACAAGGATTCCACTTTGAAAAAACTGCAAAATTGGCGAACGATTGCTATCATGACTGGCGAAACTCAACTGCTTGCCGACAATGTCACAGGCGGCGCGAATACTCGCTTACTTTCTATCAACGTTGCCAAAGAAATTTTGCCTGCCGAAACCTGTCGGCTGATTCATGACACAATCAAAGACAATCACGGACTTGTTCTCTCTCTCGTTATCGATGAAATCTTTCAGCTCGGATTTGAAACCCTTCGCCAAAACTATCAAGAACTTGTCGACCTTTTTACCAAGAAACATCCCGAATTGCTCAACGAATATTGTCGCTACATGGCTGTTTTAACCCTCGCCGATGCTTTGTTAAATGCCGTTTTAGCCAAAACCGACGCGCTTAATCTCAACGACGCTATTCAAAACTCGAACGCGATTTTCAAACTTATTCCCACTACCTCTGAAATTTCTGATACAGCAAGAGAAAGAAATTTTGTCATCAGCATCATTGCGCAGAACCAAAACCGGTTCATTGGTGGGAACGTTCCACTCGACCGAATGCAAATGATTTGCGGTAAACTTAAAGACCATGACGGATACACTTACATTGCGGCAAAATTTTTGCAAGACGAGTGTGCGCATAATGGCTTTGATTATTCCAAACTCATTTCGGATTTAGTTGAAAACGGCTTTTTCATTCTTGCTGATACAATCGAAAAAGGTAAAAAGTCCACGCTTGCAACTGTTCAGAAGAAAATCGGTAAAGTGAATACTCGTTGCTACAGAATTAGCAATGATAGCCTGAGCGACGGCGAATAAAATCCGGAAGTTTTTCGAGGAATCAACAACGACGCTCGTCCACGTCGCTTGCAACGCTCGCCCTTCCCCCGTGCCCTCCAACTCACAAAGCGTTCAGGCTTACGCTACGGGCGTAATGCCCTTCGCTTGCCTTCACTTAGTTGCGTGAAATTTTTTCGGTCGCCGCCCTCAAAAATTTCTACGCAAATTAGAAACATGAAGGAGGGGGCTTTTTTTGTTGTTATTCTGACGCCATTCTCCTAAAAAAGGTAACACCGAAGGCTTGGGTGTTACCAAAATGTTACCTATAGTGTTACCTAAAAAAATGGCGTCATAGCTAGCTTTATATATATATTTACCTAAAGGTAACACTGGTAACACCGAAAATCATGTTTCTCGCGTATGAGAAAAAAAAGTAGACGCGCGCAGGTTGCAGAAGTCACTTTTTTTTGCGCGCGCGTCTTTTTTTTCCTATACTAGCTAAAAAAAATGGTGTTACCGGTGTTACCGTGTTACTTTTGCCATTTTTTGGCGTCGTGACGCCATTTTCAAGGTAACACCGAAGTAACACCGAGTACGTTTGGTGTTACCTTTTAGTGTTACCTCTTTTGTTGCCAGAGCTATTTTTGGCGTTTTGACGCCATTTTCAAGGTAACAGTTTGGTAATAGTCAAGGCAACCCCCTGTTACCATGACTGTTACCATCTTTCAAAAAGGACGGTAATATATCATTCGCCGTTTTTTCATGGAAGTTATAGACGCATAACGATGACACAAATTTTTTCGGATGTTCTTATTGTTTAGTGGCAGATGGTTCTCAAGTTCAAATGAAAAAACCTCCGACATCGTGCCAGAGGTCTTTTTGATATTAAATTTCAAAATTTATTTTTTGACGAGTTTTGAGCCGCTTATTTTGTAATTCGTGCCGTTTACGTTGAAAGTTGAAGTTGAACCGAAATCTTTCAGCGTAATAGCGTTGGCAGTCGAGCCGACATCAAAGTATATTTCTTTTGTCTTCTTATCGTAAGACGCAGAAAATTTCCCTGTAATTTGTAACAAATCGGTCTTGTCGAAACCGTAAATTATATCTTGTCCGTCTCCTTTGGCGTAAAGGAAAGTATCTGCGCCAGCATTGCCCCACAGTGAGTCATTACCCTTACCACCTGTTAGCTCATCGTTTCCTACGCCGCCATAGAGTTTATCATTGTCATTGCCACCTTTGAGTATATCGGAACCCTTACCTCCCACAAGTGAATCATTCCCAGAGCCACCTATTAGTTCGTCGTTACCGTTTCCTCCCTCAAGTGTGTCTTTGCCATCTTCTCCATAAAGTTTATCATTATCGTCTTCACCTTTTAGAATATCAGCATCCGCTCCGCCAATTAGCGAATCATTACCTTTTCCGCCAGTCAAAGTATCTTTACCAGCTTCGCCGTCAAGAGTGTCGTTGCCTTTTCCACCGATTATGTTGTTAGACAAATTGTTACCGATAATATTTACTCCATTAACTAGGTCGGACGCTTTAACTTTTGTGACCGTTGTAGCAAAATTTGCCAAGTCGATTTGCTCATCAACAAATTTTGTGCTTGCCGTGATTGTCGTTTTCTTTTTGTCGTAACTTAATCCCTTAGGCAGTGAGTTATCTGTTACTTTTTCTATGTTGATTTTTTTGCCTTTCGCGCCCATTAAAGTCACAGAACCTTTTCCTATTGTAACAACGACATCTTGTCCGCTTTTTTTCGTTGTGTACTCACTATTGACTATCTGAATCGTGTCGTTTTTATCGTAACCGAAAACATAATCGTTGCCGTCTCCCGAATTGTAACGAATTACGACTGGGATTTTTGTGTTATCTATGGCGATAAGGTCATTTCCCTGCCCCCCCATTATCGTGTTATTGCTCTTTCGCGGCAATTTCGGATAAGCGGTGTCGTTAATCATAATGTTATC
>DGIK01000065.1 GCA_002393195.1 Bacteroidales bacterium UBA3824 | reverse complement strand
GGAATGCCTCGATGCCGAATACGTCCACAATCATGCCGCCCTTTGTACGGCATTTGATGTAACCTTTGATAATCTCGTTGTTGGCGAGTGCTTCGTTGACGCGATCCCAAGACTTGAGAGAGCGAGCCTTCTTGTGAGAGAGTACGAGCGAACCGTTCTTGTCCTCCTGGTTTTCCACGAATACTTCTACGGTGTCGCCTACCTGGATGTCGGGATTGTAGCGGAACTCGTTCATAGGAATTACGCCTTCCGACTTGTAACCTACGCTTACAACAACCTCACGGCTGTTTTTAGCGATTACCTTGCCTTCTACCACCTGGTTTGCAGCGATGGTGGAGAGGGTGGTGTCATACTTTGCTTCGAGGGCCTGGCGCTCGTCAGCGGAGTAGTTTGTGCCCTTCTTGTTGGAAACGTTGTCCCAGTCGAAGTCCATTGTAGAGGCGTTGCTCTTGGTGTTGGTCTTTACAACTTCGATGGGCTCGTTGTCCTCTGTGTCGGCCTCAGCGGCCTTGTTAGCTTTCAGGTTGTCGATTTCGATTTCCTCATCGTACTCCTGATTGTTTTTCTTTGGTGTCATTTAAAATTTGTTTGTTAATACTTTAATTAATGTGTTAGACTTTATTTATAGAGATAAATATCGTATCGGCGGCAAAGTTACGAATAATTTTTGGATTGGTGAAAAATTTTTTTTAGTTTTTTTTAAAAATGTTTTTTGTTCTCAATTGTTGTCTATGTTGTTGCTATTGTAGTAATAATTATCTTTGATAATGATTATATTTAGATTAATTATCCAATATTTAAAAAGTTCTTGGCTAATTATTCCGCCGTATCTAATTTTGCAGCGTAAAATTTAATTATTAACACAACAAAAATTAATAAAGAAAATGAGTGAAATCAGACAGATTGCCATTTACGGCAAAGGTGGTATTGGCAAATCAACTACAACACAGAATCTTACCGCCGGATTGGTGGAACACGGCAAAAAAGTAATGGTCGTAGGCTGCGACCCCAAGGCAGATTCCACACGCCTTCTCTTGGGCGGATTGGCGCAGAAAACCGTTCTCGACACCATCCGCGACGAAGGTGAGGACATTTCTCTTGACAGAATTATGAAAGAGGGATTCGGCGGCACTCGCTGCGTAGAATCGGGCGGTCCCGAACCCGGCGTTGGTTGCGCAGGTCGTGGTATCATCACCTCTATAAATATGTTGGAAAACCTCGGTGCTTACACCGACGACCTCGACTTTGTATTCTACGATGTGCTTGGCGACGTGGTCTGCGGCGGTTTTGCAATGCCTATCCGCGAGGGCAAGGCTAAGGAAATCTACATTGTTGCGTCGGGCGAAATGATGGCTCTCTATGCCGCCAACAACATTGCCAAAGGTATTCAACGTTATGCCAAAACAGGCGGCGTGCGTCTTGGCGGCATCATCTGCAACAGTCGCAGGGTTGACCACGAATTGGATTTGCTTAGGGCTTTTTCCAAGGAACTCGGCACACAGTTGATTTATTTCGTTCCCCGCAACAACATCGTGCAACACGCTGAAATTCACAAGCAAACGGTGATTCAGTACAAGCCCGATTCTGATCAGGCTCAGGAATACCGCAACCTCGCCAAGGCAATAATCGAAAACCAAAGTTTTGTGATTCCTACGCCGATGTCTGCTGAACGTTTGGAGGAAATCCTTATGGAATACGGCTTTATGGAGTCTGCCGACAATTACAAAATCTAACAAAATATGTCGTACAAAATTGCAGTGGCAACGTCCGACAATTTGAATGTAAATCAACATTTCGGCGGGGCGGATAGTTTCAAGATTTACTCCGCCGAAAATCTTGATTTTCAGTTGTTGGAAGAACGAAAAGTAACGGTTGCCAAGTCCGAAAATCAGCAAGGCTGTCAAGGTGGCTGTCAGGGTGGCAATGGCGGCGGCTGTTCGGGTGGTTCAATGACAGAAACCGTTGGATTGGTGGCTGATTGCCGCGCTGTTGTCGCCACCAAAATCGGCAGGAACGCCCGTCAACAACTTGAAGCAAAGGCAATTTCGGTGTTTGATGTTGAATTGCCAATCGACGAAGCTCTATCAAAGATTGTAGGTTATTACTACAAAATTGACAACAGAAAATTTAAATTGAAAACAGAGTAAGGATTGAGATTGTTTGTTTGAAAAAAACGCCGCACAATCGTGGGTTGTGCGGCGTTTTTCATTTTTCCATCATTTTGATAATATCAACGTTAAATTGCTATATTGTAGAGAGTTTCACTTATGAATTCCTTGTTGCCAGTTGGTACCATTTCTGTTTTGAAAAATATAAATTATTTTTGTTATAAGGCAAAAAAGTTCGCTTCTCTTTTTTTCTTTTATCCATTATTTTTGCTTTTAATTCCGCATAAATAATCCTAAAATTATCGCAATTTTAGCAAAAATTTCCAAATAATTCATTTTTCTTGGCAAAAATATTCTGTCGCATTACCTTTGCACCATAAATAAATCATAACAAACAATACCATAATGGCAAACAGAATTAATTTGAATATGACCACCGTTGAAAACCGCGAGTTGCGCCTTGGCACAATTATCGGTTGGGACGGTTCGGCTAAGGAACTTATCCGTCAGTCGGCTTACGACGAACGAAGCATCAAGAAGCACGGCGGATGCAAGGGCGCAGGTCAGGGGTGCAGACTTTGCGAACTTCAAAGTCCTCTCAATCAGGAAACTATGTGCTCAAACGCAATTGTGCAGTGTCAAATAGGCAACCTCACCGACTGTGTGCTTATCAACCACGCGCCAATCGGTTGCAGTAGTGAGGACGCCAAATTCAACCTCACAATGCACATGGGTCTCGCACGTCGCGGCAAACCTCAACAGAACACGCTCTGTATCAGCACAAACCTTCAAGAAAAAGATATGGTTTTCGGTGGCAGCGCAAAACTTCGTCAGGCTATCAAAGAGGCAAAAGAACGTTTCAATCCCAAAGCGATTTTTATTGCAATGGCCTGTGCCACAGCCATTACCGGCGAAGATATCGACAGCGTAGCCGAGGAGATGGAACCCGAAGTTGGTGTGCCAATCATTCCGCTTCATTGCGAGGGATTCCGCAGCAAACATTGGAGCACGGGATTCGATGTCGCATTCCACGGCGTGTTGCGCCAAATCGTTGAAAAACACCCAGTTAAAAAACAAAAAGACCTCATTAACATCATCGCTCTTTGGGGGACTGACTGGTTCACTGACCTATTGAAACCGCTCGGATTGAGGGTAAACTACCTCTTGGATTGCGCATCGTTTGAGGAGATTCGTCAGGCGTCGGAGGCTGTGGCTACAACCACTTTTTGCGAAACTCTCGGCGGATATATGGGCGCGGCTCTCGAAGACCAATTCGGCGTGCCGCAAATCGACGCGCCGCAACCTTACGGAATCAAGGGTACTGACGCATGGTTGAGGGCTATCGCAAAGGTAGTTGGCAAGGAGGAAGAGGTGGAAAAATTCATAGAAAGTGAACACGCCCGAATCGCTCCAAAATTGGCTGAATACCGCGAATATTTCAAGGGTAAAAACGGAATGGTGCTCACCGGCTCGGCATACGCTCACGGATTGATAAGCGTGTTGGCAGAACTCGGAATCAAAAACGAAGGCGCACTTGTTTTTCACCACGACCCCGTGTACGACGGTGCAGGTAAAAATCAAGACACATTAAAGGAACTCGTTGATACTTACGGAGATATACCGCATTACACTGTCAGCAAAACCCGTGCGTTCCAACTGCCGCAACTCCTCAACCGTATCAAAACCGACTTCTTGATAATCCGTCACCCAGGACTTGCATCGGTTGCGGGACACCTCGGCGTGCCGACATTTGCGCTCGGCGACGAACACATTCCTGTTGGCTACGACGGCATCCTCCGCGTTGGTGAAATCCTCAAAGGCGTGCTTGCCCGCACCAAATTCAACAAGACCCTCCAACGCCACGTCCGCCTGCCCTACAACGACTGGTGGTTTGCCCAAACCGACCCCTTCAAACTCACCAACGACAAGGACGTTTTCAAAGAAATTGAGGAGAGGTTAAATGATTAACTAATAATTAATAAACAACGAATTAAACGAATTCAAAATTAATAGAAATTTACGGCGAATCCGCAAGCGGAGTACGAATACAACAAATAATGTTAAATATGTATTTGTTTAATTATTTCGTAAAAGTCATATTTGTTTCATTCGTTTAATTCGTTGTTAAAAAAAATATCTAAAATGACTGAAATTAAAAAGAAAAAACCTTCGGTGATATCCGATGTAAGATATGCCTGCGCGGTGGGCGCGACAAACACCGTTGTAGCCATCAAGGGCGCAGTTCCAATCGCAAACTGTTCGCCGGGCTGCCAATTGAAAACAACTGCGATGCTGACCTTTGAAAACGGTTTTCAGGGCAGTGTGGCGGCAGGCGGCGGCAATATGCCGAGTTCAAACGCCACTGAAAACGATGTGGTTTTTGGCGGCATCAAAACCCTCGACCTCCTTATCAAATCGACCCTCAAAATCTACGACGGCGACCTTTTTGTGGTTCTCACGGGCTGCACCGGCGAACTCATCGGCGACAATGTTCCCGACCTCGTGGGCAAGTACCAAAAGGCGGGCTACCCAATCGTCTATGCCAACACAGCGGGTTTCAAGGGTAACAATCTTTTTGGACACGAGGAGGTCGTCAACGCCATAATCGACCAATTTGTAGGCGATTACAACGGCGAAAAACAAAAAGGCTTGGTAAATCTTTGGTTTGAGACTCCATACTACAATCAAAATTGGCGCGGTGATTATCAGGAACTTGCACGCATTCTCCGAGGTGCAGGATTGGAGGTGAACGTTTTGTTTGGTCCTGAAAATCCGGGAGTTTCGGCGTGGAAAAAGATTCCACAGGCGCAGTTCAACCTTGTGGTTTCGCCGTGGGTTGGTGTCAAGAATGCCGAACATCTCCAAAAGAAATACAACCAACCCTTCCTCCACATTCCCGAAATACCCGTTGGCGAAGAAGCCACTGCAAAATTCATCCGTCAAGTGGTTGATTATGCGGGCATTGACAAGCAAAAATCCGAAGATTTCATCAAATCGGAGGCTGAAATCTACTACTATTACCTCGAACATTTTTCGGAATTTTTTGCCGAATATTGGTACGGAATGCCGAGCGAGTTTGTGGTAACAGCCGACGCCGCTTACGCCTTGGCTTACAGCAAGTTTCTTGCCGACCAAATCGGTCTTATCCCCAAGCGCGTGGTAATCACCGACAACACTCCGCAGAAATTCCGTCCCGCCATCACCGAATATTTCAAAAACAATATTTCGGAAGGCGTAAGCATCGATGTTGACTTTGAAGAAGACGGCTACGAAGTGGAGAAACTCATTGAAACAGTTGAGTTTACGGCAGGCAAACCGCTCATCCTCGGCACCTCGTGGGAACAGAATTTGGCAACCCAAAAGAACGCCCTTTTCTTTGAAATTTCCACCCCCTCGTCCGAAACTCTCATCGTCAACCGCTCTCACATCGGCTACAAAGGTGCATTGCAGTTTTTGGAGAGGATTTACTCCGCAAGCGTGGGAGGAAAATAGGTTTTCAATGCATAATTCATAATGCAGAATGTATAATTACGCCGTGCGGTGAGAGACTGTGCGGCGTGATTTTGTTTTTATTGATAATCAAATATTTATGAAAATTTTACGAAAAAGTTGCAAAAATATTTGGTGAAACCAAAATATGTATCTATTTTTGCAGCACCAGAACCCGCCAAGCCTCTCAA
>DGIK01000063.1 GCA_002393195.1 Bacteroidales bacterium UBA3824 | reverse complement strand
TTCAGAAAGTTGCAGACTTGAAAGCACCCGGCAGCCACGTCGCTGGCAAGGCCAATGTGTTGGTATTCCCGTCGTTGGAAGCCGGCAACATCGGTTACAAACTCGTACAGCGTCTCGCAGGTGCCGACGCGGTAGGCCCCATCCTCCAAGGCATGGCAGCCCCCGTCAACGACCTCTCCCGTGGATGCTACGTTGAGGACATCATCAACATGGTGGCAATCACCGCGCTCCAAGCCGCTGCAAAGTAAACATCAATTGAACCGCCGCCTACGGCGACGGGATTTTTATAAACGAAAATTTAAGCGAATAAAAAAAAATTAAAACGAATTTAAAAGGAATGTCCTGACGGACAGAAATTACACAAATCAATACAAATCTTTCAAATAAATATTTGTTTGATTTGTAATGATTTGTTAGATTTCTCGCGAAGCGACCTACCATAATATCGCGAAGCGATATAAAAAAATTCGTTATAATTCGCTTAAATTTTCGTTCAAAAAACAACGCCGTAAGGCGTTGACAAACAGATAATTATTGTAAACAAAGAAATGAAGATATTAGTAATCAATTGTGGTAGTTCGTCGTTGAAGTACCAACTCATAGATATGCCGTCGGGCGACTTGCTCGCGAAGGGCGGCGTGGAGAAAATCGGTCTTCCCGATTCGTTCCTCAAATGCGCAAAGGGCGACGGTCCCAAGACAAAGATTGAAAAGCCGATGAACGACCATCAGGACGCCATCGAACTCGTACTCAACACTTTGACAGACAAGGAACTCGGCGTAATCTCCTCGCTCAACGAGATTGAGGCTGCCGGACACCGCGTGCTCCACGGCGGCGAATTTTTCAAGGAGAGCGTCATCATCAACGACGAGGTAATCGCCAAGATTGAAGAAATCGCGCCCCTCGGTCCCCTCCATCAGATGGCAAACCTCAAAGGCATCCGCGCTATGCAGAAGGCAATGCCCTCGCTCCCGCAGGTTGCAGTGTTTGACACGGCATTCCATCAGACCATTCCCGACTACGCTTACATGTACGCAATTCCTTACGAATTGTACGAAAAACTCCACATCCGCCGTTACGGTTTCCACGGCACAAGCCACAGGTACGTATCCAAACGCGCCTGCGAAATCCTCGGCCTCGATTACAACAATTCCAAACTCATCACCTGCCACATCGGCAACGGCGCATCGCTCGCGGCTATCGTCAACGGCAAGGTAGTTGATACGTCGATGGGCTTGACCCCGTGCGAAGGCGTTGTGATGGGCACACGTTGTGGCATCATCGACCCCGCCGTGTTCCCCTACTTATTTGAAAACGGCGCGTTGAAGCCCGAAGATATGAACAACTTCATCAACAAGCAATCCGGCGTTTTGGGCGTTTCGGGCGTTTCGTCCGATATGCGCGACGTGGAGGAGGCTGCATTTGTCCGCAAGGAATACCGCGCCGCCCTCGCTTGCAAGATGCAGGATTACAGCATCAAGAAGTACATCGGCGCATACATGGCAGCAATGAACGGTTGCGACGCCATCGTATTCTGCGGCGGCATCGGCGAGAAGGGCGACACCACACGTCGCGGCGTTGCGATGAACTTGGAATGGCTCGGCGTAGAGTTTGACGACTCAATCAACACAGGCCTCCGCGACAAGGAAATGATCATCAGCAAGCCGACTTCAAAGGTGAAAGTGCTCGTAGTTCCCACAAACGAGGAACTCGTCATCGCACAAGACACCCTCGACTTGGTGAAACGCTAATTGTTTTTTCAAACGCGAATTAAAGCGAATTATAACGAATTTTGGACGAATTACAAAACTAATTCGCTTTAATTCGTTGTAATTCGTTTTAATTTTTGTTTATAAAAACCCGCCGTAGGCGGCGTGTAATTGACGTTTGTAATATGCTGATTGTCATTATATTATTGATAATTTCCGTTTCGACTGCGGCGGCGCAGGGTGAGTTTTCGGTCATCAAGAATCTCGAAAACCAAAACGTCGGTCTTTGCACCTACGACGCGGCGACAAACACCGTGAAATTCGCACCATACGTGGATAGCGCAAATACCTGCGGCGTGTGGTTCAATTTTGGAGTTACGGGCTACCGACGCGACACAGTGCTTACATTCAAGACATTATTTGCAAAAACAGTCCATTCACCGTTTTTTCCCACAATCAGCAACGATAATATTGATTTTCAACACGTTAGGCAGAGCGGAATGTCGGGCGGATTTGTATTGAGAATCACGCCAACCGCCGACACAACTTATATTTCCACTGGATTTCCATACACTTATTCACGGCTTCAAAATCTATTGTCTGAAATCAAAACCTCCAAAAATCTCCAAATCGACACTCTCCTAACCACATCCAACAATCTGAATGTCAACCAATTGACAATTACCAAAAAGCCAAAACGCAAACACAAAAAACTTGTCTGGATTATCTGCCGACAACACGCCTTTGAGAGCGTCAGCAATTACGTAATGGAAGGAATGATAAGATACTTGATGTCAGAGAGTTGCAATCAAAAATTGTTGAAAACCCACATCTTCAAAATTGTCCCGATGGTCGATGTGGAGAGCGTTTATAATGGACAGAGCGGGCGGATGCAATTGCCTGTGGATTTCAACCGAGATTGGGACGGAATCCCATTTCATCCCGCAATCCGCCGCATCGAACAAGCAATCCGCGAAAGTGCGCAAAATTACTCATACTCAATGTTTTGGGACGTTCACGGAATGTTTCCGGGCGGTTTTGAGGGCAACAGTTTTTCTTATTATGATTTGTATGGCAACGGCAAGAAACACAGCAACTTAGTGAATTTTTGGCATCGTTTTGCGTGGCAATCGGGCTTCACGCCAAAATCCATCAAAGACTCATACAACAGTTACGACGGAATGACCGCCGATTGGTGGAACGAAATCAATCACGGCTCCACGCTCCAATTTTCAACAACAATCGAAGTAGATTGGAACCTCAACTCCCACGGCGTCCCCTACTCCATCGAGGATTATTTGGAGATTGGAAAATGGATTGTTAAATCGTTGGAATAAAGTAATTTACATCCTTTGTTTCACGCTGCCAGAACCGGTGATGTATTTGCTCATCATCGACGGTTTGCCATTATAGAAAACGCTGCCAGAACCGGCTACAATGACATTGAGTTTGCCGCTGGTCTTCACGAAAATGCTGCCTGAGCCGCCGACTTTGGCGACAGCCTCCTCTGCGTCAAGCATATCCGCAAACACATTGCCCGCGTCGCGAGTAACGCACGAAAACAGTTTTGCATTGCCCGTCAAAGTGATATTGCCGCTACCACGGTTTAGGATTTTGATTGCGGATGTGGCGGTGATGCCGTTGATGTCAATATTGCCGCTGCCGAAAGTCCTGATTTCGAGATTGTTGACGCGGAAACCTTCTTTGATGTCAATCCCGACTTTGCCCTCTGTTTCAATAGAATTGATGATAGGCATCGCGATAGAAATAGTGATGTCGCTCTCCTCGGGTTGTCGGCTGCATTTTACATATAGGAAACCACTTTTTACAGTGGTGTTCACGTGCTTAATGAGATTGTCGTCGGCAGTTACCTTGACCTCGTATTTATCTGAATGAATGATATTTACATTCATTTCGCCATTGATGATGATGCCGCCAAAATTATCAACCTTGCGCATCTCGGTAAGTAAATTGCCCGAGCCGGTGCGCTGATTGCACGCCGACATCAACATCAATACCATCAAATATGTCAATACTTTTTTCATAGTGTTCGTTTTATGATTTTGACTATATAACGTCAACAAAGTTAAAAAATTTTGTGGAAAAAAGGATTGTTATCTCAGAAATAATTTGCAACTTTGGGCTATGAAAAAATTGTTTTGCATAATATTGATTCTGATTTTTGCGGCAACCGTCCACGCACAGGATTACGAAATCACAATACCGACGGCAACGGCAGGCGACATTTCGCGGCTGTCTAATGCAGTATCTATCAGCAACATCCGCGACGGCATCATCACAGCATACGCCAACGAAAGCGAATTGATGACGCTGCGGACGATTTTGCCACAATACGCCTATAACGTGCGGAGTGTCAAGAAGTTATCCAAAAGCGCAAACTACATCGATATGGCGCAAAGCATCGAGGAGATGAAAGATTGGGCGCATTATCCAACATACGAAACCTACGTGGCGATGATGGAAGATTTTGCGGCGAAGCATCCCGACATTGCGCAACTCATTGATATTGGGGCAAGTGCGGAGGGGCGGCAACTATTGGCGATTCGCATCACCGCCATTGGCGACACGCTCCCGCGCCCGCGTGTATTCCTGACATCAACGATGCACGGCGACGAAACTTGCGGTTATGTATTGATGCTCAGGCTGATAGATTATCTTTTGAATAATTATGGCAACGACGCCACTGCAACCCGCATCATCAACAATATCGTATTGTATATCAATCCGTTAGCCAATCCCGACGGCACTTATTATGGCGGCAATGGCACCGTCGCCGAGTCGCGCCGATATAATGGCAACAATGTGGATTTAAACCGAAATTTTCCGCAGTTGGGCGCGTTGGCAAAATCCACTCAAAACCTTGAACCTGAGACTATTGCAATGATGCAATTTGCCAAAAGTAGGCATTTTACATTGTCGGCTAATATGCACGGCGGCGACGAGGTTTTGAATTATCCTTGGGACAGTTTTTATGAATCGGAACTGGGACTCGCCGACAAGGATTGGTTCGAGGATATTTGTCAAAAATACATTGATACTTTACGCACGTTTGCGCCCAACGGTATGAAAACCGTCAACAAACAAGGCTATGTTTTTGGCAGCGAATGGTACAAAGTGGCTGGTGGTCGTCAGGACTGGATGATGATTTCGGAGCGTTGCCGGGAGATGACAATAGAGCTGTCAACCATAAAACTCCTGCACTGCGACCTTTTGGAAAATTATTGGCAGCGTCACCGCGATGGACTTTTATTGTATATTTGCAGCGCATTGCAAGGCATTAGAGGTCAAGTAGTTGACTTCAACGGCAACCCGATAAAAGCCAAAATTTATTTGGACGGACACGATTATAATTATTCGTCGATAATGTGCGATGCTGAGGGTCAATACGTGCGCCCAACTCTCGCCGCCAAGACTTACAACGTATGCGCCGTTGCCGATGGCTATGAGACACAATGTCAGGAAGTTAACACTAAAAAAAATGAACTCGCCGTCGCCGACTTCACAATGTCAGAAGGCATATCGGAATATGTAGCCATTACTACTGAAAAAACTCCGCCGAAAACACCGCAAATAACAGTGCATCAAGGCGTTATAGAAATTAAATCTGCACAAACAATCGACCGCGTGGAGATTATAGACGCACTCGGGCGGAGGATTTGCAATTACAATCCAAAAAGCGACACCTTTCAATGTCAGGCATACAATTTGACGGGCGGAATTTACGTTATCAGAATACAAACCGGCGGCGTGATTGCGTCGTCAAAAATAACAATTACAAAATGAAAAAAATCCTAATCATAACAGCAATATTCGCGCTCGCAACTACGGCGCAGGCACAGGACAAGAAATTTGACAAGGTAATGCAACTCTATGAGTCTGAGAACTATACGGAGTGTATGGAAGCCGTCAAAAAATACAACGCCGCCAATCCGTCGAAGCCCGACGGCGTGTTCATATTGGCGTTTACATACCACAAGATTTTCCGTCAAGCACCGCAGAAGGAGTACAACCTCACTTCCGCCGAGAATACGCTCTACACCGCCTTCAACAAGGACAAGGACAAGTCAGTCCGCCTCAAATACAAGGCTGAGGTTGACGAATTGAAGGCAACAATCACCGAATTTCAGGACAAATTTTACGCCGCCAACGACAACAAGAAGGCGGGGCAGCACGCGATGATGTTGGCGAAGATTTTCAACGACACCACCGAGACCTACAAGCACATCTTTATGCCCGAACTTTTCGCTGCGCCCGTCACCTACGGCAAGACCCTCGCCGCCTACGAAGGCCCCACCAACCAAACCGACGTAACTGGCAAGAAGATAGGCGTTTGGATTGAACTCTACCCCAACGGCAACCGCAAATCTCAAATCAACTACGAGGCAGGCAAACCTCGCGGCGACTTTTACAAATTTTACGAGCACGGCGGCGTGAGCGCACACCTTTATATGATAGACGACGACCGCGCCTCCGCCATCCTCTACGACGAAAACGGCGACCGCGTGGCGATGGGTTATTATTATCAACGTCAAAAAGACAGCCTTTGGCAGTACCTCGAAAGCGATTCTATCCTCGTGGCGGAGGAAAATTACGTCCGTGGCAAGAAAAACGGCCCCGAAATCACCTACTTCCCCTACGGCCTCCCCGCCGAGGAACTCAATTGGAAAGACGGCGTTAAGAACGGCGCGTGGAAGCGTTACCACGACATCGGCACGATTTTGTTTGAGGCGACCTACGTAAACGGCAAACTCGAAGGCCGCTACACCAAATACAACAACAAAGGCGAGATAGAACTCGTCGGCAATTACAAAAACGATGTCAAGCACGGCGAATGGAAGGAGCTCGACCCCAAGACCAAGAAATACAAGGTTACGAAATACATCAACGGCGAAGTTGAAAACGCGGCGGAGGAAGACCTCAAAGAATCCAAACAGCTTGAAAAACAGTCAGAAGAGGGCAAATACCTCCCCGACCCTGTCGATTTCCACAATAATCCCGAAGAATTTTTCCAAAGGCAGTAAAAAAGTTTTTCATTTCATAAAAAAACATTAAATTTGCGGTATCATAACACACAAAATGACAATGAAAAACTCAATACTACTATTCACGGCTCTTGCGACGCTCGGCATGGCTTCATGCTCCACGCAGAAAAAATACATCCGCGTGGACAATATCAACAACGTCAACACCGTGAAGGACAATCCGATAATCTATTCGCTGCCCAAGACAGCAATCACCGTAAAGGTAACAGCCGTCAACGAAGTGAGCGTCCGTGGACCTTATTATCAATACGCCTCAAAATACATCGGCACCGACGACATAATCACCAGCAATTCAAGCGTTTGGAAACTTGGCAACATCGACATATCGTCGTATCCCGTGCAAGATTCGTCGCGCACATACGTCGTGGAGACCAACTATCCTTGCGCAATGAATTTTAGCCCTGAAGGTTTTTTGGAGAGCATCAATACAAAACCCGATTTCCAGGAGCGCAACTACCGCGACGACGACACTCACAACAACCTCACAAGCGACGACCTATCGAGCCGCCGCAAATTCCAAGACATCAACGTCAACAGATACGAAACCGTTTTTGACACCGTGCTGCACGTCGTGGACGCCGATTCGATTTTCACAGCCGTGCCGTCAGCCAAGAAAAACCTGATACGCAAGTCGTTGGAAGAACAAGCGCAGGAGCTCGCCAACGAAATTTTTCTCCTCCGTGACGACCGCAACGCTCTACTCAAAGGCGAAGGCGACGGCAACAACGCACCTACCGGCGACGCACTCCGTTACATGGTGGAGCAACTCAACAAATTGGAAGAATCGTACATGAGCATGTTTGTCGGCAAAAAAATCAAGATAGAAAAGACGTTCATTTTCAATTACATACCCAACCAAAACGCCAAACAGCAAGCGACACTGTTCAATTTTTCGCCGGAATATGGCGTAGTACCAAACGGCAGCAAGAAAGGCAGTCCCATCACTGTGGAAATCAGCGACCTCGGCGACAACATCGTCATCAACAAATACGACAACAATCAGACCACGGCTCGCCAACGTGCAGGCGCATCGCAGGCCGCCAACGGTTTTGCATACCTGACCAACGCATACGGACTGGTACGCATTATGCAAAACAACAATTCATTGTCCGAAAAAACATTGAACATCAATCAGTTAGGCACAGTAAGATACCTGCCAGCGTCATTGATGCAGAAAGACGGATTTAAGTTGATACTCTATCCGCAGACCGGCACAATCAAAAGCCTAAACTAACAAAAATTCTAAAAGCCATGTCAAAAATCGCCATCATAGGAGCCGGAATTTCAGGACTTACAGCCGCAAAAAACCTCATGGAAAAACATGAAGTTGCGGTCTATGAAAAGAGCCAAACCGCCGGAGGACTCGCTCAAAGCATCAAAGCCGACGGATGCACATTCCATATTTGCGGCGCAAACTCCATGAAACAAATTTGCGACACAACACGGAAATTCATCGAAGGCATAATCGACTTTGACGAGGAAATTATAGAAGTCAAACGCAACAGCGCGATATTGTTTGAAAACGGCGAGGTCTCAAAACCCGAATTTCATGGAATGTTCAAGAAGAAAATGACTGAGATAGAGGGAGTTCCAAGCCCAATTTCGAGCCATATCTACATGTTGCAGCCGGAAATCCAAAAGCGAATTGTCAGCGACATCTTTAAAATCAAAGCGAAGGAAAAAAACAGCCGCTCTCCAAAATTCCTCGCCACATACCTCAAGGCAAAATATGGACAGACATTGTATGACATGTTTTTTGGTCCATACTACGAAAAAGTATGGCACAGCGACCTCCGCAAAATCCCGCTCAGATGGCTTGAAGGACGTCTCCATGCGCCCACAGCCGACGAAATCATCATGGCGAACTTCAATCATGACAAAGCGCAATACCTCGCAGCGCGTACATTCCTCTACGACATAAACGGCGGCGCTCAGAGGCTCGTCAACAAACTCGTCGAAGCAATCGGCGACCGTCTGACGCTCAACCACGTTGTAAGGGACATTGAAAAGCGCGGCGAAAAATGGCTCGTTGACGGCATGGAATACGACAAAGTGATATTCTGCGCAAACCTCAAGATGCTGCCGAAAATTCTGCATACGCCTGAAATAGAGCCATATAGAGAATATATCGCTTCACTCCAATACCACGGCACAACCTCGGTATTCTGTGAACTCAGCAAAAACCCCTACACGGAAATCTACCTACCCGGAAAGGAACACCGCGCACATAAAATCATCTGCACTGGAAATTTCAACGCCGCAAACAACAGCGAGAGCCACAAAATGACTGGAACTGTGGAATTTACGGACTACATTTCCGAGGACGACATAAAGGACGAACTTTCACGCATGCCGCTCAGCCCTGTCTATATCACACACCGATACACTGAATACACACACCCTATTCAGGACATCGAGACACAGGCTACAGTCTCCAAAATCAAGGATTCACTCAAACCAACAGGATTCTTCATCACCGGACTCTTAGCTGAATGGGAACAATACAACGTCAACCAGGCAATCGCAGCGGCAATAAAAACTGTGGAAGCTGTCAACTGTTAACTTTGAATTTTTAATTTTTAATTACATATTATAAATGAACCTTCAATCGCTCAAAGAAGAACTCTCCAAGACCACGTACCCGGGACGCGGTATCGTGATTGGCAGGAGTGCCGACGGTACAAAGGCCGTTACGGCATATTTCATAATGGGTCGCAGCGAAAACTCGCGCAACCGTGTATTTGTTGAAGACGGCGAGGGCATCAGGACTGAGGCTTTCGACCCTTCAAAAATGAAAGATCCGTCGCTCATCATCTACGCGCCTGTCCGCGTTCTCGGCAACAATACAATCGTCACAAACGGCGACCAGACCGACACCATCTACGATCTGATGAACGCCGAGCAGACTTTTGAAATGTCGCTCCGCACACGTCAGTACGAACCCGACGCGCCAAACTTTACGCCGCGCATTTCGGGCATCATGAATGTCAACAATGGCAAATACAGCTTCCAAATGTCGATTTTGAAATCTGACAACGGCCGTCCCGAATCAAACTGCCGCTACACCTTCAATTACGACAACCCAATCGCAGGCGAAGGCCGTTTCATCCATACTTACATGGGCGACGGCAACCCGCTGCCGAGTTTTGAGGGCGAGCCGACTTTGGTGGACATAAAAGGCGACATCGACGAATTTACCAAAACGGTTTGGAACAGCCTCAACGCCGACAACAAGGTGTCCCTCTTCACACGCTTTATCGACATAAAGTCAGGCAGTTACGAAAGCAGAATCATCAACAAAAACACGAAATAAAATGCAGGAATACCAACTCAAATATGGCTGCAACCCTAACCAAAAGCCCGCAAGGATTTTCATGCAGGAGGGCGAACTTCCCGTAGAGGTCTTGAACGGCAGGGGCGGCTACATCAATTTCCTCGACGCCTTCAATGGCTGGCAACTCGTGAGCGAACTCAAAAAGGCGACCGGCATACCCGCCGCAACGTCCTTCAAACACGTTTCGCCGGCTGGTGCAGCAATCGGTCTGCCGCTCTCGGACGTTGAGAAAAAAATCTACTGGGCGGACGACCTCGACATCGAGTTTACGCCGCTCGCCAACGCTTACATCCGCGCACGTGGTGCAGATAGGATGTCGTCATTTGGCGATTTTATTGCGCTTTCCGACGTTTGCGACGAAAGCACCGCATTAGTAATCAAGCGCGAAGTTTCGGACGGCGTTATCGCTCCCGGCTACACGGACGCAGCCCTCAATATCTTGAAAGCCAAGAAGAACGGCAATTATTGCGTCATCAAAATCGACCCGAACTACAAACCCGCGCCCATCGAGCACAAGGAAGTTTTCGGCATCACTTTTGAGCAAGGCCGCAACGAACTCGTCATCGACAGCAAATTTTTCGACAATATCGTTACCGAAAATAAGAATCTCACCGACCAAGCCAAAACCGACCTCACGATTGCGATGATTACATTGAAATACACGCAATCAAATTCGGTTTGCTATGTTAAAAACGGACAGGCAATCGGCATCGGCGCAGGTCAGCAGTCGAGGATTCACTGCACAAGGCTCGCAGGTCAGAAGGCTGACAACTGGTGGCTTCGTCAGTCACCGCAAGTGCTTGGTTTGCAGTTTGTTGACGGCATTAAACGCCCCGACCGCGACAACACAATCGACATCTACATTTCCGACGACTACATGGACGTACTCGCAGAAGGCGAATGGCAAAAATACTTCAAGGTAAAGCCCGAAGTATTCACCCGCGAGGCAAAACGTGCATGGCTCGACAAAAACAGCGGCGTTTCAGTGGGTTCAGACGCATTCTTCCCATTTGGAGACAACGTAGAACGCGCCCACAAGAGTGGTGTAAACTTCATCGCACAACCCGGCGGCTCTGTCCGTGACGACAATGTTATCGACACCTGCAACAAGTACGGCATCGTGATGAGCTTCACCGGCATAAGGCTGTTCCATCACTAAGATTCAATGCATAATTTTTTCAATGCATAATTCATAATGCATAATTAGGCGTCCGCCGGATGGCTAATTATGCATTATGCATTATGAATTATGCATTGTTGTCTTTTCTCCTCAGCCACGCCGCATACACCGCGCCAGAGATGTTGTGCCACGTGCTGAACACCGCGCCGGGGATTGTTGCTAATGGATATTGCGCAAAATGCGCGGCGGCAAGTCCGGCGGCGAGTCCCGAATTTTGCATACCGACCTCGATGGAGAGTGCGCGGCATTTTGGGTCTTGGAGTTTTAGGATTTTGCCAACAGCGTATCCGGCGGCATAGCCACAGAGATTGTGGAGTATTACAACTACAATAATCAACGTGCTTGTGTTAAGAGCGTTGAGAAGTTTTTCGGAGCTTGCGGAAACCACCGCCGCCACTATCACAGCAATGGCAAGCGACGACACGGCAGGCAAGATTTTCACGATTTTTTGAGTGAAATTGCCAAAAAACTTATTGACCAACAATCCCAAAATAATCGGTATCAAAACTACCTTTACAATCGAAAAAAACATATCCAATATGTTGACATCCACAATCTCGCCAATATAAATTTGAGTGAAAAGCGGTGTCAAAAACGGCGCAAAAATAGTGGAAACTATCGTCATACCAACAGACAGAGCCACGTCGCCCTTTGCAATATAAGTGATGACGTTGGACGCGGTGCCGCCCGGACAAGTGCCCACAAGCATCACGCCGACAGCAAGTTCGGGACCAAGGGCAAAGATTTTAATCAGCAAAAAAGCAATCAACGGCATCAACGCAAACTGCGCCAAAAATCCGACAATCACCTCCTTGGGACGGCTGAATACAATCTTGAAATCATCAGCCTTCAATGTAAGCCCCATCCCAAACATCACCACGCCGAGCAAATAATTGACCGCGCTCGTCTTAATCCAATTGCAGGTCTGCGGCTGCCACAATGCAAGGACAGCCGCACCTACAACTATGAACGCCATATATTTTGCAATATAACGGCAGATTTTTTCGATAGTTTCCATTATAATCGTTCCTCTTTCCTCTCTCCTACTCGCACGCCACGCCCATCAAGAGATTACCGGGCAGGAAACCGAAATAGCGAGAATCGTCCTCAGTAGAGCGGTTGTCGCCGAGTACAAAGTAATAATTGCGACGGAAACGATAAGAATTGGTTTCTTCGCCGTTGATGAAGATTTTGTCGCCCTTGACATCCACCTTGTTGCCCTCGTAAGCCTCGATGCAACGACGGTAGAGCGGCAGGATGTTGGTATTGAGTTTCAAAACCTTGTCCTTCTCCGGCACTGGAAGCGGTCCAAAGTTGGAGGAGTTCCAATGCAACTTTTCGATGTAGGGGAACACCGTCCTCTCAAAATAATCCTTGGGCAGAGTAACTCGCTGAATCTTGCGGGCTACATTGTTTTTATAAATTGCGTCCGCCTCCATCTCGCTCAGGCTGTACAGAGCCGCCTGCGAATTTGTGGGTATAGCCTTGTGATAAAAACTGATGATAGTCTCGGCATCCTCGCCGGTGTAAGTGATGTCAGCCTTCTTGATGCCGAGCGGTTCGAGGTATTCGTTTTTGAGGATGTCGTCGGTAACAGTAAGGAACAAGTGCTTAGTAGTGGCAACGTCCTCGACGGGATTGTTGTTGACAGAAACCTTGTTGTCTTTGATGGCAACCATATCGCCGGGCAGACCGATGCAGCGCGAGAGCAAAATCGGACGTTTCTTCTTGCCCTGCGACACCACGGGATCCACATTCTTGTTGCACCACGCCTCGCCGTAGAGACGGCGCATCTTGTAGTAATTTTTGTCGGGCGCATTGAGGTTGACGCTGTCCGCCTCGGGATGACGGAATACAAGCACGTCGCCACGCTCAGGAGTCGCAAAACGGTTGAACCACACCGTGCTGCCCTTGGCGTAGGCGGTCTCCATCGAATTGGAAATTACCTTAGCACGTCCAAACAGAATCACGCCAACAATCACTCCCACAATCAACAGCGCACCTATTATCAACAGTGCCTTAAACAGCGGAGAAAGCCCGCCAAACCAGCCCGAGCCGCCATTGACCGTGGTGATGGTCTCGGTGGTCGTTGTAGTGGTGGTAACCACCTTTGTTGTTTTACTTGCC
>DGIK01000122.1:23495-38323 GCA_002393195.1 Bacteroidales bacterium UBA3824 | reverse complement strand
CCCTTGATGCCTTTGAATTCCTTGGTTACTTCCACGAAATCGCCAGACTGCTTGAATGCAACGCTGATATTGAGAGGATCCTCGCTCCAACTCCACCTTGCCTGAACAGTCACATTGATATCTGCTTCTGCCTTTACGGTAAATTTTGCAACATATCTTGTTTCTTCGTTCTTGTCGGCAGGAATTTCGTTCAATACGAAATACTGATACCAGCCACCAGGGTTTTTGCTTTCGAGACCTTCGGAAGTCATACGGGGAACGTAACCCATGACATAGAAGGGATAGTCAACCTTGTCGCCAGCTACGTATGTACCACCATCAATGTGGTTGGTAATACCATTCTCACCAGCTTCACCACCGGAGATTTCGTGTCCAGCCTTACCTGCGTACTGCGTAAGGTCAACATCTTTTACCGGAACCTCCACGTCAATATAAGAAACGTTTTGACCACTTTCTTCCTTCGCCTTCTGCTTCTCTGCCTTGATTTCACGACCACGTGTGTCAAACATTGCCTGAATGTATTTGGGCCTCTGCTGACCATGCCAAATGAGCGACTGTCCGTAAACACCGACACCGGCCTTCTGGGCTGTTTCTACGAAGTCGGTAACTCCGGAGAAATTCATTGCTCCATTGTCATCAACGCATGCAGCATACTGCATAATGTCGGCATCCACCACCTCGTCGAAATTGGCGGCGGCGAGAGCACTTACATTACCGCCCGCAGCGAGGTCGGAAGCCTTGAGAGCAGCGCCGAGCTTGAAATTGGGCGAAATGTTGGATGCGGTCTTGTACGATTTCAAGGGATCGAGGCTGTTGAGTTCCTCCATCACCTGAACCGACAGCGGCACATTCTGCACCGCAAGGTTCTCCGTCAAATCGTCGGCACATGACGTTAGGAACAAACCCAACGACACAGCCAATAGATACGTATATTGTTTCATAGTGTTTTTTATTGTTTTATAGTTAACAAACTATTTATTGCCTGTATTCGATCTCATACGGATTGTTGGTAACGCCACGGCGTTGGAGTACGAGAGTCTCCTTCACAGAAATACCGTCCACTGTGTACTCAAGGTACATGCCGTCGCGATCCTTGTTGCCCCATGCCTTCTTCTCAGACAAATCCTTGTATTCGCACTTGCCGTCCGTTACGGTGTAAGCCGCGCCATCCGGTGCTGTAATAGTGCCATTGGAGAAGTCGAGTACAAGAGCGTAGGTCTTGTCACCAACTTCTGCATTATACGACGCCTTGTTGAGATTGATGGTCTTGGTACCCACAATAGGCTCATTGGCATTGTGGATGTAGTTGCTGCGGATAGCGGCATCTCCCTGCTGGAAGTAATAATCGCCTACAGCAACGGGGGATTCATGCTCCAACATTACGACATGGATGGAATCCTTGCCGTTGAAATTGGTGATACGGCGCATGAAATAGCCTTCGTACTTACAGATGTAATTGACACGGAAAAGCGTATAGTCCATAGGAAGTGTTTTCCAAGCATCAGAGTTGGTGCGTTGAGGTGCGGTAGAATACACCTCTGTGTCGTATGTGCCAGTAAGCACCCTTGCTGCGCCAGTCTGCGACTGGATAACAAGAGGAATTACATACGCACCCGCAACAGCCTTGGGGTCGTTGAAGAAGGCTTCAGTGAAGTTGACTTCCACAGCACCTTTCATGCTACCATTGTAATTCATCACCATAGAGGGAATGGTATAGTGAGTGGAGGGCAAAGCCTCAATCTTGTCGCCGCCCTTGAAGTAGATGTGGTCCAGAAGCGAGGCATCCTCAGCAACGGTAACAGTGATGTCCTTGCCAGTGTATGAACCACCCATTGTAGCGGAAATCAAGCATTTGTGCGCATTGTCGAGGTCTGTATTGTAGGTGTCGCTGCCCATCACCAGCGTCCTTGTGGGAAACTGGTAGGGGAAATAGACCGAGATACCGCCTTCATAATCATCGAAACTGATGTCACCATTCTTGCAGCCAACAAGGCCGGATGCAAGTGCCAACAATGAAAACGATATACCTTTATAAAGATTTTTCATATTTCTTTGTCTTTTAAAATTTTTTAATTTAATTGACGGATACCGGAGTATCCGCCAATTAAAAAACTTTAATACTTAAAACGTTTGACTATTGCCAATTGTCGTTCTGCTGGAGTTCGGAGAACTTCAAGCACTCGCTGTAAGGAATAGGACCGTAGTACTGGTAATCCTTGTAGTTGCGAGTCTCTACATCCTTAGTGGTGTATTTGAGCGACTTGTCGGCGTTTTCTGTAATCTCCACGCCCTTGGCTGTAGTATTGAGAGTTGCGAGATCCACCTGCCAGCGGCGGAGATCCCAGAAACGATGGTTCTCAAAGCAGAGTTCGAGACGACGCTCGTTGCGGATGAGTTCGCGCATCTTGTCCTTGTCGCTCTTGATAGACTCGAGGTAGGGGTCGGCAGGATCGATGCCGGCACGTGTACGGATGGCCTTTATGACATCGTAGGCGGAGAAGGTGGCATCGCCTACTGTACCAGTGGGACCAACAGCCTCGTTGGCAGCCTCAGCGTAGTTCAAGAAAATCTCGGTGTAACGGATACGTGCTCCGATGTGCTTGAGCGCATTTTGAGAGCCAGGGGTAAGGTTGATGGTAGAACGGAGAAGTTTTTTCAAGTAATAGCCAGTCCTGGTGGACTTCTTGTTCTCCTGATTGTTGGCATCGATGTTTGAATTGCCCGATGTAGGCATCACAACAGAGATAACCTTGTTTTCGTGTCCGATAGTGTTGCCGTTGTAGAGGATGTATGCAGCAAGCCTCTTGTCGCGGTTATCAAAAGGATTGTTGGCATCGTACTGGCTGTTGGCATCGGTGATAGGATAGCCGTTGGCCATAGGGAAAGCATCTACGAGGTTTTGAGTGGGATTGATGTAGCCATTGCCATAGAGCGAAGGCGGATAGCAATTCTGCTCAAGAGACCTTCCATTACCGTCGTTGAAATCATGCCAGAGGAGTTCGGTATGCTCATAGTCGGTACGCTTGAAACTCTCCACATTGTCGGCACCCGAAGTACAATCGTACCAGTAATAGCCGATAGGGGAAAGATTGCCCGGAGTCTTGCCAGCATCGCTAAGCACCTTGGCAGCGTCCTTGGCAGCAATAGTCCAATCAATGCCTGTACCAGCACTCTGATAAGCGGGCGAGGCACAGAGAAGTTCGAGCTGCGACTTGATAGCGGCGATTATCTTGCCATCAATCTTGCCTTTGTTTTGCACACCGTAAACACGGTTGTAGGCACCACGATTGAGAGAGCCGTCGGCATTCAAGACTACAAGACGCCTCATGTTTTCAGGAATGGCATCTTCGTATTCAGCATCGGCGAAGGTGTAGGGAATGAACTCAAGCGCCTTGTTGAAGTCGTTCATGATGAAGTCCACACACTCCTTAAATGTAGAGCGGGTCTGAATGTAGTTGCCTTCGGTCTCAAGCCTGTCATGGATAGGCACACCCATGAGAGTGCCGCCCACCATGCCAGCATGGGATTGGAGAAGCTTGAAATGGAACAATGCGCGGTAAGCGTAAGCCTCCGCCCTAAAACGGTCTCTGAACATCTTGTCGATGCCGATGTCGCCCTTAAACCAGGTAACCTTATCGACGTTCTCGAGGAAAAGGTTGCAGTAATGGATGCCGTCGTAGCATACATTCCATACCGAAGTAGGATTCATGTCCGCCTTCCATCCACCAATGGCCATAGTGGACCACGAGTTGTAGGTATCGTTGACAACAGCATCGTCGGTGGCCAAGTCAACATCTGGCGATGTAGTATATACACCACCCACCAAAGAGTACACCTGGCCAATAAGACCCTGGGCGACCTTCGGGTTGTCGTACATATCCGACAACTCCTGGTTGTTCTCTATGGCGGGCTCAAACATGTCGTCGCACGCGCCAAAGAGACCCGTAAGAGCCACCAATGGAATAATATAAGATTTTTTAAATTTCATTTTGTTCGTTGTTAGAAGTTAACTTTAACACCTAAATTGTAAAAACGAGTCTGGGGGTCAGATCCAACATTGAGATTAAGATAATCGCTCTCCTTGGAGATGGTGAGCAGATTGCTGCCGCTCACGTAAACCGACGCACCCGACAGCCAGCTGATTCCGTCGAACATTGAGGAGGGGAAGTCGTAGGTAAGCTGTACTCGTGTGAGGTCGAAACGCGAAATCTTCCTCAACCAGAAATCAGATGTTACATAGTTGTTGGCTGCATCAGAGGTAGTAAGACGAGGATACTTGGCGTTAGGATTGTCCTTGGTCCAGGTATCGCGTACATTAACTGAGTACTTCTCCTCTCCAGTAGGATAGTAGTAAGAGCCATTTACAGTAGAATAAGAACCAGTCTGAGCAATGCCCAATACATAGAGTGTGAAGTTCTTGTAAGAAGCCGAGAGATTGATACCCATAGCAAAGGGCGCACCGAAGTACCAGCCGTTTACCTTGCCAAGATCCACTTGGTCTTTGCTGTCGATGACGCCGTCGCCATTCTGATCCTTGTACTTGAGGTCACCAGGACGTACAACAGAGCCAAAGCCCGACTGGTCGGGAGAATTAGTGATTTCATCCTCGTTCTGGAAGTAACCAAGACACTCATAACCCCAGATAGCATTGAGTTTGGTGCCCTCACGGTGCTGGTAGTCGTATTGATACTCAGAATCATCGCGCTTGTGAGCCTTGCCGGTGATATAAGTTAAGTTGACACCGCCAGCAAACTTGACCTCGCCAAAATTCTTGCGGTAATTGATACCGAGATCCATACCTTGACGGAGATCCTCATTGTAGTTCAAGCGGGGGATGAAGCTCGAACCGCTGTATTGGAAGTACGAAGGATACTTGCCCGTGGGCTGGTAAACAAGGCCAGAGAGAAGGCTTGTGAACGCCGAGAAGTCAAACGTCAAGTCGTTGTTGAGCATGCCGAGGCGGATGTTAGCAGAGAGTTCCTTGCGGTGTACAAAGCCGAAGTCGGGATTTGCAGCCTGCTTGCTCTGGAAGCCGTTTTGGTTGCCGCTGTTGCCCCAGGTGACATACGCGCCCATAGAATATATGTCCATGTAGTTGTAGTAGCCATCGATGTCCTCGTCTTCCTTGAGGTCGCTCGCGCTTACGCTAAGCATAAGGTTGGAAATAAGGCCTTTGTTGAAGAACTCTTCGTTGGAGATATTCCAGCCCAAAGAGAGCGACGGGGAGAATCCTGCACGAGAACCTTCCTTCAACTTGGCAGAATAAGGAACTGCCGCAGTGAACGCAGCGAAGTAACGCTTGCCAAAATCGTAGTGGATGTCCAAGCCAAGGTTGGCGTTGCTGACGCTGTGGTACTGACCAGTCTCTGCATTCTGCCAGCCATTGGCGAGCAACATTGCACTCAATGAATGGGCACCAAATACGCGCTTGTAGTCGAAGTGAGCAAAGAAGGACGTCCTGCGGTTGTTGTAATTAGCCGAGATGTTCTGTACACCCGACTTCTTGTCTTCGTTGATTTTGGTGAGGCCAATGATTTCGTCCTTACCATTTACGTTGGTCCACTGCGGGGCAAACACTGCATACTGATTGGTGTAGGAAGTGTTGTAAGAGGTGTTGTAGTCGATAGCCGCCATTGTGTGGAACGAGAGACCCTCCAGCAACTGCGAGAGGTCGAAGTCAAGACGGAGGTCAAACTGGAACTGACGGATGGTATTCTTGGTCTTGCCAGCGTAGAGCAGGTCGGCGAAGATGTTTTTCTGGTCGGTAGAAGAACCTGCCAAAAACTGACCTTCGTAGATATTGTCAGTAACGCTTACAAGATCCTTAGCGTCAGTAGCATACTCACTTATGTACGAAGTGGGGATGAAAGGCGCGATACGGTTGGGCCTCCAAGTAGAAGCCGCTTGATAATATGAACCGTTATTAGCGACATAACCCTTGCTGTTGTACAAAGTAACATTGGCGTCAACGGCTGCGGAGATGTAGTCGTTGAAGGTCATATCCACATTGCCACGGATATTGAAACGGTCGGTGCCGACATTGTCGCCTTCTCCAAGTTTCAATGTGCCGTTGGTATTGTAGTAACTTACGTTGGAATAATAACGGGCAAACTTGCTACCGCCATTGATTTCTGCCGTAATGTCGGTACGGTTGGAAAACTTCTTCACATAATCAGAAGAGTAGAAATCCACATCGGGATAGCGGTAAGGGTTGGTACGCGCTGCCGTGTTGTAGATGTCTTCGTCGGAATAGAGAGGATCGAGACCGTCATTCTCACGTGCCTGGTTGTAGTACACCATGTACTCAGCCGCGCCCAAATATTCAGGGAACGACTTGGCTACGTTGATGCCGGTATTGGCACGAACAGAAATCTTCATATCCTGCTCCTTACCACGCTTGGTGGTAACGAGGAGTGCGCCTTTGGCACCACGGCTTCCGTAGAGAGCCACAGCCTGAGCACCTTTCAAGAAAGTGATGCTCTCGATTTCGTCGGGCTTCACATTGTTGAGATCACGAGGAATGCCGTCCACCAATACGAGCGCGCCATAGCCCCACACGGTGTTGCCATTGTAACCGCTCACAAAGGTGTAGAGATTGTCGAGAGAGTTGGTGAAGTAGTTCTTGTCCATCACGTCTTCCACATAGAAGTAGGAGACACCGCCGAGGATTTCGTTGGCCTTCTCGTCCTTGAACGCAGTGTGTACAATCCTGTTGTCCCTGTCGTCCTTCTCAAGGACCACTGTACCCAGGTTGTTATTGCCATTTATCGAAATCTGTTTGGTGGCATATCCGATCATCGAAAAGACCAGAACACCATCCTCTGGCGCATCGATCGAAAACTTGCCATTCGGGTCGGTAAGAGTGCCAGAGGTGGTTCCTTTCAATGCGATGCTTACGCCGGGCAGCGGAGTGCCGTCCTGCGATGTTACCGTACCAGTAACACTGATGTTGTCCTCCACGACCGAAATACTTGCCTCATACGCACTGTTGCCAACATTGGTGGCATCAAGCGCAAAGGCCCCGGTATTAACAGCCGCCAGAGTACAAGCCGTCAGATATATTTTTAATTTGTTCATGTTTTTCTTGCTATTTAATTGTCAATTGCTAATTGTCAATTGTTTTAATAATGGACTACCAGCCTGGATTCTGCGGGAAATCTTTGTACAGATATACCTCGTTATCCATGAAGGGGAACCAGTAGTGTTTTGCCGTGTATTTGCGTTCTACGATTACCTTATCAACTTTGTAATCTGTAACTTCCGCCTCGGAGGGGTCGTTTTGAGTGTACCACTCTGCATCGTTAACACGCTTGAAGGATACACCAAGCTTCACGTTGTATGGCGATTCTGTAAGCAGGAGCCAACGCTGGAGGTCGTTGAAACGGAAACCTTCGAATGCAAGCTCACATGCACGCTCGCGGCGCACACAATCCATAAAGTCGTTGCCGTTGAGATATTTGCCCGAAACGGGCTCCACACCTACCCTTGCACGAATCTTGTTGATGGCATCCACTGCGGTGAGGCTGCAAGAGCTTGCCTTGTAGCTACTTCCCGATGCTGCCGCACCAGCCTCTGCATACATCAGATATACGTCTGCAAGACGCAAATATGGCATATAGGGGAAGAAACCCTTAGACCAAGAGTTCCACTGATCCACCTTGTTCCATTGGTGAGGCACAAGCTTCTGCAAGAAATAGCCAGTCGCACTGCCCGATCCTTCTTTGCGCATTGCACCGTATTCTTCTTTATCTCCATCGTCGTCGAGCCTTACATAAACGAAGTCTTTAACGTCGGAAGCCGAAGCATCAGCAAGAATGTACTTGACACCGTCGAAGATGATGTCGTGATAGAAACGCGGGTCGCGATCCTTGAAGGGGTGAGTCTTGTCCCAGCCAGAATTTGGGTCGTCGAGAGGCAGACCATTCTTCATACCGTATGCATAGTCAATGTAGTTGGCTGTGGGGGTGATTGCATTGCTACCATTGGCAAGACCATTGACTTGCGGGCCCCAGTAGTTTGCCCAGCCCCATGCGGCAGCATTGCTCTGATTAAAAGGAGTACCCCTCATCATAGCCTCCTTGCCGCCCGGCTGCTTCCAGTTGGAATTGACGGTGTAGAAGATGTCGTCATAGCTATTGGTAGTAGAAGCGTTGTTGTGGTCGGTCAAGTCCTTGATAGTAGCATAATCGTAATCAGCCAACTCGTATGGAGTCTGACCGCTCTCTACAAGCGCGATGCACTCGCCAAGAGCCTCGGCGGCTTGTTGAGCAAGTTCCTTATTGTAGGAATATGTCTTTGAACCACCTACGAGATTGTTTTCTCCACCTTCTTTGGTCTGCTCAGCCAACGGGCTTGCTGCAAAGAGAAGCATCTTGCCCTGATAAGCAAGTGCGGTAGCCTTGGTGATGCGAAGATCGTTCTTGCCAACGGTAGCAGTACCAGCCGACGACTTGTCCCAATCGTTGGGGAGATACTTGGCTGCCTCGCCAAAATCCTTGGCTGCCCTCAAAGCGCACTCCTGATAAGTAGGACGCTTGAGCCTTTCGCTGCCATCAAGCAATGTATCAATATAAGGTATGCCGCCAAGATAGTTCATCACCTCCTCGTGCCACCATGCGCGGAAGAAGAGGAGCTGTCCCCTGATGGCATCTTTCTGCTCCTGGGTAGCGTCCACGAGAAGATCAATATTGGCAAGACCAAGGTTGGCCTTGCGGATGCAGTAGAACGAGCCACGCCAGATGTCGTGATTCATACGTCCGTTATCGCGGGAGTTCCATCCATTGTTGTTGTTGCGGAAGAAAGAACCGCCCCACGCGCCACCTTCACCAAACCAACCACGGAAGTTGCCGGCATCAAGCTGACGTGTTACAAAATGTCCGCAGCTGGCGGGCACATACTCGTCCTCGCCCCAGTTGAAGGCAGTCTCCCAGTAGAGAATCTCCTTGTGGGGAACGTTGGCGTAAATTTCTTCGACAAAGCCTTGGAAATTCTTAAAATTCTGGAAAGCGGCCTCTGTCGAAACGTCGGAGTCGGGCTCCTTGTCGAGGTAATCGGTGCAACTCGTAAAGCCACCAACTACTGAAAGAGCCAGAGCAAACGACATTATATGGAATAATTTTTTCATAATTGCTCTAATCGTTTTTTACAATGAGAATTTCAAACCTAAGGTAAACCTCTTAACCGTAGGATACTGACCTTGATAACCTACACCGGAGAGGTTGCTCTCGCGGTCGTCAGGCATCTTGGTATATACCCAAAGGTTGTTGCCGTTCAAATAAATCTTTACGTTTTTGAATGTGTAGCGTCCTACCTTCAAAGAAGCAAACGTGTAAGAGATTTCTGCATTCTTAAGACGGAGATACGAAGCATCGTAAAGGAACTGCGTACCGTACCTATTGGAATCAGACGTTAAATAACGCGGGGTGGTAAGGTCGGCGCCATCGTGGTCGTTTGCCCACCATGTACCAAGGTCATAAACATTGTCCATGTGGTTGTTGCCAAAAGAGCCGAGCGCTACATCACGAGTTACATTATTGACACCGTAGAACTGTACAAATGCAGACCAGCCTTTGTAATTGACTCCAATGGTAGCATTGTAAGTATTCTGAGGAATGTTGGAGAAGTAAATAGGAGCGTTGTCGTCGCTATTGATTATACCATCGCCATTGAAGTCGATGTAGTAATAGTCGCCAGGTATCTTAGTATTGTCCTTGGAATCAAACCTCGGGCTTGCATATACATCGTCGTAAGTCTGCAAGAAGCCGTTGTCGAGCTGCGAGCGAGTCTGTCCGATAGCATAGCCAGCCTGCATACGGTATGCTGGGAGCAAGTCCTTGTCCTCACGCTCGATGATCTCGTTCTGGGCGTGCGACATATTGAGGTTGGCCCATACAGAAAGACCCTTGACAGCCTTGATTTGCTTGTCGAACTTGATTTCCCATTCGTACCCCCTTGTCTTTACTTCGCCGAGGTTGGCGGTGGGGGCGTTCATACCGAAGTAAACAGGCACAGCACGGTCGCCACCACCGATGATGATGTCGGTACGATGGTCACGGAAGATATCAAAGCTACCACGGAACATACCCTTGAGGAACGAGTAGTCAACACCGAAGTTGAGTTTCCTTACTACCTCCCAATGGATGTCCTCGTTGCCTACTGCATTTTCGAAGTAGTACTGGTAAATACTGCCTTGATTATTATCAGGATAACCGTTCATAAGAGCGTTGCCGCCCATGCCCCATGTGGAGAGGTAGAGCCAACGACCATTGTAGGAGTCGTCGCCGATTTCGCCGTAGGAAGCACGGAGCTTGAAGTTCTCGATGATACCGCTTTCACGCAGACGATCCATGAAAGGCTCATTGGAGATAGTCCAGCCCAATGCGCCAGAATTGAAGAATGCAAAACGATTGGCATCAGCAAACTTCTCAGAACCGTTGTATGCGCCGTTGTACTCAAGGAAGTAGCGGTTGTTCCAGTTGTAGGTAAGACGGAAACACCAGTTTTCCCTCAAACGCGGGATTTCAGAACCGAAGGTCTGCTCCTGACGTTCAAACAAGCCCATAAGGGTTACATTGTGCTTGTCGAAAGAGCGGTCGTAGTTCAGACGGAAGGAGTAGTTCAAGTTCCTATAAGGAGCAGCCGACCAGTGGTTGATGTTGCCGTTTGCGGTTGTCCATTCCACGGGATCTGCAAAGTCGTACTTGTTGGTAGGATCCACGCCTTCTGCAGGATCGATGAGAGCCAAACCAGTGTGGGGGTCAATAATCTTTGTCTTGGGGTTATGATAGAGGTCGGTAACGCCACGTTCTTTTTCAGTAAAGCGATTGTCCCACGAAATCAAGCCAGTGAACGACAGACCCTTGGTGATAAACTTCAAGTCTTGCTCGAGGATAACGTCGGTAGCAATGTTGGTGGTGGTGGTGAGATTGGTACCGTCGCCGTAAGCCATATTGCGCTCGGAGTTGGTTGCATTGGTAAAACCACTCGCCCATCCCATATTTGCGCCCCAGCTGCCGTCTTCGTACCTCGGTACATAAATGTTAGGAGCAATGTTGTACGCACCAGCCCACTGTTGCGAGAGAGCCCAGTCGCCAAGTCCAGAGTATCCGTTGTTGGACCACGGAGTATTCTGCAAGCCAACGCTACCAGAGAGGTTGGTCTTCAATACCGTTGTCTTGGTGATGTTGAAGTCGAGGTTAGAACGCACGTTGATACGGTTGTAAGCGTAGCCACCCTTGTATCCACGGTTGTTTTCAAACCTCTTGAACATATCCGACTCGTTTACCCAGTCGAGAGAAGAGTAATAACGAACGAACTTGCTACCACCAGCAATGTTAACATTTGCGCTGTACGACATTGCATGCGACCTAAACAACTCATCCTGCCAGTCCACATTTGGATAACGCTCTGTGAGCAGGTTGCCAAGTTCGTCCCTATCGCCATCCTTGCGATAACGATAATTGTTGATAAATGCTTGGTTCTCAATTTTAGCCCAGCTATCAGGAGAAAGATTGAGTTCGTTTTCGATAGCCACGTTCCTTGCCATGAGCGCGTCGTATGAATCGAGCTTGCCCGGCAGCTTGCTGACCACTTTCATAGTAGTAGATACAGAAGCATTAATCTGAGCGCGGCCTTCATTACCACGTTTGGTGGTGATAATGATGACACCGTTGGCACCCTTCACACCGTAGATTGCGGTTGCGGATGCGTCCTTCAATACTGAAATGCTTGCCACGGAATTGACATCCACGCTACTCATAGGACGCTCGATGCCGTCCACGAGAACAAGGGGAGCCGAGGAGTTCCAGGAGCTGGAACCACGGATCACGATGTCAGGATTTTCCTGACCCGGCAGACCAGTGGACTGCATTGTTACGAGGCCGGGGAGATTACCCGTCAGAGCCTGTCCCAAGTCGGGGACACCAGCCGCCCTCTGGAGCTGCTCGCCAGTGGTCTGGGTGATAGCACCCACCACAGAGGCTTTCTTCTGCTGACCGTAGCCAACGACTACGACCTCTTCGATTTCCTGGGTACTCTCTTTGAGCACCACATTGAGTTGCTTTGTGCCTGACACGGAAAACTCCTGGTCGTCGTAGCCGATAAAGCTGAATGTGATGGTCGTGCCATTCTGCACACGCAGCATATACTTACCGTCCAGATCCGTGATAGTACCGTTGGTGGTACCTTTTTCAAACACGTTTACGCCAGGAAGCGAGTTGCCGCTCTCGTCCGTCACGACACCCGTCACCGTTACCTGCGCAAGCAAGTCAAATGACAGAATCATCAGGACAAGGAACAATACTAACTTCCTTAACTGGATTGTTTTACTTTTCATTTAAACTTAAATGTTTTGTTTGAGAAAAAATAATAAATATTGATTAAAATTATCTGAGATAAGAGCAAACCCACACACCTTATATAAATAAGGCGGGGACTCTATTGCCGCGTACCCTGGACAATGCCTCAGGCTTATAGCGCAGGCGGCTTGCGCTTTTTGGTGTGTCTGTTCATTTTTTATTAACATTAAGATTTGTTCTGTATTTTGCTGTCCATTTTTTGTTAATTTTTTGCCGTCGTATCGTCATACAACGTCTTTAAAAAAACTTTACAAATTAACTGACAAATCTTAATTTTACCAAGTTTTAACGTTACATATATCTTTGCAATTGTTACAAAAACACACACAAACACCTTTAAAAAAAGAACATATTCTTTTCATTATGTAACATAAAAAAATACAACTAACTGATAATTAAGAGATGTAACATTTTGCAAAAAAGAAACGTTATCCTAAAGAAACTGTTAAGCAGGCAAAAATCACTTAACATTAACTTTAAATTTAAGAAATGAGTTCGTCGTCATCGAGAGGCATCTGCTCGATGGTGGCATTGTCTGACATATAGGCGGACGGGGTGCAGCCAAACCTGTCCTTGAACACCGTGGAGAAGTAGGCTGTGGATACAAAACCGACATACTGCGCCACTTCGGAAATGTTGCTGTGCTTGATGCGGAGCAGCTTGAGCGCACGGTTGAGCCTTACATTGCGCAGGAAGTCTATCGTGGATTGATTGGTAAGCTCCTTGAGCTTGCGATGCAGGTGCACACGGCTTATGCCCACCGCCTTGGCTATCATATCGACTGTAAGGCTGGGGTTAGACATATTTTCGTTGATTACCTTCAATACGCGCGTCAGCAGCTTCTTGTCGGGCGAATCCACCTGCTCCCCTTCGTCCATAGAGGCGACATTGAGAGTATCCTGACGCCCAAGATAACTATTGCGGAGAGTGTTGTTGCGCCTAAGGAGATTGGTGACGGTGTGCGAAAGCACTGAAATATTGAAAGGCTTGGCTATGAAGGCGTCGGCACCGATGTCGAGGGCGCGGATGCGGGCGTTTTCTTGCGAAGCGGCGGTGAGCAGGATTACGGGGATTGTGTTGGTGTCAACATTGCGCTTGAGCTTGATGCACAGCGACATGCCGTCCATTCCGCTCATCATCACGTCGGAGATTACGAGGTCGGGCTTGTTTTTGATTATGTAAGAGGATGCCTCGTCGCAACTTGCAAAGTCCTTGATATGGAAATAATTGCCAAGTTCGTCCACGATGTATTTGCGGAGCTGTTCGTCGTCGTCCACTACAACAATGCGTGTGCTCGTCTTGGCGTAACGTTTGAGCTCCTCATCGTCTGGCTCAGGCACGCCGGCAAGCTCCATCTGCGAGAAGGCGGAGCTTTGCGGATTTTCACGTACAAAAATCTCGCGGTCTGTCAGGTGAGAACGTCCGGCGGGAATATGGATTACAAATGTGCAGCCCGGCTCGCCGCCAGTATTATTGACAGCCTTCACGGTGCCATGGTGAAGAGTTACGAGCTGACGCACGAGGTACATGCCCACGCCTGTGCCTATCATGGTGATTTTGTGATTGTTGCTGCCCTGATAGAACAAATCAAAAACGTGGTCGATGTCTTCAAGCGCAATGCCCGTACCTTGGTCGGATACGCCGATGCGAATGGTTTCGCCGGCATCCCTATTAATAGAAAGGCGCACCTTGCCGCCCTTCGGAGTGTATTTGAAGGCGTTAGACAAGACATTTACAATCACCTTGTCGAAATTTTTGGGATCTACGTAAGCCTCCATAGACTCCTCCTCTGCATCAAAGAGAAAGTCGATGCCAAGCGACAATGCATACTGCTCAAAGGATTCGTAAATGCCCCGGCAAAAATCCACAAGATCCACTTTTTCAAATTCGAGCCTCAACTGCTTGCTGTCGATTTTGCGCATATCGAGGAGCTGGTTGATGAGGTTGAGGATGCGTTGAGCGTTGAGCTTGATGGTCTTGTAGCTGCGCTGTCGCGAAGGGTCGTCGTCGGTGGCGATTAGTTTATACAGAGGGCTAATTATCAACGATATAGGCGTCCTGATTTCGTGTGAGATGTTGGTGAAAAATTCTATGCGGGAGTCGTTGAGCTCCTTGGCGCGTTCCATCTCTTTAAAATGACGATTTAGCTCGATGCGCCTTTTTACAAGCAATGCAGCCGCTATCAGGATACCAAGCATCAGCAATGCCATCAGCACGTAAAACCACGTGCTCTTATACCACGGGAAATCTATCTCGATGACCACAGTATAAACGTCGGAGGTGTTCAGATTGTCGGCGACGCGGGCTTCGAGCGTATGCTCACCATAGCCTAACTTGGCAAACGAAACGCGATTGCCGGAGATGGAGGTCCACAGCCCGCCGTCGATGCGGTAGGAATACTTCAAACGGTCGGGATTGTCGAAATCCAATGCCGAATACTCCACTTCAAACGAATTGTCAAAATGAGCAAGG
>DGIK01000122.1:0-23444 GCA_002393195.1 Bacteroidales bacterium UBA3824 | reverse complement strand
ATGAGCAAGGTGGAATCTGCGAGCCGCTATCACGGCGGTATCCACAACGTAATTGCTGCCCGACTTGCTGCCCCTCACCACGGGAACATTGTCAACCCAAAAATCGACAATCCTGATATTCAACGACTTGTCTCTATTGCGACGTGCGAATGGATTGAAACCTATCACACCATTGACAGAGCCAAACAATATGCGCCCATTTTGGCAATTATACACCGCATCGGGCATAAACTCGTTGCTATACAATCCGTCGAAGGAATCATAATTGACAAACTTGCCCGTCTGCGCGTCAAGACACGATATGCCCGACTTGCTGCTTATCCACATATTGCCGGCAGTATCGCAGGCGATGCCCGAAATAGAAGTGCCCGAAAGCCCATCCGCCGTGCCGTAACGCTTGAATTTGCGCGTGTCGGCGTCAAATTTGAAAAGTCCGTCGGTAGTGCCTACCCAAAAGTAGCCGTCGCGTCCCTCGCAGATGCTATTGACCACATAACCTTCCAAAAAACAATTGACGCCATACGTGCTTACAAAGCTCTCTGTATTGAGATCCAAACAGGAAAATCCAGAATACGTGCCGATATAGAGCTTGGATTTGTCTGACGAAAGCATCATGCTCACCACCCACGCATTGCAAAGCTGGTCGGTAGAAAAATCGTGCTGGAAAGTGGAGTTTTTGATGCCATAAAGGCGACCAGCAAGTGTATTAGCGTTGATGCGGAAAAGCCCCACACCCGACGCCGACACCCAAAGATTCTGCCGATCCTTGTCTTCTACGATGGAATATACGCTCGAAAAATCGTCGCAACTGCCGCCCGACGCCGTCGCAAGGTCGTACCTGTGCCAAGTGCCCGTCTTGCGGTCGAGATACACAAGACCGCCCTGATAGCCGCCCGTCCAAAGCCGTCCGTGGCTGTCTTCGCAAAATGCAAGCGGCACTTTGGGAACTATCGTGCCGGGCTGATTGCAGTCATAATGCTGGATGAGTTTGTAATCGGGATCCAACAAATAAAAACCATCATTGTCGGTGCCTACATATATATTATTGTTGCTATCGGCATACACAGAAACCACACAGCAACTGCCTATGACATTGCGCTTGCGGGAGATACGACCGATGTAATCAAAGAAATTGCTACCGCCCTTCACCACAAGCACACCACGCTGAAAACAGCCAAACCAAAAATTGCCGTCGCGGTCGCGCATGATGTGGTGTATCTTGAGCTGATGATTGTTGGCAAGGGCAAAATCAAAATCGCCGATAGACCACGTGCCGTCGTCTTGATGGACAAGCCTTTTGACACCGTAACCGTCGGTACCCATAAGGATGGAATTATCGACATCCATGCAAAAACACGTAACCACCATATCATTCTGCGCCTTGGTGACTATCTCGCGATACTTGGACGGCGCATTGGCGTCATATACAAGCACACGTCCATGCGATGTGCCAAACAGCAAAGTGCCGTCGCCGGTACTGGTGATGGCTGTAGCAGACTCCTGGTTAGGAAGCGTAACTACCTCAATCTCTTCAAGGGACAAATTGAGTTTTTTAACAACATTGTTGCCAGACATCCATATATAGCCGGAATCATCCTTGTAAATGCACCCGACGCTGCCCAAACCTACACCTCGGTGAGTGAATAGGCTAAAACCGTCGTCATTATGTTGGAGCAGCATAATGCCGTAGCCCGACGTGCCTACCACTGTGAGAGTATCGTTGACACGGCAGATGCAAGCCACCGACGGACGGATATTGAGAGGTCCGAAACCACCATTGATTGGCACATTATGAAATGTACGGGTATCACGGTCAAAGAGTTGAAGACCGTGCAGCGTGGCAACAAAAATATTGCGCGCCGGATCCTGATATACAAACCTAACGTAATTGCTCACAAGCGACAGCGAATCGCCGTCCACGTGGTGAATGTTCCAGAAGTTGACACCATCATACACATCAAGCCCATCCTCAGACGACACCCACACGAAGCCGAGGTCGTCCTGGAAGATATTATTGACCATGCTCGACGACAAATCCTTGCTCGATGTAAAAATCATCTCGCCCTGCGCTTCCGCCTTCGAACATATCAAACTCGATATAACAAATAGTAATAAAAAATATTTTTTGTAGCGTTTCATTTTTGTCTCAAACAGTATCTAAAAAAATCAGCCGCTAAGTTACAAAAAAAATTTTACATATTTTATTTTTTCTTGTATAAATTTTTTGTTTGAATAAATATTGTTACCTTTTTTGGGAAAATATTGTTACCTTTGCAACGACTAAATTTAAAACATCAAAAACAATGATTACCTTCATATTATCAATTGTAGCTCTTGTACTTGGCTACATTCTCTACGGCAAATTTGCGGAGCGCGTATTTGGTCCCGACCCAGCCCGCAAAACACCTGCCTACACAAAGCAGGACGGCGTTGACTACATGCCGATGCCCACATGGAAAATCTTTATGATTCAATTTCTCAACATCGCCGGACTCGGCCCCATATTCGGCGCGATACTCGGCGCACAATTTGGCACGGCGGCGTACATCTGGATTGTGGTGGGCTGCATATTCATCGGCGCATTCCACGACTATTTCTCTGGCATGATTTCGCTCCGTGAAGGCGGCGCAAACCTCCCCGAAATCATCGGCAAATACCTCGGCAACAACGCTAAAACGGTGATGAGGGTGTTTTCAGTGCTGTTGCTTGTTTTGGTGGGCGTAGTGTTCGTAAGCCAACCCGCCGCCATCCTCGACAACATGACACCCGACTGGATGAACGAAACATTCTGGATGGTAGTAATCTTCGTCTATTACCTTGTGGCGACACTGCTACCCATCGACAAAATCATCGGCAAGGCGTATCCCGTATTTGCATTTTCGCTGATATTCATGGCGGTAGGCGTATTGTTTATGATATTTTGGAACGGCATCCAGCTGCCCGAAATCACCGACGGCATCGCCAACAGCCATCCGCACAAGGACACCACGCCAATATTCCCGATAATGTGCATCACGATAGCCTGTGGCGCGATTTCGGGTTTTCACGCAACGCAAAGCCCGCTGATGGCTCGCTGCCTCAAAAACGAAAACCTCGGACGCCCCGTATTCTACGGCGCAATGATACTGGAAGGCATCATCGCGATGATTTGGGCGGCAGCCGCTATATGGTATTACCGCGAACAGCTGCATGGCGAACCAATCCCCAAAGAAAGCATCATCGTAAAATTCATCTGCGAAACATGGATGGGACGCATAGGCAGCATCTTGGCTATGCTCGGCGTAGTATTTGCACCAATAACGAGTGGCGACACGGCTCTGCGTAGCGCACGACTCATCCTCGCCGACTTCTTCAAGATGGATCAGAGCAAAATATCGCAACGCCTTATGATAAGTGTACCTGTATTCATTGCCACCGCCCTCATCATCGTATATAGCCATAGCGACAAGGCTGGTTTCGATGTCATCTGGCGTTACTTTGGATGGAGCAACCAAGCTTTGAGCGTGTTTACATTGTGGTCTATAACGGTATATATGGTCATCAACAAAAAACCGTGGATAATGGCATTCCTGCCCGCGCTGTATATGACCGTTGTATGCGCAACATTCATTTTTATCTCGGAGAATTGCTTAGCTCTTAATGCTGACCTCAGCTACATCCTCGGCGGCGTATGCGGCGCAGTGGCGATAGCGGTGTTCTTCGTTTGGAAATCTAAAAGGGATTCCAATCCGATGCTGAAAAAATAACAACACACAATACGTAGAGACGCGACAATCACGTCTCTACATTTTTATAATAACGACAATAACCATAAAAACCACAATATTATGAACAAGACGATTCTCACAATCATCGCAATCATCATTTGCATGGCGACAGGCTCAGCCTCGGCGCAGCTCGCCCAATTTGCCAACTCTGGTGCGACAGCACAAGACCTCATCGACGACAGCTACATTCAGGAAACTGTAAACGGCGACATGAACAACGACGGCATCAAAGACCTTGTAATCGGCGTTTCCGAAGGCATCGCCATCTATTTTGGCAACAATGACGGCTACAAGCTGTACAACACCTACAACTGTCCCTTCTTAGATGTGGACACACTATCAATCCATCGCACCATCTCCATCACCTCAAAAGGCGTTTTGCGGGTGTCGGTAGATTTCACCAACAACAAAGGAACTCTCTTACTAAACACTGTCCACATGCTGAGGTATCAGGACAACGACTTCTACCTTATCGGCGGCAAATTAGCTACAATTACAGATGGCGCATTTGTAGCTTTTTCATTCAATATGCTCACCAGCAAGGTCATAATGCAAGACAAGTACAACAATGCAATTTCAGAGCCAATGGACATTCCAAATCTACCGCTATTGAGCCTGTCGGAGTTTAATTTGGCAAGCATAGAAGGACTCCAAAGATACGGCGACCAAGTCGATATGGGAAAAATGACAATCTCACACGACCTTTTCGTAGCCGACATCCTTGACCAAATCTCCAAAATGGAAGACGACAAGGAATACCCTACATTCAACAAAAAAAGTTATGCCACATTTACGAAAGATCATTTCGAGGAACTTGGCGTCTGGGGCAAAAAACAGCACCAACACTTACTATTCAACTGGCAGCATGACCCGTATGACGAAGACTTGGACGGATATTTGGATTGCTTCCCGCTCAAAGACGGCGGCTACTTCGTGATGTTTACCGTAGTGGAGACCGGCGACTACGAACATTATTTCAACCACTATTACATCTACAAGAACAACAAACTTACCGAATCCGACAAGCACATGCCGCATCCAACAATCAAAGACTTCTACTCCAACGCCGACAAATTTCCGAAAAAAGTGTTTGACGCGCTCACCAACGAAGTAGATGCCGCTGAATGTACATACCAACAAGACGAACAGAAACTTATAATATGGCTCAATCCATGGGACTGCGACGAAACCGGATGCACTCTGCCCACAAGTCTCAAATGTTTTGAACCATCAGCAAACGACGACGAATACTACACCTTCCCGACGATAGAATACACCTGGAAGGACGGACAATTTGTCCGCAATCCCGATAACAAACCAAGGGTGGAGGATTTGGACTATTTCAAATAAGCCAACAGACACTCATTAACCTGACAAAACCATGAAAAAAATACTAACCATGTTGCTCATGCTGGCTTTTGCCAGCTGCAACGCTCAACACAACAATATGAGAACCCAAGAATGTGGCGGCTACCGCAGCAACAACCAAAACACAAAACCGCTCGAAAACGTAAAAGGCGAGCTGACTTATCTGTTTTGTACATTCTACGACGGATACAGCTCGGAAGACCCAGATTTCGTCGAATACGAGATACGCCTAAACGACACCACGTTCAGCGGCTCAATCTCGCCATCTGAAAGCGGTTACGACCCATACAAATTCAATGTAAAGAAGGACGCACGAACAACGCAGGCACTTTCTAAGGCGTTGAAGGAGAGCGGTTTGCTGCAGTTCAATGGTTGGAATGTACATGTAAACGGACTTCCGCCAACCACGGATTTTTACATAAGCGCCACATTCTCTACGGGCGAGAAGTTTTTCATGGAGTTCAATGGCGGACGTATGCCAGTAGGCTTTACAGACGCTTCAAAAGTGTTCAACGACGCTGTAATCAAGGCGGCTGACTTTGCGCCCGAAAAATGCGAAAAATCAAAGCCTTACGTCAATCCATATCACGGCGAGCATCATTTCAATTACAGCAAGGACGGCAAGCAGCAGTCATTCACCTTCATCGTAACACCCCAAGGCGGCGAAGAAAACGCCGAAGTGATTTCCAAGGGCGATTATGGCTATCTTCATGCACGATGCAACGCGCACAACGTGAGCGGACGCTATTTTGTATCGATACTCGGCTATTACGACGATTCTCAAATCACCAAGCCAACCCGCAACTCACTCGCCGGAATCCTCGACCACATCAACGGAAAAATCACGCTCGAACCGCTCCAAGCCGCACCCGATTTGCCGGACAGAAGCAAACTCAAAAAGGATTGAGGAAAGATTAAAGATTAAAGATTAAAGTGGAGAGATTCCCACGACAAATCTATCTTTGCCAAATAAATCCTGAACAACTTCCACTTCCTGAAATCCGCAGCTACGCATCAATTGTGCTGTCTCTGCGCCAAATTTTTCATTAATCTCAAAATACAATTTGCCGCCATTGTTCAAATGCCCGACAGCAAAATTACTGATTGCGCGGTAGAATTTCAAAGGGTCGTCATCAGGCACAAAAAGTGCCGTATCAGGCTCATAATCAAGCACATTTGGCTGCATCAATGCTTTTTCGGATTCGAGGACGTATGGCGGATTTGAGACAATTATATCTACCTTCAACGAACCCAACTCGCCGCCGTCCTTACAATTGAGAATGTCTGCCTTTATAAAATGAATGTTGCAACCGTGGCGTTCAGCATTGCTACGAGCTGTGGCAAGTGCGGCGTCGCTTATATCGACGGCGTAATAATTGCAATCAGGGAAATTTTTAGCCAAATACACTGGAATACAGCCGCTTCCAGTACCAATATCAAGAATGGAAAGAGAGTTGTCCCCTACCCTATTATTAGATTGAAGCCGTGATTTGATATCACCACAAATTTTCAACGCAAGTTCCTCGGTTTCGGGGCGCGGAATCAGCACATTAGAATTTGTATATAATTCAATATCAATGAATTGAGCCGAATTGAATACGTATTCCAACGGCTCGTTTTGGTTGATGCGGCGGATAATGGCATCAACGGCTGTGTGGTCTATATCAACGCGCCTATCGGGATGCAGGATGCAATCATTGCCATCCAAACCCGTAATGCCGCCAATAATACGCCGCGACACAATCCCCCGCTCCTTTGGGTCGGGAAATTGTGCCGTAAGCGAATTTTTAATATAAGTGTATAATTCTGATAATGTCATCGTTATAAACGGAACCAAATCAAAAGCAACCGTTAAAACAATTCCACCTCAATCTTCTGGATGAACGCCGTGAGCGTGCTGCGCTCGCCGCGTGTAGCCGCCGCAAGGGTAACAAGCACGTTGATGGACTCGCCATTCTTATCGACAATGAACACCTCTGTACGCTTGCCGACGAGGGTCTTGTCGCCAGAGCGGAAGAAGTTGCCGAGGTAATTGTCATCGGCGGAGATATTGTCGGTGGGCAAGAGTTCCGAGATGTCGTGCTGGAGGACGCTGTTGCGCGAAATGCCCCAGAGTTCCTCGGCTGCACGGTTGAAGAGGGTGATTTTGTTGTCTTGGTTGATGGTAACAACCGCATCCAAAAGTCCTTCCAAAGTCTTGTCGCTGAGGTTCTTGACAATCTCCACTTCGATAAACTGCGATTTGACCTCCTCGCGGGCTTCCTTGAGCTTTTTGGAGAGTTCCACTTGCGATTGCTGGAGTTTCTGTTCCTGTTCGCGGAGGGTAGCCATGTATTCGCGGTTTTTCTCCTCGATGCGTATCTGGTCGGTGATGTCGTTGCCGATAAAGACAATCTTGGCAGGCTCGCCGTACATATCGTGTACCACGGTGTAAGTGCCTTGGAACCAACGCTCCTCGCCAGTCTTCATTATCCACTTATGACGACCCTCAAACGGTACGCCGTTGATGATGTTTTTCCAAATGAGCTTGAAGTCTTCGAGATCCGATGCGGTGAGGAAATTGAAGATTGTACGTTTTTTGAGTTCTTCGGGGGTGTAGAGCAACGTGTCTTTGAGTTTGTTGTTCATCTCGAGCACACGACCGTCAGGCCCGTATTCTGCCTTCATCGTAGAACGGTTGAGCGCGTCAATCTGACCCTTGTAGTCGAGGCTTTCCTTCTTGCTTTCGGTAATGTCGATACCAAGGAAAAGTATCTTGACAGGATTGTGCTTGTGGTCGCGCACAGAAACGTATGTTGCCATCGTCCACACATCAGTGCCAGACTTGGTAACGTGCTTCATATCGCCCTCAAAGTGTTTGCCACCCGAGGCGAGATTCTGCCAAAGGTCGTTGAACCAAGCACGGTCTTTGTCGGATATAAACATCGAAATATGCTTGCCTTCAATCTCCGACGAACTTGTATAGCCGAGTTTCGTGAGGAATTTTTGGTTGGCGTATGTAAGGAAACCATCCACGGTGTATTCGGCACGTATCATGGTGTGGTTCACCGAGTTGGTGAAACTAATGAACTGCTCGCTCTGTCTTGCAGCCTCTATCTGCGTATGCTTGAGGGCTTCCATGTTTTTGCGCATTTCCTCCTCCTGATGCACCATCGCCACCGCCTGTTCCTGAGACTCTTTGAGGAGTTGTGCAGTACGGATGTTGATGTTGACTGTGGAGATTGTCGATGCGATAGACTCTGCCACACGCTCGATAAATTCTATCTCAAACGGCTGGTACTTGATGAACGACGCAAGCTCTATGACGCCGTAGATTTCGTCGTTGAATTTGAGCGGCACAATCACCAAGCTGCGCGGATTGCTCTTGCCGAGACCGGAGGTGATTTTTACGTAGTCGTCCTTGGTCTCCTTTATGAAAATGGTCTTTTGCTCCAATGCACATGCTCCCACAAGACCCTCGCCCCACTCTATCGAGCCGTCGGGGTACTTCTTGCGACCGTAGGCGTAGGAGGCGGTCATCTTGAAATACTTTTTGCCATCGTCCCTGTCGGCAAGGATGAAGAAGCCCGCCTGCTGCGCGTTTACATACTGCACGAGGTTCATGACCACCTCGTTGGAAAGTTTGTCGAGGTCGCCGATGTTTTCACGGAGGATAGCACCAAACTTTGCCATACCTTCCGTAATCCAGTGGCGTTCCTTGTCTTCGTTTTTACGGATGTTTTCTTCCTCCTGCGAACGCTTGAGCTCGTCTCGGAGGTTGATGAGCGACTTGCCGATTTCGTCGCCCTCGCGCACATCGTACTGTACGTCGGTCTGTCCCTGTCGCATCTTCTCCACGAAGTCGAAAATCATCCTCGATTTCGATTGCTCGTTGGCGATGTCGTTGCTGAGGTCGTCGATGCGGTGCTGAAGCTCATGCCCGGTATAATAGCCGAATGCGGCAAACAAGAATGGCAGCACCAGGTATATCCACATAGTAGGACTGTCCCTGAATGCTTCCACCACAAGCTCGAATGTAATCGGCTTGCCCTGAAATACAAGCTCCAGGAACACCATAACAGCCATAAAGCCCGTACCGATCAGGAGACCCAACACGGTGTAGGAATAAGCGGCGTTATTTTGCGTTTTCTTTTTCATACCCCATCAGTATTAAAATTTAGTCAATATATCGGAGATGCCTTCGCACGAGTATGGCTTTTCAAGCAGCCCGTCGAAACCTGTACCCGCAAACATTTCGTTGAACTCCTCCAGATTGTGCGCTGTGAGGGCTATTACGGGTATGTGAGAGTAGCGGGGGTCTGACTTCAGCTTTTTTGTAGCCTCAATGCCGTTCATCACCGGCATTTCGATATCCATGAATATGATGTCGAACATTTCGTCAGCAAGAGCGTCAAACACTTCCTGCCCGTTGGACGCCGTGCGTATGTTGCAATCCATCTCCTCAAGCATCGAAGCAAGCAGAAACTGGTTGGCAAAAATATCGTCCACCACCAATACTTTACGTTTACCCATAATTGTTTTCCTTTGTTTAATGTTTGTATTTTTTTCGGAACATTGACAAGCAACGCCCCTACAATTGTATTACAATTTAAATACCATTTTTTTGTATTCTAAAATGGCTTCACGGCAAATTGTGCCAGTTTTTCGAGCGGAAGCACTTGGTCTGCCGCGCCGAGCTTCACTGCCTCCTTGGGCATTCCATATACTACGCAGGTCTCTTCGTTTTGAGCGGCGGTCTTAGCACCCGCCTCCCTCATCTCGAGAAGACCTTTGGCTCCGTCGTCGCCCATGCCTGTCATGATGATGCCAATGGCGTTGGCTCCTGCATACCTCGCTGTGGAGCGGAAGAGCACGTCCACCGACGGGCGGTGCCTATTGACGAGCGGGCCTTCCTTTACTTCGACGTAATATTTGGCGCCCGACCTTTTGAGCAGCATGTGCTTATTGCCGGGGGCGATGAGCGCGTGTCCAGGTATCACAGCGTCGCCATTCTGCGCCTCCTTTACATTGATGGTGCAGAGGTCGTTGAGCCTATTGGCAAACGAGCGCGTGAAATTTTCGGGCATGTGCTGCACTATCACCACGCCAGGGCAGTCGGCAGGCAATGCTTCGAGAAACACCCTGAGAGCCTCTGTGCCACCAGTGGACGCACCTACCGCCACTACTACATCAGTGGTCTTTATCATGCTGAGAGTAGGAGCTTTGGGTATCACAGCGTCTGCCGACAGCTTCGGCTCCACGCGGAGCACGGAACGTTTAGGAAACAATTTGGCTCTCGATGCCGTCTTCACAGCGTCGATGAGCCTGATGCGCGATTCTTCGATGAACTCCTTGGTGTCCATCCTTGGCTTTGCAATCACGTCCACGGCGCCATACTCCAACGCCTTGAGGGCGGTCTGGCTGCCTTCTTCCGTAAGGCTCGATATGATGAGCACGGGTATAGGGTGCTGTGTCATTATCTTGCGCAGGAAAGTGATGCCGTCCATGCGTGGCATCTCAACATCGAGCGTAATGACGTCAGGCACTTCCATCTGAATACGCTTGGCAGCGATGTAAGGGTCGCCCGCCGTGCCCATGACCTCAATGTCAGGGTCGGTCTGCAATATCGACGACATCGTCTGCCTCACCACTGCCGAATCGTCCACTATCAGGACACGTATTTTCTTGTTTTCTAACGACATATCTCAATCAAAAAAGTTTTTTTTGGATGTTTGCGCACCAAGGAAGGCGTTACTTGCTCAAGCTGTTTTTTATGTAGCATTGCAGCACCTCGCCGGTGTGTGTATTGAATATGATTTTTCTCCCGTTCTTGCCTCCTGTGGAGCGTCCAATGATCGGGATGTTTTGTTCCATAAGCATCTCCTCAGCCACCATGACGTTGCGTTCGCCAATGTGCATGGAAGAAGAAGACACCGTGATTACTTCGCCGCCGCCAAATACCTTGGCGACAAGGTTGTTTTTTTTGCATCCGAGCTGCAACATTCGTTCCGTCAGCCTCTCAATGGCAATATTGCCATACTTGGGCGAGGCGAGCTCCATGCCGTTCCAAGTGGGGAGCATATAATGGTTGATGCCGCCGATGCCAAGATACCGGTCCCACAGGCACACGGCGACGCACGACCCCAAGATTGTGGTAACCTCGGCCGGCTGCGCCGATGCGAACATCGTGGACGGGTATAGGAAGTGTCTTGTCATATCACTGCGTTTTTGTCAACTTGATTATATCAGAAAATCTCCTCATCGCCGAAGAACACCTCGTTGGCATCCTCGGAATAGTCGTTGCTTACGGTCTGCGATTCTGGTATCGTTACCGTAAAAGTGGTGCCTACATTCTCCTTGCTCTCCAATGCGAGACGACCGCCGAGAAAGTCGATGTACGCCTTGTTGATGGAGAGGCCGAGGCCATGTCCACGGTTGAGAGAATTGATGCCGTTGTCGAGACGACGGAAACGGTCGTAGATAATCTTCTGGTTTTCCTCCGAAATGCCGAGGCCTTCGTCGATTACCTTTATTACGAGTTCGCCGTTGCCGTTGCGGGCATACTGGATTTCCACCTTCTTGTCGGGACGGTTGAAGTTGATGGCGTTGCACAGGAGGTTGGAAATCACCATTGTGAGCTTGTCGGCGTCGGTCTTGAAGAGCAAAGGCTTCTCGTCGCCAAGGTTTGTGAGCACTCTGGTGAGCCTCTTGCGCGCTATCTCCCTCGAATACAGATCCATAAGGTTGGCGAGCATCTCGTCTATATTGGTGACGGCGATGATGGGCTGCATGTTGCCCGCCTCTATCTCCGCCGCTGCAAAGATGTTTTTGAACTGGAAGTCGAGATTGAACGCCTCACTATTGATCATCGCCGCCATGCGCTTCATGCGGTCCACCTCGGTAGCAGGGCACTCGGTGATGCTTTTTGAGAGTCCCAATATCGACGCAAACGGGTTGATAATCTCGTTTGTGATGTTGGATATGAAGTGGCTCTTCATAGCCTCGCTCTCCGCGAGCTTGTGGTTGAGGTCGAGGAGTTGCTTGTTCATCGAGTTGAGATTGTCAACAGCGTTCTTATATCTCTCTACGCGCTTGCTGAGTTCGGTCAGCAACACGTCATCGCTTATATAACTTGTAGCATTTTCCATAATATACGTGTTTAGTAGCCTGTTCCTATTATGTTGAGTTTCTCCTTGTTGTCGTATTATAAATGTAGCCGTCAATTGCCATTACAGCCGCTTGAATACCGTGGGCTTCAATTGCTTGAGCGGTACATTGATGCCCGCCGCCGATTCGGAGTGCCCGAGGAAGAAGTATCCCCCGCTCCTGAGATGACGGCAGATTTTGTTGATGACAGCCTCCTGCGTCTGACGGTCGAAATATATCAACACGTTGCGGCAGAAAACGATGTCGAAGTTGTTGGGCACATTATTATATGTGTCGTCCATAAAATTGAGCCTCATGAAGCTCGTCTTGCGCCTCAATTCCGGCACTATCCTCACAGTGGGCTTCGTGCGATCCTTGCTGCGCAGGAGGTATTTTTTCTTGAGGTCGTATGGTATCACGTCAACCCTTTCCTCCGGGTAGATGGCAGTAACAGCCTTGTCGAGCACAATGGTGCTGAGGTCGCTGCCAAGTATCGAGAAGTCAAACCCGCGCACTTTGGAAGCATATTCTGATAGCACCATCGCCAGAGTGTATGGCTCCTCGCCGGACGAACATCCAGCCGACCACACTTTTACGAAGTTTTGACGGCAGATGTCGTGCAACTCCGGCAGCACCGTGTCGAGCAGGTACTCGAAGTGCTGGTTTTCGCGGAAGAAGTCGGTCTTGTTGGTGGACACCACGTCCATCATGTGTACAATCTCCGAACTGCCCGCCGGCGAAAACACATAATCGACATACTCCGAGAACGATGGCATCTGCAACGCCCTGAGCCTCTTCTGCAATCGGCTTTGCAACATGATGTGCTTAGCCTCCGGCATCTTGATGCCGTACTGATTGTAGATGAACTTGCTCAGACGAGAGAAGTCAGCATCGGACAGCTTCGCTTCGAAAAATGAGATCGGGTTGATTTCCATTCTTTCGCTTTTATTCTACAGTTTCAGCCTGTTGAGCCTCGGTGGTGTCGGTGGTAGCCGCCATCATCACAAGTTCGTCGGTGGAGAATACCTTGTCGATGTCGAGCAGCATCACAAACCGGTCGTCGCTCATCTTGTAAACGCCGTCGATAAACTTCGACTTGTATTTGGACCCGATGCCCGGCGGCGGCAGTATCTCCTCGGTGTTTATCTCAAAAACTTCCTTCACTGCGTCCACAAGGATACCAGCGTTCACAGTCTCGCCGTCTATCTCGACATTGAGCACAAGGATTACCGTGTCCCTCTTGTACTCGATGGGCGGCATACCAAATTTGATACGGATATCAATGATGGGTAGCACCGTGCCACGAAGGTTGATGACACCCTTCATGTACTCGGGAGCAGTTGGCACCTTGGTAATCTGCACAAGCTGCAATATGTTGAGCACCTGCGTAACATTGATGGCGAAATACTCTTCGCCAAGTACGAAGGATATGTAAGAGCCTGTTTCGTGTTCCATAATATGTTTAGTTTATAATGTTACTTACCTTATATATATAATGTGTGGCTAATAGCCTACACAATGTCGTTGTACCGGGTAAACTTGTTGATTACCTTGTGGGTATCGAGTACGAGAGCCACCGTGCCGTCGCCAAGTATCGACGCTCCGGAGAAGATGTCCTGGCTGCGGTAGAGCTTGCCGAGCGGTTTCAATACCGCCTGGTACTCGCCGGTGATATTGTCAACTACAACGCCAATCTTCCTGTCTTCGTACTTGACCATGATAATCTCTTCTCGCTCGGGCGCATCGCCAGCTATGCCAAACTCGTCGCGGAGGTAATAGAACGGGTATTGCACGCCCTCGATGTTGATTACATTTTGGAACGACGACGCAATCTTCTCGTGCTCCACGGCAAAGATGGTGTCGATTACCGACAATGGAATGATATAATCGACATCTGCTATGCGCACCAGCATACCGTCTATGATGGACAACGTAAGCGGCAGGCTTATTGTAATAGTGGTGCCTTCGCCAAGCTCCGACGCCACCGACACCGTGCCACGAATGTCCGAGACCTTGCGTTTCACTACGTCCATGCCTACCCCGCGTCCGCTGATGTTGGTAACCTTCTCCGAGGTGGAGAAGCCCGGCATGAATATCAGATCGATTGCCTCCTTGTCAGAAAGCTGCGCATCGGAAGCAATGAGACCCTTCTCGATAGCCTTGCGCTTGATTTTGTCGGGGTTCATACCTTGACCGTCGTCAGTTACAGCAATCACCACCTGGCTGCCCGAATAATATGCCTGCAATGTGATTTTGCCGGTGGGCGACTTGCCAGCAGCCTTGCGCTCGGCTGCGGATTCGATGCCGTGATCCACGCTATTGCGCAGGATGTGCATCAAGGGTTCCGATATGCCTTCTATCAGCGACTTGTCGAGCTCCACTTCTGCACCCTTCGCCTCAAATTCTATCTCCTTGCCCACTTCGCGAGAAAGGTCGCGCACCAAGCGTCGGAACCTCGTAACAAGGTAGTCTATTGGTATCAAGGTGATGCTGAATGCCGTATCACGCAATTGGCGCGAGATGTTTTCGAGGCTCTCGGCAATGCGCGTGAGCTCTGCGTTCTTCTCGCGGTCGGCGTAGAGATTGAGCCCCGCCTGCGTGGTGATAAGCTCGCTCACGAGGTTCATAAGCGAATCTATCTTTTCTGACGCCACCCTGATGCCCGAAATCGACGATTCCTTGGCGAATTTCTTGATGTGCTCGTCGCCCTTGTTTCCTTCTGCCGCCTTCTTCTCGGCGTTGCTCTTTGCCTTTTCAAGAGCGTTGATGGCCTGGGCGAGTTTTGTGATTTTCTCGAGGTCAAACGGGAAGTCGTGCCCGCACTGCAACAGCGGCTCGATGCCTTCGAAGGTGAAAATATCACCATCGGCGAGCTTTTTGACCACAATGTCGCAATCGTCCTCCACGAAAATAAACACGTCCTTGATAGCGTCCTCGTCCTGCTCCGTGGCAAGTATTACCTCCCACCACACGTAAGTGTCGTCATACACGAGGCCCTCAAAATCGGGGATGCTGCTGTAAAAGATATTGACCTTGGCCCTGCCAAGCCCTACAAGCTCGTCGATGAGCAGCAGAGGGTTGGTGCCGTTGCGCTGGATATGTTCGTAAGGCTTCACCTTCACATAATAGGACGATGTACCATGCCCCTTTTGTTCGTCTTCAGACGAAGCCGTTACCACCACCGACATAGAGTCGCCGTCGAGGATAGCCTCGATACGCTTGTTGAGGATTTCCTCGTTTTGCTTGATGGCGGCGGTCTTGGAGCCGTCGTCGTTGAGCATACTTGTGATGTGGTCGGCAGATTCGAAAGTGATGTCGAGCATCTCCCTTGTTACCTTGAGCTTTTTCTGACGCACGAGGTCATACATGTTTTCAAGGCGGTGGGTGTAGTTGGAGATGTTGTCGAAACCAAACATACCTCCCCCACCCTTGAGCGAGTGCATGATCCGGAAGATGCTGTCCACCAGCTCCGGATTGTCCATGTCCTGCTCCAAGGTGAGAAGCGCCTGTTCCAACTGACTTACCAAGTCGCTTGCCTCATCGAGGAATTTCTTTTGAAAATTGTCCATCGCTCTACTTCATTGAAAATGTTGGGATTACCTTACTAATTGCGGAAAGTGTGTGCGAAGCCGCTCGCTACCGGATTACCTTGCTTATGGCCGCCAAAAGCTTTGCCGGCACGAATGGCTTGATAATCCATCCGGTAGCACCCGCGTCCTTGGCCTCTATCTTCTTGGCCAGCTGCGACTCGGTAGTCAAAAACAGGATAGGCACGCGGCTATATCCGGCAGTGGCGCGGATATATTTGATAAGCTCTATGCCATCCATCTCTGGCATGTGCAGGTCGGTAATCACGAGGTCGATTGTGCGGCCGTCGAGCAATTCCACCGCCTCCTTACCGTTGCCGGCGGCGAATACCTCGAACCCCGCTGTCTGTAACGTGAAATTCACTACTTCGCGGATGCTTTCCGAATCATCCACTATGAGTATTGTCTTTGCCATTTGATTGATATGTTATTATATATATTATGTTCATTTACTCGGAGCATCAGGCTGCTCCACGCCAAACGACAGCACGTGCGCCAGGTCGGTAACTCCACAGTTGGCAAGCAACTGCGACACCTCGGGCGCCAGGTCGCACGTAACGCGCAACTTCTTGCGGTCGCGAACAAAACTGTTTTTGACTGCATAAAAAAACTGCAGCGCGGACGTGTCAAACTCCGTTATGCCCACCAAATTGATGCAGAGTTCGTCGCAAGAAGACACGCAATCCTTCATCTCCGCCACCAACGGCTCGAGATTCTGGACCGTCACATCCCCCGACACTTCATACTCTCGGAAACGACGCTTTACATCGTCTGTCTTAAGCTTATATTCCATAATGCATTAAGATTCAATTGTTTGCAATATAGTACGTCAACACTACACGCATCGCGTACTTATATAATTACCCTGCATTTATTATGCCACAAATGAAATACAGGTCTCTTTTTCTTACACCGCAAATATACACATTTTTTTTTACTTTTGCTAAAAAAATGTCAACTTGTTTTTTTTTATTATTTTTTTTTTTAATTTTGCGATACATTTCAAAGCAAAAAACACTCTAACAACATGTCGGACGGAAACTACAGATTCGACCCAGATTCGCTCGGATACGAGAAAGAGGAACAACACAAATGGCGCAAAATCGCCATACGCATCGCCACGCAGGCTCTCGCCACGCTGACGATAGGCATCGTCGTGTTCCTTACCATATCATATACTATAAAGACTCCAAAACAGACCAAGATCGAAGAAGAAAACATCGCAATGCAGCAGGAATACGAAGCCCTGAGCCTCAAATACGACAGGGTGGACTCCGTGCTCAAAGACATCGAACAACGCGACAAGGATCTATACAGAGCCATCTTCGAGACAGAGATGGACGTTGACAACCAGGCTCAACGCCGTGAAACATACACCAAGATACAAAGCGAAGATTCGCTCAAAAACCTCGTGGCCGCGATGACCGAAATCAGCTGCCGCAAACTCAACGAAGAAGAAAAAACATTCAGCGGACTCCAATACAAACTCGCGCAAGGCGGCGAAGACCTCAAATGCCTGCCCTCGATACTGCCAGTGGAGCACGCACAAGTGGACATTATATATTATGGATTCGGCAAAAAGCTCGACCCAATCTACAAAACGCCCAAAATGCACAACGGAATCGACATCGCCGCAAACACAGGCACCGAAATCCACGCCACAGCCAACGGCACCGTGGAGTTCATAGGCGACATGAGGGAGCACGGCAAACACATTATTATTAATCACAACAACGGTTACAAGACCCTATACGCCCATGTAAGCGAATACATGGTGCGCCGTGGACAAAAAGTGAAACGCGGCGACGTTATCGGTCTCGTGGGCAACACCGGCAAATCGCTCACACCACACCTGCACTACGAAGTGCAATACAACGGCAAGGCAACCAACCCCGTCAACTACTTCTTTGCATCGCTCAAGCCTCAACAATGGAACAAGGTGGCAAAGATAGCCGAAACAAGGGGACTGGCGTTGGATTAAAAACAAGTAATTGAAGTAATTGAAGTAATTGAAAACAAAAAAACACTATATATGGAAAACGAAGCAATCACATTGACAACGGATGAAGAGATGGAAATGATAACGAGCGAGCAGATTGAGAAGCTCGACAAGCTCTACTACTCCATCGGCGAAGTGGCTAAGATGTTCAACGTAAACACCTCGTTGATAAGATATTGGGAAAAGGAATTTCCGATTATCCGCCCCAAGAAAAACCAAAAGGGCAACCGTCAGTTTACGAAAAAAGACATCGAAAACATCCACAAGATTCACTACCTTGTCAAGGACCGTGGCATGACGCTCGAAGGCGCAAAAAACTACCTCAAAACCAAAAACGGGGTATCAAACTTTGAGCTTGTAAAAACACTCCAAGGTATCAGGGCTACCGTAATGGAACTCAAAGAATACCTCGACGACAAGAAAGAGGACGAAAAAAATTAACCGGCGGCAACCGTTTTGCACGCCTTTTGCAATATAAACTGCGAAACATAAACCAACACACCAAGACCATGAGTACAAAGAATCCCGCAATGGAACTCGACATAAACTTCATGCACAACGTATTAGCCCTATACGACGAGCTGATAGAGAACGGCATATCGGTAGTTTACATCGGCAAATTCACACACCAAGTAGTGAAAATGTTCACCGAGAAAAACGAAGCCGAGATGGAGCAAAACAACGAGGAAAAACAAGTGAAACGCCGCGTGCACCACTCCCTCGTGGAAATCCTCCAAAACATGCAGAAACACAGCACGGAGTTCCAGACGGAATTTAGCCTCATCAACGGTCTATTCATGATAGGACGCAAGGACGGCATATATTATATAATGACTGCCAACAAAGTATCAAAGCACGACATCCTGCACCTAACACAAGCCCTCGACTGCGTAAACAACGCCACAAAGGAAGAGCTCAACGCAATGTACAAAAAGCAACTCAAAGAAGGCACAATATCATCAAAAGGCGGCGCAGGCCTCGGACTCATCGACATCGCTCGCAAGACCGACGGCAAACTCGAATACCTTTTCATACCTGTAAACGGCACCGACTACTTCATACTAAAAGTAGAAATTTCGGGCCAAGGCAACGAAGAATAAATCAGCAACTTAAAAAAAATTTGCACAATTTGGGAATTATCTGTATATTTGCAGCCACACAGACAATATAAACTAAATCCCAAAATCATGGAAAATCAGTCGGTAATAGTATTCAGCGGACTCGCAATAGACGTCAACATGGTAATGAAGCTACTCCAAAGCCACGGAATAGAATCATACGCTAAAAACCGCAACGCCGGCGACAACGAAAACGGATGGGCAGAGCAAGGATTCGACCCATACGTAGAACTACTTGTGTCCCCAGACCGCGCTGACGAAGCGACGGCTTTAATTGAAAATTTCCTTAACACTAAGGCAGAATAACCAACCCAAAATGAGCAACATAGTAGCCATAGTAGGATGCCCTAACGTAGGCAAATCCACATTATTCAACAGACTTACACAGACCCGCGAAGCCATCGTGCACGAGACTGCGGGCGTAACACGCGACCGCCACTACGGCAAATCTGACTGGAACGGCAAAGAATTTTCGGTAATCGACACCGGCGGTTACGTAAACAACTCCGACGACATATTCGAAAACGAAATCAAAAAACAAGTACACCTCGCCATCGAAGAGGCGGACGTAATATTATTTATGGTTGACACGATGCTTGGCGTTACAGCCGGCGACGAGACCATAGCCGAAATGCTCCGCAAGGCAGGCAAGCCCGTATTCCTCGCCGCCAACAAGAGCGACAACCCCGAACTGCACCTCGAAACATCAGCCTTCTACGCGCTCGGCATGGGCGAAGTGTTCTCACTTTGCGCCAACACCGGCTCAGGCACAGGCGAACTACTCGACGCAGTCACCGCATCTTTCACCGACGAAAGTGTAGATGACGAGGAAGGCATACCCAAGATAGCCGTCGTAGGCCGTCCAAACGTAGGCAAATCGTCCCTCATCAACGCACTCACCGGCACAGAGCGCAACATCGTAACCCCAATCGCCGGCACCACACGCGACACGGTAAACACCCGTTACAACAAATTCGGACACGATTTTATACTCGTGGACACCGCCGGTCTCCGCAAGAAAAACAAGGTAACAGAAAACATAGAATTTTACTCCACCCTGCGCTCCGTCCGCGCAATCGAACAAGCCGACGTCTGCATCCTCATGCTCGACGCCACACAAGGTGTGGAATCGCAGGACATGAACGTATTCCGCATCATCTTGGAAAACAACAAAGGCCTCGTGGTCTGCGTCAACAAATGGGACCTCGTGGACAAGTCGGAAGACAACGCCACAAAAAAATACGAAGAATACGTAAGGAAACAGTTCGAACCATTCGACGACGTGCCGGTAATCTTCACATCCACTGTTACCAAACAGCGCATCCTCAAAGCAATGGAGGAAGCAATCCACGTATATGAAAACCGCACCCGCAAAATCCCAACATCAAAACTCAACCAGTGCATCCAGCAATACGTGGAGGAGTACCGTCCGCCGGCAGTGAAGGGCAAATTCATCAAGATAAAATACGCCACACAGTTGCCGACGTACTACCCGACATTTGCACTATTCTGCAACCTGCCGCAGTACATCCGCGACCCGTACAAGCGTTACATTGAAAACCGACTCCGCAAAGACTTCGACTTCTGCGGCGTGCCAATCAAAATATTCTTCAGAAAAAAATAAATGAACATAAGAGCCACCATATTAGCGGCGACGATTGTCATAGCCGCAATGATTGCCGCCGCAAGCTGCAAAGACTTGGAGACATATTCCGAAATCCCGAGAGTGGAATTTAAGAAAGTATTCCTCGCCGACACCATCGACGAACTCGACAACAAGGTAAAACTCCAAGAAATAACGCTGCAAGTAATCGACGGCGACGGCAACCTCGGTCTCAACCGCGAAGACAAAGACAGCCTCCGAAACCTGTTCATCACCGTTTTCAAGAAGGAAAACGGACAATACGAGCGCACCGGCGACACCACATACACCTACCGCATCCCGTACAAACAGCCCATCGGGCAAAACAAATACCTCCGTGCGGAAGTGATTGTTACAATGACCACGCCATCGCTATACATCAACTACGACACCATCCGCTACGAAATCTACATCCAGGATCGCGCCGACAACCTCAGCGAAACAATCAACACCTGCGACATCCCAATACGCCAAAACGGAACAGTGTATGCGGATGGGAAATTGGAGGAAGAATCAGCACAATAATAAAAAAAACACTCACAAATTTTTGCAAAAATTGTGAGTGTTTTTTTATTTTTCAAAAAATCAAAAATTTATTTGTTTATTTACAACAAATCAACTATTTTTGCCATCGAGATACTCACAAATTTTTGCAAAAATTGTGAGTGTTTTTAGATATTAACTCTTTGGATATGGCAGTAGTAGAAGAAATAAGGAACAACATCAGCAAAAGCCGGGATGGGAGTCTGTTTTTCAATAATAGCTTTCCCCTCTATGACGATGAATATGTCCGTCAGGTATTGTCTGACCTGTGCGGACAAGGGATTATTGTGAGAATTGCATTCGGCATATATCTCAAACCTATGAAAAGCAAATTTGGAATAGTATATCCGCCATTAGACGATATAATAACGGCTGTTGCAAAACGCGACAACGCCCAAATATTGCCCACCGGAAATACTGCAATTAATAGGCTTGGACTTTCTACACAAATTCCAATGAACCCAGAATATATTACAAACGGTTCGGCAAGAGAAATCAAAATTGGCAAACAGACAATACATCTGAAACGCAGCGTTCCAAAAAATTTTTCATACAAAGGCAATTTGCTGCCAGTCCTTGTCCAGGCATTAAAAGCGATTGGCAAGGACAACATGACCGACAGTCATATCGAAACCATCAGAACACTACTAAAAGAACATCCCGAAGACAAGACCTGGCAGAAGGATGTACTTATTGCCCCTGCGTGGATTCGCAAAGTATTGACAAAAATTAAAAACGAAATCACAAATGACAAGATGGATAGATAACAACTATGCCGACCGTCTGTATATGATCGGACACATAGCGGAATTGAAAAACATTGCTCAGGAAGCGGTAGAGAAAGATTGGTGGGTGTCCACCGTTCTTAAATCATTATTCAGCCTGAGCGTATCCAAGTATCTTCTATTCAAAGGCGGCACAAGTCTGAGCAAAGGTTGGAACATTATCAACCGTTTCAGCGAGGACATTGACATTGCTCTTTATAAGGATTTTTTCTTCGCAGAAAAACATTTGGCTTGTGCAAAATGCGACAACAACAACCAAATCAAAATGCTTCGCAAGGCTTCAAGGGACTTCGTGGTTGGCGAACTCAAAAAAGAATTGGAACAAAAACTGACAGCCAATAGACTTCCTGCCAAAGTGGAGGCTGTATCAACACGCCTTACCGGGAATGGAGAAATACCAATAGACCACGATGCCGACCCGACAGTGCTTTTGGTTCACTATCCGAGCATCTTCAAATCGCTCCACACATACGTAAAACCCGTTGTCAAAATAGAAATTAGCTGTCTCTCTATGCGAGAACCATTTGAAATCAAACACATAACTTCTTTAATTAACGAACATTTTGGTGATGAAGATAGCGACACATACTGCGACATCGCCACAGTATCACCTTCAAGGACATTCCTTGAAAAAGCATTTTTGCTCAACGAAGAATTTCAACGCAACAATCCGCGCACACTGAGGATGAGCCGCCATCTCTACGATTTGGAACGTCTGATGGATACCGAATACGGGAAATCTGCCCTCAATAACTCAACTCTATATTCCGAAATTATTGAACATCGGAAAAAATTTTATCATCTGGGCGGCATAGATTATTCGCTCAACGAGGCAGACAAAATCACGTTTTGTCCTACGGGCGATATTCTCCAACGCCTACGCTCAGATTACGAGGCAATGCAATCAAGTTTCATCTATGGCAACCCATTGGACTTCGATGCACTGATGCTCAGATTGAACGAATTGCAATGTCGATTTAGACAAATGGTGAGATGACAAAATATTTTTATGCGTCGGCATCAAAAATATTTTTTGCACATCTCCATATTTTTCATATCTTTGCCACTTGAAGAAAACACATCAAAACAATATAACAAAACTTTACAATGAAGAAAAGTCCTTTACAAATTGCGAGGGCTGCATACCAGCCCAAAATGCCGGCGTCAATCACCGGCAATCCCGTTATCGTGGAAGGCAAGGCGACCGAATCTGTCGCTGACCAGGCGGAAATCAAGAAACTGTTCCCCAACACTTACGGTCTGCCAATCGTAACTTTTGAAAACGGCGACAAGGCTGCCGCTGCAAAAGCCATCAACGTTGGCGTAATCCTTTCGGGCGGTCAGGCTCCCGGCGGACACAACGTAATCTCCGGCATTTTCGACGGCATCAAGGCCATCAACCCCGACTCAAAACTCTACGGCTTCCTCGGCGGTCCTTCGGGTCTCGTTGACCACAAGTACATCGAACTCACCAAAGAAATCGTGGACGAATACCGCAACACCGGCGGCT
>DGIK01000124.1 GCA_002393195.1 Bacteroidales bacterium UBA3824 | reverse complement strand
TCCAAAATGTTCAATGACGAATGGTTAGCGGAGAAGAAATTGAAAATTGAATAATTTCATTTAACACCGAATTAAACGAATAAAACGGAACTCTTTGACAGAGATTATTATTTGTTTAATTTGTTTAATTCGGTGTTAAAAAACTGATTGTTAATAACTTAAAAAATCAAAACAATGACAGCATTTTCTACAAGGGCAATTCACAATGGTGAAGAGCCGGATTTTAGAGACGGGGCAAGCGGCGATGTGGCCGTTCCGATTCATTTATCAACAACATTTGCAAGGCTCAGAGCCGACTCACCCACAGCGGGTTACGAGTACACACGCAGCCTCAATCCAACCCGCAAGGCGTTGGAGGAAAAACTTGCAGCCTTAGACGGCGCAAAGTATGGTTTGGCGTTTTCGTCCGGCTTGGCGGCGGCGTCAACGGTGATAATTTCGCTCCTGAAAGCGGGCGACAATGTGATTGGTTTCGACGACCTCTACGGCGGCACACGTAGGCTTTTGAGCAATGTTTTTGTGAATTTTGACATCACCGCAACCTACGTGGATGCCACCAAACCCGAAAACATCGAAAACGCAATCACGCCAAAATCCAAACTTATTTGGATCGAGTCGCCCACCAATCCGCTGATGAAATTGGCAGACATCAAAGCAATTGCGCAAATCGCTCACAAACACGGACTTATACTCGTGGTTGACAACACATTTTTGTCGCCATATTTTCAGAGACCTTTGGATTTGGGCGCGGACATCGTGGTTTACAGCACAACCAAATACATCGGCGGACACAGCGATGTTCTCGGCGGCTCAGTGGTGCTCAACAATGATGATTATTACAAGAAAATCGCTTATAATCAGAACGCTGTGGGCGCGGTGCTTTCGCCGTTCGACAGTTATCTGACCCTCCGTGGAGCCAAAACTCTTGCCGTGCGTATGAAACAGCATCAGAAAAATGCCTTGGCTTTGGCTGAGTTTTTGGAGAGTTCGCCCAAGGTGAAACGTGTGAATTTTCCGCTGTTGAAATCGCATCCGCAGCACGCTCTTGCTGAGGCTCAGTCGTCGGGTTCGAGTGGAATTTTCTCGTTTGAACTCGTTGGTACATTGGACGATGCGCAGAATTTTCTCTCAAAACTCAGACTTTTTGCCACGGCAGAAAGTCTCGGCGGAGTGGAGAGTCTCATCGAGATTCCAGCGATAATGACCCACGCCTCCGTGCCCAAGGAAGTCCGCGAACAAAACGGCATTTCCGACACCCTAATCCGCGTTTCGGCAGGCATCGAGGACACCGAAGATTTGATTGAAGATTTCAGGCAGGCGTTGGAGTAATTGACTGATACCAAGATGATTGAAATTACAACAGATTACAGCGACGGTCTCAAACAGGATTTCATCAATCTTAACAAGCATTGGATTGAAAAATATTTCCACTTGGAAGATTGTGATATTGAGACGTTTAGCCACGTTGATGATATTAATGCGCACGGTGGGCGGATATTTTTTGCCGTTGATAAGGGCAGCGGCAAAACCGCCGGCTGCGTGGCATTAATCAACAAAGGTTCAGAAGGTTACGAATTGGCTAAATTGGCTGTTTCGGAAGAATTTCAGGGGCAAGGTATAGGAGATTTGTTGGTTGGCGAACTTCTTCGCCACGTCCGCAAAATCGGCGAAAGACGTGTATTTTTAATTGGAAACACCAAACTAAAAGCATCGATAAATCTCTATAAAAAACACGGATTCAGAGAGATACCGATTGCCGGAAATTCATACGAGCGTTGCGACATTATGATGGAAAAGACATTCTGTATCAGGAAGATACAACCACAAGACCAAAATGTGGTTGCACAAATTGTCAGAAATGCTTTTATAGAATTTTCTGCACCGCTCAAAAATACTGTTTACGACGATCCGCGCACATTCACTATCTATGACACAGTAAATAATTCAGTATCAGATTATTATGTGTACATTGAAGACGATGTGCTACTTGGTGGTTGTGGTTTTTATCCCACCGAAGGTCTTCCGAATGGTTATGCAGAGGTAATTAAATTCTATTTGCGACAAGAATCTCGTGGCAAAGGTATTGGCGGAATACTTTTGAATACAATTATAAACGCTTCTAAATCAAAAGGATACAGTCATCTGTATATTGAATCATTTCCTGAATTTTCGTCAGCGGTGGCGATGTATCAAAAATATGGATTCCATACTATACCACATCGTCTTGGCAATTCGGGACATACGGCGACAAGTATTTTTATGGTCAAAGAATTGACATCATTATCAAACAAACAATTATGAAAAAGATAAAACCGACATTCAAAGAAAATGTTTCAGAAACGCTCCTGATTCCTTTGTATATGCGTGCAAAGGAGGCTGAGGAGAAGAATCCGATTATTGTGGACGAATTTTCGCAAAAAATTCTCGCGAAAATCGACTACAATTTCAACAAGTTTTCTGCGGATAAGCGATGTCAATTTTGTATTTCGGTGCGCACCAAGTATTTCGACGAAATTCTTAGAAATTTTGTTGCAAAATACGACGATGCTGTTGTGGTACTTTTGGCGTGCGGACTCGACCCAAGGATTGAGCGCACCAACGTTGGCAAACCGTTCAGTTCGTATCTTTTGGACTTTGCTGACGTGATTGATTTTCGCCGCAACATTTTGCCAGAAAGTGTTAGCAATCAGTACATTATCGGCGACATCACCAATCGCGAATGGATTGATACCGTCAAGGCGCAGCATCCCAACGGTCATTTCTTGTTCATTATGGAAGGCGTGGCGATGTATCTCACAGAAAATCAGATAAAAAGGATTTTCAAGAACATCGACAACAATTTCCCAAATGCCGAAATCCACATTGAGCGAATCAGCAAAGATTTCAGTCAACGCACTGAAACTCAGCAAAGTGTCAGCGCAACCAATGCCACTTTTGCGTGGGGTTGCGACAATCCGTTGGAGATTGAGGATTGGGGCTTGAAGTTGAAATTTCAATCCGAGTTCTACTACTTTTCGCAGCACTTTTCGCAAATGTATAAACGCCTCGGTGTCAAGGCGTTTATACTGAAATATTGGGCGAAATACCGTCGTTCGATAGGTATTTGGAGTTATCGGAAGGCGGGATGATTACTTCTTTTTGCAACATCCGCTGTCCTCGTGGCAATGCTCCACTGCCTCGCCTTCTGAGACTTTGCGAGCGGTGTAGTTGATTTTTGCAAACGCTTGGATGATAGCGTCTTCGGTGGTTTTATCCGCATCATAGACGATGGTCACAGTTTGGGCGGCAATGTCGGTTTCTATCGACTTGACGCCCTTTTCGAAGCGGATGTTGTTTTTGATTTTGTTTTCGCAACTTTCGCAGTGCATCTGCGGATTGGTAGTGAGCACGAGGGTCTTGATGTCCTTGCCAGCTACCGTCAACGCCATAATCATAATGGCGAAAAACATTACTAACTTTTTCATAATGCAAGTTTTTGATTGTTAAACGTTTATTGCTTAAAAATTATTGTTCTCTGAAAAAATTGCACCTCAGTCCGATGTAAAACATCGCGCCACTCACGGGTGCATAAACCAATGTCGGCTCAAAGGTTTGTGTCCACGGATTTTCAGACGAAATGATTGGATTTTTCTGTCGGTAATTGGTCAAATTTTCGCCGCCTACATAAATCGAAAACTTCCTGAACCATTTGGTAATCTGAATGTTGAGTTGAGGGAAAGCGTCAAATTCTGCATCGCTTACCAATGCGCCGTTTTCGTCGAAATAATCGGGCAGACGGCCACCGCCATTGAGTTGGAGATTAGCATCAAACTGCCAAATAGCCAAAGGCGTTTTGTACGAGGCTGTAAAGAGTGCTTTATACTTGTTGGTCAACGGTTTAACTCGCAATTCGCCACCCGAATAAGCCCTCACGTCGTTCAATCTGTAAGCCGCCGAAAGTTCAAATCCCTTGAACACATCATACGCCGCATCTGCCTGAAATGTATGCGAATACGAACGTTCGTCAGAAGATTTGATGACAATTTTGCTGGGCGAAATGTCGTAATCTGCCAAAGCCTGTGATTGGAATGTGGTGTAATAGTATTCTGTGTTGATTTTCAGATGTTTACCGGCAATTGGAATCTTCCACGAAAGGCTCGAACCAATGTTCCACGCGCTCTCTTGTGAGAGGTTTTCGATGGAAATTTCACGACCCGACGATAGCAAAAAGTGATTTTCTGCCAATGCGTGAGGCGACCTGTAACCCTTGCCTGCCGAAAATCGCATTGAAAACGCCTCCAACGGTTTGATTTTCAGATGGAAGCGCGGTGTAAAAAATGTACCGAAATCATCGCTGTTGTCTATTCTCAAACCTGCCATCAAAATCCAAATATCGTCGTAATTAAACGTGTATTGAGCATAGCCGCCAATTACGGTTTCGTTTTCATCGAGATTTTTGGTTTGGAGATAATCTTGCGACATACGGTCGGCATTGACGCTCAAACCCGCTGATATATTGTGCATTTCGCTCAAATCAGTTTCAAAAATGAGTTGTGCGTAGAGGTTGCGCTCGTCGTTGTTATAAACCTTGCTGCCAAACTGCGATTCCAAGTTATGCATTGTGGCAGAGGTAATTAGCGCAACGCTCGAATTGCGTGCGGGGTCGATTACAAAAGCGTTTTTCAAATATGCATTGTAACGGCGGGTGTCCATCGAAATCTTGTAAAGTGGCACATTTTCAATGGATTTCAACTGTCCTCCATCGCGTTTTTCGTCCAAAATCGAATATCCGCCGTGAAAAATATACCGTCCCTTGTGGTAATGCCAGCGGTTGTGAAAATTCACTTGATTGACATCGGGCTTGTCGAAAAAATTGTCGCCGTTCTCGTCCATATCTGCCAAAGAATTTTCGTAATGCACTAATACTTCGGTGCTTAGGTGGTGTGTAATATGCTTGTTGGCATCGGCGTTCACCTCCATTCTGCCCTCAGAATTGCCATAAATGTTGAGACCGATTCCTTGTTCGTCGTCTGGTTTGAGATATTCCACATCTATTTGACCTGTAATGCTTTCGTAGCCGTTTTTCACCGACGACGCACCCTTCGACACCTGAATGCCTTTAAGCCACGCGCCCGGTACGTATCCGAGGGCGTAAGGCGAGGCGGTGAGACGGAAATCGGGAATATTTTCCGCCAACATCTGCACATACAATCCGCTGAGACCCAATAGTTTAATCTGTTTTGCGCCCGTTGCCGCGTCAGAATAACTCACATCCACCGACGGATTTGTCGTAAAACTTTCGCCAAGGTTGCAGCAAGCCGCCTTGAAAAGTTCTGCCTGATTGATTTTCAGACCGTTGAGCGCACCGCCCATTTCAGACGTGCCACGGCGACGCTCCGAAACTACAACCTCGGCAACGTCCTTTGAATTGTCCTTTAATGTTACTTTAATTGCTTGGTTGTCAGATATTTTGCCAATATCCACAGTGTCGGTTTCAAAACCTAAAAACGAGATTGCAAGGAGTTTTTTGCCTGCAATTCTTTCGATTGAGAATTTTCCGTCAACATTGGTTGTAACGCCCGTGGAAGTGCCTATCCAATAGACATTTGCGCCTGCGAGCGATTCGCCTTTTACGTCCGTTACCGTTCCCGAAATTACATTCTGAGCCGATACGCCAAATGAGGCGAGCACACACAGTGCCGCCATTAAAAATATTTTCATAATTTATTGATATTCAGAATTTTAATTGATTAATAGATATGCAATTTCTGCGCAGAACGCATTATATGAGCATCCTGCGAATTTGCTGTTACGCAAAATCACAACTATCAGATTCTGAATACTTTAATTATAGAAAGCAAATCCTTTGGAGGCGGATTTATCTTTGTGTTGATTGTATAATGCTGGGTTTCAAGTGAATAGTCGTTAATATCATAAAAAATATCCTTAATGATAGTAGGTATCTCAAAGTGGAAGTCAAACGCCTGATAATCAGGATTGACGCACGGAATATATTGCACAAATACTGTTTCCATACATCCGTGCGACGGAGTGCAGGAAAAATTTTTGTCAACCGTAAAAAACGCCGACGATATTTTGTATTTGCCTGAATGATTGCATTTTACAATATTGATGCCCGCCCCGATTAACAGAATGTAAATCGAGAACGCCACCGTGAATAATATTTTTGCAATCTTTTTCATACCGCAAAATTAGAAATATTATTCGATATGTGATGATAAATATTGTTAATTAATTTTAGGTATTTTGCGCTCGAAACTTATTCTGTTTTCATCATAATTTGGGATTTAAATTAATCAAAAATTCTTTGATGTTTAGAATTTTGGTCAATCTTTCTGATTTCTCAATTATTCTTGTTCAAAATCACTATCAATCATAATTTTGTGCAATTATCTCCTTGACTTGCAACAATTTGGAATTACGAAAAATGACAATGTTTTTGATTTTGATATTGTTGACAACGATTGCTACCGCCGCAAATGCCGACGTAGTTTTTATGTTGGACAAAAAAGCCGCCCACGGAAACGGACACATCGCCGTTTTGACGGGCAGCGAGGCGGCGGGTTGGCATTACGTCTCAATCAATGGAACAGCCGGCGCGCCAAAACCGTGGGGTACAAGCGTCAATGCTGATACGGGCGTCCTGATTATCGACGTCAACGGTATCAAAATCTCCAACCTCCGCCGTGCTGTGCGCCGTTCTTGCGTCATCAACCCTTACGAAAAACATAACTATTTGGTTTTTAGACGAATAAGAACGGCGCGGTCGGAGGATGTTGAAATTTTAAAAGAAATCAAAAAGACCGCTTCAACGTCCCTTTACGGCATCATCGGTCCGGGAAAATCGTGCATTGACGTGGCTCAGACGGCTTTTGCAACGCTTGTAAAAATCCGAAAACTCGACAACAACGGCTCAATTCCCGGGCAAAGCGATTTGATTCCTAAAAATTGGTTTCGCAAACTTGATAACAGAATCCGCGAGGCAAACCGCAACTGCAAAAACCGCAACATCGCCATCAAATTTTACCGTCGCATCAACAAAAAAGGTCGAGTGTTTTTGGTGAATAGAAGGTAATCAATAATTCGTTGTCCCAAGTGGTAAGTTGTTTATTCTTTTTTTAATTATAATCAATTGTAATTATAATTAATAATTCTTGATATTGATATTATTTTAGAAAAATAATCTTATAATTCTTTTCTTCTTGGACAAAATATCCACTCATCATATCTTTGCACCATAATCATATAACATTAATTAAAACATAAAACGATATGGCAAAAATTCATCAATCAATAGCAGAACTTGTGGGCAAGACGCCTCTGCTGCAAATCAACGGCTACAACAAGGCTAAAAACCTCGATGCCAACATCATAGTTAAGTTGGAATATTTCAACCCCAACCAAAGCGTAAAAGACCGTATCGCGCTTGCAATGGTGGAGGAGGCTGAGCGCACCGGCAAACTCAAAAAGGGCGACACAATCATCGAACTCACGAGTGGCAACACAGGCGTTGGTCTTGCTGCTGTAGCCGCCGCGAAGGGTTACAAATTCCGCGTCTATATTCAAGACCAAGTGTCGAAGGAGCGTTTCCAGGTGATTCACGCTCTCGGCGGCGAAACCGTGAAACTCTCGGAAGTGCCTGAAATCGTGGAGAGTTTTGAGAAAAACGGTCCCGATTTCATTGAGTGCGTAAAGGCTTTGGAACGCCATCTCGAAGCCAAGGGCGACAAGAATTATTGGTTTGCCGACCAAACCCGCAACCCCGAAAATCCCAACATTCACTTCAACACCACGGGTCCCGAAATTTGGAACGACACCGAGGGCAAGGTTGACGCTTTTGTGGCGTGCGTTGGTACTGGCGGAACTCTCTCAGGAGTAGGCAATTACCTTAAATCTAAGAACCCGAATGTGAAGATTTTTGGCGTTCAGCCCACCGAAGATTCGTTCCAAAGTCCCGAACGTCCTGACCAAGAGGAAATTACTGGCGTTCACCCCTTTGAAAACACCAAGGAGGAGTACATTCCCGCCAACCTCGACCGCAAGGTTTACGACGGTTATTTTGAAATCCACACCAACCAAGCCTACGAGGCGGCTCGACTTCTCGCCAAAAAAGATGGCGTACTTGTTGGGGCATCGTCAGGCGCGGCTCTCTACGCTGCCACCCAACTCGCCCAACGTCCTGAGTACAAGGGCAAAAACATCGTTGCTCTCCTTGCAGATACAGGATTGAGGTATTTGAGCACGCATTTGTTTGAATATTAATGGATTGAAACATCATTTGGATGAATGTGGGGCGTACATTGTGTGCGCCCTTTTTTCATTAATGTTCAATCACCTCATACCTTGCCAATTCCCAGCCGTTGAACACCATAATTATCCCCGTCAAAGTCCAACCTTTGTCTTTTGCGGCGGATTGCAAATGGTTGTCGTTGATGTACTTGGGCAGTTGGACGTGGGCTTCGTTAAGAAGGTCGTCAATGTCTTTTTCGTTAGATGATTTTGGACAATATTTCAACTCGATGACGTAAGCATACGGCGTGTCGAGGCGCGGTTCGAGGTAGAGGTCGCTGTAACAATGCCCATGCGCGTACTCGCTGTGTGCAAGGTAATAATTGAGGTTTGTGCCGAACTGTCCCAAAATGAAGCCTTTGACAAACGCCTCGCCAGTCTTGATGAAATCGCGGTTATCGGAAGTCTCTTTCATACAACTTGCGATGTAGCGCAGAAAAGGCTCGTGTTCGCCATTCCAAGCAAAATTGTAGCCGAGGTCGTTCATTATGTTGTCGTCGGTTTTCCACGAAATCAGGGTTTCATACGACTTTTTCATATAGTCAAGGTATTGCTGACGGACGGTTGAATTTGGGATTACAAGCAACGTCCTGCCCCTTTCGTGGTTGCCAACCGACAGCAATCCCATATAAAACATCAGACTGACAAGGTTTTCATAACTCGTGAGGTCTTTGAGCGAAAAAGTGGTCTTTACTCTTGCATAAATTTCTCCATCGGTGGTAATTCGCTGAATCAGAGATGTTTTTTCGCCGAATTGTTTTTCAAAACGGATTAGTTTCGCCATCTTGTTGTAGTCGGTAATGATATTGTCGTCCACCAACCTATCGGGAATATTGCCATCACTTTTGATATATTCTCTAAGAAAATACAACGCCATATCAGAATTATACATACGATCTTGGCTCAATGCTTTGTTACTGAAACAGTTATTGTCGTACCACGGCTTGGTAATTTCAATAAGTTCGTCAACGGTATGATTGAAAATACCAGTCGCATCGCGGTAATATTCAAGCATTTGGCGGAACTCGGTCTCAGTAAAACCAGCAAGCGTATTGAACTGAAAATCTGTGGAAATGTTCATTCCGATGTTGTAACCACTCGTTACATCGCTGAGTGTCAACGGTGTAACGCCCGAAATCATAATCCTTGCAACAGGCGCATTGTTGTCGGTGGTGGTGGCTTTCAAGTTGTTGAAAAACAGACGGAAAAACCCGTCGCCGTGGGTCAAATCTTTATAGTTGCTCTCATTGTCGGCAAGCATTGTGTTGGCGAAGTTGTCGTACTCGTCGATAATTACATAAACTTCTCGACCTGAACGCTGAACGATATTAAGCAACTCCGTAAAAGCCGTGTTAGAGTCGGTCTGTAATCTGATTTCGTCTAATGCACCTTCACGTAATAAACATTTATATTTTTCTGCAAAATCCCTTAACGTCAAAAGCACAAGGTCGTTGAACGAATCGTTGACTTTTTCGGGGTCGGGATTTACTTTTGAAAAATTGAATTTCAAAATCAAATACTTGTTACGTTCTTCCGTAGGATTTTTGCCGATGTACAAATCGCCGAAAAGCATATCGAAATCGTCTTTCATAGAGACATCGTAATACGCACTTAACATATTGAGCATTAGACTTTTACCAAACCGCCTCGGACGAAGAAACATCTGGTATTTGAATTCTTCGAGCGCGGGTATGAACATTGTCTTATCCACATAATATCTGTTTTCTTTGCGAATCGTCGCAAAGTCGCTCTGTCCGTATGGCAGAAGTCGGTATGTCTTTTTTGTCGGAATAACCATAATACTTGCCGTTAAAAAGTTTCAAGTGCAAATATAATTATTATTTTACGAAACACAAAATTATTTATCCTCCCAACATTTTTCCAAATCTTCACCAAATCATCCCAAATCTAAATAATATTTTCTCCTTACGTTATATGTTTTAGCAAAATATTCCAATCTTTATCTTTTTCTTGGACAAACATTCCTATCATTCTACCTTTGCAATCGAAAAAGAAAATGAATATTAAAACTAAATAAAATGTCAGTAAATTTAAACAATTCTAATGTTGCGGTGCGCGAAACGAGGATTGGGTCAATTACCGGTTACATCGGTTCGCTAAAAGATTTGGCAGAAAAATCGCAATGCGGAACTCTAAAAGGTTGCGCAAGATGTTTCTCACAATCAAGCACTTGCCTTTCGCTGTGCGGACTATCGCAACTTGCAGGTATCAGGGACGTGGCAATCATCCATCACGGTCCATCGGGCTGTTCGGTAACGAGCAGCAACAGTTACTATATGTCGAAAGTGATGGCAAAAAAACGCGGCGTAACGTCCGACACCGTGTATGTGGGCACCGATATGAACGAAAAAGACACAATTTTTGGTTCAACCGAGGCCTTACGCAAAATCATCATCGAAACCTACCGCCGCTACAAACCCAAAGCAATTTTTGTGTCAAGTAGTTGCGCAACAGGCATTATCGGCGAAGACATCGACAGCATTGTTGACGAAGTAAAAGACGAAATTCCTGTGCCCGTGGTGGCTGTTCACTGCGAGGGTTTCAAGAGCAAAATTTGGGCTACGGGCTTCGACATTTCAGACCACGCGGTGTTACAGGCAATTGTGCAGAAACCTCGCCCTAACGCTCCGAAAAACAACAAGATCAATTTCAAAAACTTCTTTGAATCGGCGCGTCCCGAAATCATAGAAATTTTTAAGAATTTTGACCTCGACCCGGTTTTCCTCTATTGTAATTCTACCGTTGAGGAACTATCAACTCTCTCCGAAAACCTTGCAACCACTTGTATTTGTGGTACTTTGGGTAACTATCTCGGCAACGCTCTCGAAGAAAAATACGGCGTGCCATACGTGCGCTCAATCAATCAGTGCGGTATCAAAGGTTTTGAGGCTTGGCTCAGAGAAATCGGCCGCGTTACCAACCGCAGCGAAAAAATCGAGAAATACATTGCCCAGCAACGCGCCATCTATCTTCCTCAGATAGAAGAAGTTAAAAAACAACTCGAAGGTCTTACGGCTGTGCTTGGAATGGGTCCCGGATACACTTTTGAAGTGTCGCGAGTTTTAGACGAACTCGGCATCAAAGTGGTTTGGGCGTTGGCTTGGCATTATGATAAGAAATATGAAAACGGCGACGTACCTCCATCAATGAAATACCTGTTGGACAACAACATAGACTTTGAAACCTCGGTTGCCGACCAACAGAATTACGAGGTGATGAACATTCTCAACAAGTACAAACCCGATATGTATCTTTCGCGACATCCGGG
>DGIK01000060.1 GCA_002393195.1 Bacteroidales bacterium UBA3824 | reverse complement strand
GTGTATTTCAGTCTTGGACAGGGTAAAGGCTACGCCTATCACGGCACGACGGTTTTCAAAAATATGTTCAACGACGAGGACGAACTCAAACTTACGCCCGCACAAAAGTCGAAGTTTGGAGTAGATGAGGTTCATGGCATCTTCCCTGAGTATTACATTCTGCGTGTCAATAAGTTTGATGACGAAATCCGCCAACCGTTGCAAGAATGGATTTCATTCTTGAAAACGGGCGATATACCTGAGGCGTTTACAGCCCAAGGATTGAAAGAGGCGCGAGACATACTCCGTGTTGACGCACTGAGCGAAGAAGACCGCAAGGTGTACAAACGGTATTTGGAAAATGTAAGATTGGCATTGAGCCTTGACGATTCGAGCCGTTACGAAGGATATGTTGACGGTCATATTGCTGGTCGTGCAGAAGGTCGTGCAGAAGGTCGTGCGGAAGGCGAACTCCAAAAAGCCCTCGAAATGGCGAGGAAGATGCTCTCCGACGGAATGTCCATCGACCTCGTTGCAAAATATTCGGGTCTCACCCCCGACGAAATCTCAAAAATTTAACACGAAAGAAAGTTAGTCGTCTATTGTCATTACGTCCCACGTAAAATCGTATTCTTTGCCCTGACTGTTTTTGAACGTTCCGTTGTAACAACTCAATGCGCTCGTCCATCCGTCAAAAGTGCCTGATTTGAAGCCTTTTGGTGTGTGTTCGTCGAGGATGATGTGGTATGAGACGCGGAATGATGTTTCGTTCATATCTTCGTCCAATTCTTTGAGACGGAGTGTGAATTTGGTTTTCGGGCGGTCGTTGTAATAATAATAACCCACCGAATCGCCTACTGCGGCATCTACAACGTTGCGGAAGTTGATGCTTACTTTGATGTTGAAGTCGCCGATTTTGCCGTCGTACAGATTGTCGTCGTCCGTCTGCGCCGATGTGGTGATGGCGGCGAGGAGCATTGTGATGAAGATTGCAATTCTTTTCATTTTTTAGCGAGTGTTAATTGTTGTTATTATAATAATAACTCGATTATGGCGGGTTTTATTGCCATCGGGGTAAAATCATTTTTGCATAATTTTTGCAATGGATTAATGTGTTTTTGTATGACCTAATAACTCTACTAAAATGAAAACAATGCGATTTTACCTGATTATGGTTGCGCTGATGGTGGTTTCGATGACCGTGGCGGCGCAGAATCCTTATCCAGAGGAAGACGACCCAGATGATTATCCCCGAGTTGTAAAATTTGCGGGACAAAAGCCTACTATCAGCGACTTCGTCAATGCTTGGATTGGCGACGAACCCGAAGACGAACTTACGGGACAGTTGTACGAAATGTGGCAAAACTTCAAGAAAAACAAGCCGTTGGACAAAAACCGCAAGGTAACAGTGGACGCCAAAAATGGTTTCGCTTGTTTTGAGATTAATTATCCGGACGATGAGTATGACGATGGTGGACAAACTATTGTTGAAATGGTATATTGGAACTGTTCGGATGGCAAGCACAAGATTTTTGCCAATTCTGTCAAACAGTTTTGGGGTAAAGACCGAAAGGCTGTCCAAACTGAGTTTGGCGGCATCTATTTCGGCATTTACAACAATGACACCCACAAAATTCACTACAACAACGGCGTGCAGAGTTTAGGTTTTGACAAGGCAATCAAAACCGGCAAGGAAGGCACAGATGAATATCCCGTTATCACATACGACCTTCCGCGTGTTGGCAAAGACATCAAGGCCATTGTCCATTATGACGACGGCACTACGAAAGAGGTGCTGATTAAATGGACGGGAATGAAGTTTGAGATTCCGCAATGAACTATGTGTCATTTCAACAATTCGGGACACGGTATGCTTTTCCGCACCTTTGAGGGCAAGTTGATCTACATCGTCCACCACGTAGAAAACGACGGCCCCCGCAAACCTCAAATGTGGGAGGCAGACGACAGCGGCGACAAACTCGTTTTGGGCAAAAGGTATATTGTGAAATAAGGATTATTCACCACCATAAAATTGTAGAGACGTCACATTGTGGCGTCTCTACGTGTTTTATTTTTGTTCGATAAAAGATCCATCTTTAAAAATGTAGTTGTTTTCTGACTCGTCGTATTCTTCGGCTGGGTATTGAGCACCGCTCTTTTCCATCAGTATATCATAGTCTAAATCTTCATCTTCGGGGTGTTCTGAGATGTATTGGTCAACTATGCTTTCGTATTCGCGGTCGCGGTGAGCATCTTCGATATGGATTTTGTACGTGCCGTCGGAGAGTTTTTCCATTGATACAGTGGAAGAGTGATTGTAAACCATCGGACGTTCGGTGATAAATTCGGCTTCAAATTTGTTTTTGCCTGCGGGTCTGATGTCGTGGTATTCATTTTCGTAATCATTGAAGAATCCGAAGAGATAATAGCCTGATTGCATAAGCCTGAAAATGCCGAAAGCCTCCTTCCATTCAGGGGTAGGTGTCTCTTCGTCGTAGTAAATCTGATGCACAAGATATTCGAGCATATCATATTCCAGCGGAAACCATCCGAAGCGCAGTATGGGAAGATTGTCCATATCTTTGGTTTCGGATTGCTTTGAGTTGCCGGATCCGGTGGTGGTTATCATTTTGGATGTGAGGTAGTTGAACGATATGTCGTAGTTTTCGGATGTCTTGTGACGGTCTTTTTTGCCGCCGATAAGCCTCATACAGTTGTCTTGATAGCGAAAGAGGAATACATCGCTGCCATCATCGGTATCTTGCTGAATCCTCAGCACGCCCTTGTCGGTTACCGAGAGTTTCGCATTTTCAGACACAGACAAGTCGTAGTCGTGGAAAAGATTGTAGCCGCCGCCCGCCTTGCCGAAATAAAACGCGCTGCCTTTGTAAGTGCTTATGAACAAATCTTTTACGTCGTCTTTGTTGAAGTCGCCTTCGGCTTTGTTGGTTATCTTTTCGGTAGAGAGTTCTTCGGCAGTTTTGCCCGACGGCTTAAAAGTTTGGGCTTTTGCCGAAATGCCGCACGATGCCAATATTAGGGCAAGGGCGGAGATGATTAGGAGTTGTTTTTTCATAATAATTAGTATTTATTTTTTCTCAAATTTTTCCCCGTTCCAAACGAAAACGGTCTCGTCGCCGCCGCTTGAAAGGAAGTGGAGTTTGTAGCCGTAGTAGCCGTAGCCGCGCTCGTTTTCAAAAACGGTTTGGTAGCCGTCTTTGCTGTATGGTTTCAATTCGTCCTGCAATTCTGTCTTTGTGAGTTTGCCGTCTTTGAAGATGTATTGGGTGATGGTGTTTTCAGAAAGATTGTATGTGCCCGACTGTGTTTCGCACATCAGTCCATATACATCCACAACAAGGTAGCCGTTTTTTTCGTTTTTGAGTTCGTAGTAATGCACAGTGCGTTCGCGTGTGCAGTGTCCGTCGTTGACATCAATGCCATATTTGAGATTGTCGAGGCTGTATTTCAATGCCTTGCCGCCTTCCGCATCGTCGGGGCGTGATTCTAATTGTTTCCATACATCAATCATATTGCAGCCTGAATAGATTTCCGTGATTGTCCACCAACCAAGCGGCACTTCCGAGATTTTTTTCAGAGGGTAGGCGGGTACGGAATATGTGGTGTCATTGTCGATTACCTTGTGTTTTACAAAGTCGATTTCGTAATATTCGCTGCCGCCATCGTCGGGCCATTCCATTGATTGGGAATAATTGTAGAGGTAAAAATCGCCTTTTTCGTAGCGGAAGTCATAAGTTTTTTCGGATTCATAGAATGCAGAAACGATAATACCTCCTTTGTCCGCGCTTGCCGTCAATTCGCCTTCATCGTCGTCTTCCGGTGGACGTTTGCCAATCATCTGACGGTTGTAAACGCCTTTTTTGTCCTTGAAATATACGGCAAACTCCTTGTAGTCGTTGTCGTTGATTACCAAATCTTCTATGCCGTCGCCGTTGATGTCGGCAGTGGATATTTGGTCGTCGTCGCGCACGGCGTACAATTGGATTGGGTATTTGCCCGATTGAGAGAATTTTTCGTTGCTGCCTTCAAAATACTTCAAATCTTCTTTCTGCGGTTTGTACTTGGGGTCTATGACATAGCCATCGCCGTTCCATACGTATGTGATTGTGGGGAATTTCGGGTCTTTTTTCTTCTCAAAACCCATCAGGTTTTTGGGCAGGATGTCAATTATTTCCTCATAATCATCATTGACGTACTCGATTTGCTGATATGGATTGAGTGTAACCTCGATTTTGTCGTTGACAATGGAGTATTCCAATTTTGTTTTTTGACTGTCTTTCATCCATTCTACAACGCTCTCAGGAAATTTGTCGGAATTGGCGTAGAAATCTGTCACAGAGGGTTGTGGCAGTGCGTAGTCGGTGTCGCCTTTGCCATAAAACGCTAAGTCTTTGCGTCCGTCAACATAGTATATTCCCATGTATTCGTTTCTTTCGCAATCGGGATAGTCACCGCTGAGACTGTTCAAATGCACAAGCACCCAAAATCCGCCGCTTTTGCGTTTTTTGTAGGTAAACTCCCAAATATTATCGAATCCGCCGTCCAAATGTACGTAGAACCTCGAAGAGTCCTTTCGCGAAGTCGCGGGGTCGGGCGAATCCAGTGTATAACGAGGGTAGTCGGTGATGTTGTTGACATTGAAAGCCGTGTCGGGTTCGTCTTTGAGCCGCATACCGTCGGTTTGATGCTTGACGAATTTCAACAATTCACAGGTTAATAGCGTCAGTTCGTCGGGTTCGGTTGTTGTAGAGACGGACGGACGTCCGTCTCCGCCGTCGGCATTGGCATTTGCGGCGGCGGTATCAGATGCATTGCCGCCGTTCTGTGTCTGTTGTCCGCCTCCGCAGGCTGCCAAAAGCGCAATGGCGGGGATGATTAGAAATTGTTTTTTCATAATTGTTTGTTGTTAATTATTCCACGAATTTTTCGCCGTTCCATTTGTAATACACCTCGTCGGTATTGCCGTCGGGGGTGTCGCGTTCGATTGTAAAACCGTTTGCGTCAAATTCTTCTATGTATGCGCCTTTGAGGAAATCGTCAGGGATGAAGCCTGACAGCCAATTCAATTTGCCTTCCTCAAATTCGTATGCGCCAATTTTGCAGAAGGGGCTGTTGTCGTCCTTGAAATAATCCAACACTACCCACGTGCCGTTTTTGTGCCTGTAACAGGCGAATGTCTCGGTGAATGTCTCCGCCGTGCCTTCCGCCTCAAATTTTGCCATCGTTGGGCTTACTATTTTGATTTCCTTGCGGTTGGCGGCTACGCGGTCTGCGCTTATATTTTCGTCGCCTTCGCACATTCCATACGGGTCGTAGAACGTCGCCAAATCGTTCACGACGTCATTGATGATGCCATTGGTGGAAACCTTGTCGTCGCCGCTGTCGTCGTAGTCTTCCAAATCAGAAAGGTCGGGTTCTTCGCTGTTGATGTATTCGATGGTGTTTTTGTATTCTTCGTCGGAAGGGTATTTTGCCGCCATTTTGCGGTGGAGATTGTCCCAGGAGTTGAAATTTTTGGGATAGAGCATCCATTTGTCGGGGGCTTCCAATTTGATTGGGCGTTTCTTTGGGTCTTCGTTTCTTGCGACGCACGCCTCCTCGTATTCACTTGCAATTGCAAATACAAATTCGGGGATTTCTTTGGTGGCAATCGTGCTGAAATACCAACGGTAAGCGTCGGAACTTGCCTCTTCTTCCGACGATGCCAAATCCAATTGGAGCGCGACATCATTTTTGCCGTCGGAGATTGTCATTCTGTCGCCCTTGATTACGATTCGTTTGGCGGTCTTGATTATCGGCAGTATTTCGCTGTCTTTGGCGTAATCCTTTTTGGAAAATTCCAAATTGTCGAATATCAATTCGGGCAACGCGCCTTTGCCGGTGTATTCGGCGGGGGCGGTTGGCGTTGTCGATTCGGTTGTGGAGACGGACGGCCGTTCGTCTCTACCATTGCCATTACCGTTGCCATTACCGCCGCAAGATGCCAGTGTCAATGCAATGGCGGGGATGATTATCAATGATTTTTTCATAAATGATTGTTTTATTATTTAGCCTTTGATTCGTTGTCCTTTGCTACTCGGACGATACTGTTGATGTTTATTTGCGCACGTGTAACCACGTCGTCGTGTACTACGTCGAGATCTTTCTTCTGGGTGTCGAGATACTTGAAAATCTTTCCGGCGCACATATAGATGCGATCCTCGTCTTTGGTGTTGTCGGGGTAGGTGGTTACGGCAAAACAGAAAAACGGATAGCCGTCTTGTATGTAGATTTTCATGTCAGACATTGTGCCGTCGCCGGTAGTCATCTGTATCATCACGAGATTGCCGTCTTTGTAGAAATAATCGTAATCGCAGGGGTAGCCCGATTCTTCATCCTCGATTTCGATGTGTTTTTTCACGAGGTTTTGGTCGTTGGCGATTGCATTGTACATCTTGCGGATTTTGAGGACGTTGTCGTTGTCGGAAGTTGTGGCGCAGGTCTCGCAGAATGGCGCGGTTTTGTAGATTTTGATGAGGGTTACTTTTTCGTTCCAATCGGAGATGTCGCTGCCTTCAAATGACGGAGGTTTGGGCATTACAATTTTGCCCTCGGAGCCTTTTACGTTTTTGAGAGCCTTTGGGGTTGTGATAAAATCGATGATGCCGCCGTCCTTTGCCACGTGGCGCACCCAAGAGCCGTTTTTGAAAATGAAATAATCTTCATCGCGGTTGGATTGTGCGTCGCCAAAACAATCGTCAACAGGCGCAGTTCCTACGTGATAAAAATTTTCGCCCCACAGACCTGTCATCGGGAATGAGTAAAGCCACGTGTGTACCGTGATGGTGTCAATCTTGTTGTTTGAGGAGAGTGCAATTGTAAAATATTTCTTGCCGAATTTGCTGTAAATTACATTGTTGCCTTTCTGTTCCTTATTGAATCCTTTAATATCGCCGGGAGCGTCGCTGCCCAGGATGATTTTGCCGAGACCTTTGCCGCTGATGAGCATCATCGACCTTTGGGATTCATAGTTGGCAGTGGTGAATTGCTTGCCGTTCCAATCGTAATATACAGTGGTATAATCAGCACTTGTCAAATCTGGATTGGTGCATACTGCCAATTTGTTGTCTTTCTCCAAGTAGTAGGTGAATTTGTTGCCTTTGCTGATGAAATCTGCGATGGCTTGCTCGTGTCCCATCATTATAAGTGCGTCCTGTGCCTCGAAGTTTGCGAAAGTCGGTTTGGGCAGCAAATCCTGTTTGGGCGTCAGTTTGCCGTCCTTGTAGAGATATACGTCGAATTTACCGATGTGTTCGATATAACCGTCGCCAAGTACGCCTTCTTCCTTCTCTTGGTAAATGGCGATGTAGCCTCCGTCTATGTGGTTCATACATCGGATAATGGCAACGGGATCAAGGTCATAATTCTCTTGGTCTTCAAATTCAAACGAAAATTCCAACTTGCTGGCTGTGTCGGCGGGCTGGTGTTTTTTTGCCTGTGGGTTGAGTAGTAGTGCGACCTCGTAGGCGACGTTGGTGGTTGGTTCGGGGAAATCGGGGACGGGTTCGGATGCGGTTTCTGGTTCTGTTGTAGAGACGGACGGCCGTCCGTCTCTACCGTTTGCGGCGGTGTCGGTGTTTTGTTGTGTCTGTTGTCCGCCGCCGCACGATGCCAATAGCGCAATGGCGGGAATGATTATAAATGATTTTTTCATAATTGTAAGTCGTTATTGTTGTTAATGCGTTTGCAAATATAAGGAAAAAAATTGATTTGATAATCATTTTAATATAGTCAATGTCAATAAAAAACATTATCTTTGCGCAAAACTAACGAGATACAATTATGGGCATATACTTGAATCCAAGCAATGTCGGCTTCAAAGGGATTTTGGCAGCCGATATTTATGTTGACAAATCGATGTTGATAAGCGTATTGAACAGGTTTATCGACAAGAACAACAAATATATCTGCGTATCGCGACCGAGGCGTTTCGGCAAGACGATTGCCGCCAATATGCTGTGCGCGTATTATTCCAAGGGGTGCGATTCGAGGGAGATTTTCAAGGATTTGAAGATTTCAAAAGCCGACAATTACGAAAAATATCTCAACAAACTCAATTTCATCAAGATAGACGTTGCAAGCGAGTATCAGAACGCACCTGAAAAAGAAAACACTATTCAGAATTTTACAAATTTTGTGAGGAGCGAGTTTGTAAAAGAATTTCCAAATGTTCAATTTGCTGAAAACGACACCATTGCCAATTGTATTTTGAAGGTTTACGCTGCCACCGAAGAAACTTTTGTAATCATTCTCGATGAGTATGATTCGTTGGTGAGGATGCAGATACCTCAGACGCTTTTTGACGAATATCTGATGTTTCTCAACGGACTTTTCAAGAGCGACACGTTGCGACCTGCCATTTCGCTCGCGTATATCACGGGTATCCTGCCCGTAGTGCGCGACAAGGTGCAGAGCAAACTCAACAATTTTGAGGAATATACAATACTCGATTCAATGGAACTGTCGGAATATGTGGGCTTTACCGACGAGGAAGTCGCCGTTCTGTGCCAACAATACCAAATCAACCATACCGAATGTAAGAATTGGTATCAGGGCTACAAATTGGATAGTTATGATGTCTATAATCCCGAATCGGTTGTCAAATGCATTAAAAATCGCCGTTTTGAGAGTCATTGGGGCAAAACATCGTCGTATCAGGTGATTGCCGACCGCCTCGCCGCTAATTTTGACGGTATGAAAGACGATGTTGTGAAAATGGTGGCGGGCGAAAACGTCAGGGTAAACGTTACCCGGTATATGAACACGATGACCGATTTCCGCAACAAGGACGACGCTTTCACGTATCTTATACACCTCGGCTATTTGGCATACGACTACAACACTAAAACTTGCCGGATTCCCAACAAGGAAGTGCGTTACGAGTGGTTCAATGCTTTGGAAGACGACAAAAACTATAAAGTAACCGACAAAATCATCAAGTCGTCGGAATATCTGTTGGAACAGACGCTCTTGCTCAACGGCGGCGAGGTGTCCAAAGCCCTCAACCGCAGCCATATACACGTGGCGTCGCACCGCAACTACCACAACGAACAGGCTCTTGCCTCGGCTGTCTATCTCGCCTTTATCGACGCATTGAATTATTACACGGTTTACAAGGAGACATCCGCCGGAATGGGCATTGCCGACCTGATTTACACGCCGTTGCATCCCGACGGCAAGTATCCGCCGATGATTATAGAATTGAAATCCAACAAGACAGCAAGCCGCGCCATCGACCAAATCAAGACCAAGGAATATTTCCACGCCTTCGACTATTACAAGGGCAAAATCATTTTCGTCGGCATCAATTACGATGAGAAAAAAAAGCACTCCTGCAATATCGAGGCGGTGGAAAAGTGATTCTATCAAAAAAAAGACACCCTTTTTGTGGATGTCTTTTTTTGAAAAAGTTGTTTTTGTTCGTTACTTCTTGTTTTATTAATTGTTAGGATGCTGTAGTGGTTTGTCCTTGATTTTGAAGGTTCTCAAGAACGTTTTTTCTATAACGCCGTTTTTTGATGGGTTTTTGTCTATAGGACCACCTTTTTTAACACTTATAATTCTGTGTTCGTATGCATCGACTACTATCGCTTGAACGAGACAACAGTTGTTCATGTTTGGTGTTACATATACGCCTGTTAATGCACCTGTTAATGTACCCGCCAAGATCCATCCTATTGTATTGCCGACTGGCCTTACAAATCCGTATCCGTAGATTGCCATACCGTATCTGTATCCTTTGGATAGTATTAGCGAATCGAGCAAGGGTGGTGTCGGCAAAGTAGCAATCATTGAACTTTTGGCGTATGTTGTGTATGTGGCTAATTGCGCTATTTGTAGTTTTGTTGCCTCCGGTGCGGTTGCAGTATCGCTAAACTGCATTATGTCTCTGTACTTGAATGTGATTTCAGTGAGATTTTTCTCCAACATTGAGGACAATGTGGAGTCGTAAGTCATTTTGTTGGCTTTTTCTATTACACCGCCTACGAACACAGGAGATACCAACAAGTAATTCTGTGTGTATGCTACGCCTGATTCGTATTTGCCAGTAGTATAGCAAGAAGAGATGGATAATATATTGACAATAAGTGCGATTGTAATTATGTGTCGTGTGGAGTGTTTCATTTCGTTGTCAAATTTTGTATTCTTTTTTTGTGTTTCATAAAAAAAGGACATCGCTATTTATGGATGTCCTTTCCATTGTTATCAAATTCAATAAACAGATTATTTATTCATCTTCGCCCAGGTGTCCTTCAGTGTTACTGTCCTGTTGAAAACAAGATGTTCCGGCGTGGAGTCCTTGTCGCAACAGAAGTAGCCGATGCGCTCAAATTGGAAACTGTCTAACGGCTTGGCGTTTTTCAGCGACGGCTCTACGAGTGCTTCCTTGATGGTGAGGGAGTCGGGATTGAGGTTTGAGAGGAAATCCTTGCCTTCCTCTGCCTCGTCGGGGTTCTCCTTGTTGAAGAGGCGGTCGTAGAGACGGACTTCGGCTTTTACGGCGTCCTTGGCGGAAACCCAATGTATAGTGCCTTTCACCTTGCGACCGTCGGGCGAATCGCCGCCGCGTGTTGCGGGGTCGTAGGTGCAGTGGAGTTCCACGATGTTGCCGTCGGCATCCTTGATTACCTCCTGACACGTAATGAAATATGCGTATCTCAACCTGACTTCAGTGCCGGGGCTGAGGCGGAAATATTTCTTGGGCGGATTCTCCATAAAGTCTTCTTGCTCGATGTAGATTTCCTTGCCGAAGGGGATTTGACGGATGCCGTCGTCGGGATTTTCAGGATTATTTACAGCGTCGAGAAGTTCGGTCTTGCCGTCGGGATAGTTGGTGATAACCACCTTCAAGGGATTGATTACGCCAAGCACCCTAAGAGCCTTTTTATTAAGGTCTTCTCTAATGCAAAATTCGAGGAGCGAGAGGTCGATGATGTTGTCGCGTTTAGCCACGCCAACCTTCTCCACAAATTTCCATAACGAATCCTTTGTGTATCCTCTGCGGCGCAATCCGCTCACGGTGGGCATACGCGGGTCGTCCCAACCATTTACGTAATGCTCCTCGACGAGGCGTTTGAGTTTGCGCTTCGACATCACGGTGTAATTGAGGTTCAGCCTTGCAAACTCGTGCTGATGAGGCCTCGGCGCACCTGCGGGCGCTATCTGGTCGAGGAACCAGTCGTACAACGGTCTGTGCACCTCAAATTCGAGTGTGCAGATGCTGTGCGTGATGCCCTCGATGTAGTCGCTCTGACCGTGGGCGTAGTCGTACATCGGGTATATGCACCACTTATTGCCGGTGCGGTGATGCTCGGCGTGGAGTATGCGGTACATAATGGGGTCGCGCATCTGCATATTGGGCGACGCCATATCAATTTTGGCGCGGAGGGTGTACGAATTGTCGGGAAACTCGCCGTTTTTCATCCTCTCAAAGAGGTCGAGGCTTTCCTCAATCGGGCGGTCGCGGTAGGGGCTTGTGCCCGGCTCTGCCGGAGTGCCACGGTGTGCGCTGAGTTCTTCGGGCGTGAGCTGGCAGACGTAAGCCTTGCCCTGCTTGATGAGCATCACAGCCCATTCGTAGAGTTGCTCAAAATAATTGGAGGCGTAATACTCGCGGTCGCCCCACTCTGCGCCGAGCCAATGGAGGTCTTCGCGGATTGCGTCCACGTACTCCGTCTTTTCGGCGGTGGGGTTGGTGTCGTCGAAACGGACATTCATCTTGCCGTTGTATTTTTTCGCCATACCATAATTGAGGATAATCGACTTGGCGTGGCCGATGTGAAGGTATCCGTTGGGCTCCGGGGGGAAGCGGGTATGCACTTCACCCTTGTAGCCGCCTTGCAGGTCGCCTTCTATTATCTCTTCGATAAAATTTCGCGATGTAGTTTTCTCGCTGTTTTCTGTCTTGATTTCTTCCATTTTCGCTTAAAAAATTTTTATGTTGCAAAGTAACAAAATTTTCAGCAATTATTTTTATATTTGTGGATTAATTTTTTATGACAAATTATAAAAACAAAAAATATGGGTAGAATCAAACTTGAAGGAATGAAATTTCGTGCCAATATTGGGGTTACGGAATTGGAACGCGCCGCCGGCAACGATGTCGAGGTTTCGGTTTCATACGATTGCGACACCGATTCGCCGGGACTTTCGGATCGTATCGAGGATGCGCTCGATTATGTGTTGGTGTATGACGCCGTGGCGGAGGAGATGAAGAAGGAATGTAATCTCATAGAAAATGCTGCGATGCGCATCTTGTTGAATATCAAGAAGAAATTCCCGATGATTTCTAATATTACTGTAAAGTTTTGCAAGTATTATCCTGTGGTGTCCGGCACACTTAGCAGGAGCGTCATCGAGATTAGGGGATAATTCCCGCCTTGTCAGTGGTTGATTATCTTATTGACGATACTCTTGGTGTTTGCGATGGTGTTTTGGGCTTGTTTTTCAGGAATGAAAAACATCAGGATGCCTATTACACCTATTATAATGTAGATTACCTTGGAGTTAGACATATTTTTTTGCCGAGTGAGCGCATAGGTATAAGGTGTTGCGTTAGAAATGTCTATCGTTGTTTCCTTGGAATTGCGGGCGTTGTTTTTTGTAAGGGTCAACGCCACCTTTGCGCTGTCGGCGAGGTATTCGCGCCTCAGTATAATGCGGGGCTCGCCTTTTGTGGCGGTCCCGCTTAGGTTGAATTTGTATTGGAAGTATTTGATTTCTATGTTGTTGCGCGTCTTTGTGATTTTTAGTTGACGGTTGGCGGCGGTGTCCTGTTCGCAGTCGATGTTGCGTGGGTTCACGTATGTAAAACCATTTTTGCCATTGGGAATCTTTATGAACTGCGATTTTTTGTTCCAGTCTATAAGTACGTTCTGTGTGTTGTCGGGCCATACAGCGTACAGCAACAGTCTGCCTTTGATGGCTTTCTGATGGTTGTCGGGCATCTCGAAAATGTCGTCGGCGTTTATGTTGGTAACTATGCACACCTTGTCGCCCGCCGGCACTTGGTCTATTTTTTTTGCGTCAACGAGCCTTACGCCTTCGAGTTCGGCGGTGCTTTTTGAGAAAGAGTGCGCCATAAAGCCGACAAAACCCGTCATCAGGAGTGCAATCCCGATGAGGCACGATAGTACCGACGAATTGTGTATGCTTATTGTCATTTGGCGCGGCGGGTGTGTATTAGTTTTTACCTAATTAATTATGATGCAAAACCGTATCTGAGTTCTTCTTTTGCCTTTTCGTATGGGCGCATTACGTATGTGACGCCGTATTTGGAGCACTGCTCGCGCTTGCGCTCTGGGGTTTCGTTGGCGTAATACTCCTCGATTTCGTTCCATGCCTGGGTGATGAGTTTGTCGCAGGCTGGGCGCAACGACGACACCTTTGAGTTGGCGCGTGTGCTGATGCTTTGGAGCATTTTTTGGAAGTTGAGTTTTTCTATAAACTGGTCGTAATACACCTTCACAACGGCGATTTTGGGGCAGAGCAATGGCGTACCCATCTTTACGATGCGGTCGTTTTCGCCCTTGATGGCTTTTTCGCCCCATTCGATTACTTCCTTTTCGGTGGTGAGTTCGGGGATGCGCCCGCTCTTTTCGTCAAGGCCGTAGTATTTGCGCGCCGAGGGTTTAATCTCGCCACGGGCAATCGCCATATTGAGCACTTGGAGGAAGTGCGAAATGTAAATTTTGGCCTTTTTGTATGCTTCGGTGTAGTCCTTGCTGTTGGACACCTGGCGATCCTTCGCCTCCTTCTGCATCATCCTTGCCTGTTCAAAGATGGGCATAAAAGCCTTGATTTTTGAAAACGTAGCCTCCTTGAACGCGAGGAGCCTCACGTCGTACTTGGTGCCGAATTCAATTATTTTGCTCAATGCGCGAACCCTCGCGGCGTCTGTATTTGGTAATCTTCTGTATGGCATTTCCTTATGGTTTTAGATGTTGGTTTTATAACGTATGTATTTCAAAACAAGTGCCGAAGTTGACGGTTAGGAAGATTTTTTTTGGGGTATTCGCACGGATAATTTTTTTTGCATTATTTTTTTTTAATATTCACACTCTAATTTTTGGATTTTATGTTTTTAATGTTAACTTTGCAGTTGGAAAATTAATATAATCAGGCAATGAAAAACAATTCGGCACATAGAATAGCGTTGTTGGTATCGTGCTGTGCTGCATTTTTGATGGCAGGTGCGATGGTGGCGGCGATTTGTGTCTCCGGCGGGGACAAGGACAGGAGCACTGCCGCTTTGGTGGTTTTGCTGCCGTTGGCGGTGTGTGGGATTGGATATTATTTGTTGAAGATGATGCTTATTCGCTGTCAGTCTGGCGACAAGAAGCCGATTGGCACGGAAAAGGATGCGGCATTGTCGTCGCCTGTAAAGCCTTTGAATGTCAATAAGATTGACCCGAATTACGGCGAAGGGCTGTCGCAGATAATATCGCAGGTGAACGACGACGTGGCGCAGTGGGCGCAAGACAAGGTGAACGAAATCACCCTTCTGCGCGATACGGAGCAATTTCGCCGCGAATACATCGGCAATGTCTCTCACGAATTGAAGACGCCGCTCAACAACATTCAGGGCTACATCGAGACGCTTATAGACGGCGGATTGAAGGACGACGAAATCAATATGAAGTACCTCGTGCGCACCGACCGCAATATCAGCCGCCTTATTTCGATAGTGGAGGATTTGGACACCATATCCAAATTTGAGACTGGTATGCTCAAACTTGAAATGGAGGACTTCGATCTCGTTGAAGTAGTGGATGAGGTGCTTGACTTCAACGACCAGAAAGCCAGCGCAAAACATATTGCGCTAAAACTTCGCAATACCACTGGAAGCCCTGTGATGGTGCACGCCGACAAGAATCGCATCTACGAGGTCATCAACAACCTTGTGGTAAATTCCATCAATTACGGCAACGAAAATGGCAGCACTACCGTGATTATTAGCGACATCGAAAACAAGTACCTCATCGACGTGAAGGACAATGGCATTGGCATCGCGGAGGAAAACTTGAACAGGGTATTCGAGAGATTTTTCCGTGTTGACAAGTCGCGCAGCCGCGACAACGGAGGCACAGGTCTCGGTCTTGCCATCGTCAAGCACATTATGGAGGCTCACAACGAACTCATTACAGTAAAAAGCAAGATAGGTGAGGGAACCACCTTCTCGATAACATTGAAAAAAGCACAAATACAATAGATTATGGAAAACAGCAACTACAAGATCCTGTTGGTGGACGATGAGGCGGACATTCTCGAATTCCTCTCGTACAACCTCAAAAAGGCCGGGTACAATGTATTGACTGCCAACAACGGCAGGGATGCCATCAAACTCGCCAAGCAATATCTGCCGCACCTTATTATATTGGATGTGATGATGCCAGAGATGGACGGCATAGAGACTTGCGAGGAGATGCGCAAATTGCCTGTGCTCAATAATACTGTCGTGGCGTTCCTTACCGCCCGCAACGAAGACTATTCGCAGATAGCAGGTTTTGAGGCGGGCGCGGACGATTATATTGCCAAGCCCATCAAGCCAAAAGTGCTCATCAGCCGCGTGAGCGCGTTGCTCAAACGTTTTGGCAAGACCGAGGAAGGCGCAGAGGGTGTGGAGACCGGCATCATTAAGCACGGCAACCTCGTGATAGACCGCGAAAAATACACCGTCACCAACAACGGCGTGGAACTTTCGCTGCCGAGGAAGGAATTTTCGTTGCTGTTGCTGTTGATTTCCAAGCCGGAGAAGGTCTTTACCCGCGACGAAATCTACACCTCCATCTGGGGCGACACCATCGTGGTTGGCGACCGCACAATAGACGTCCACATCCGCAAACTCCGCGAAAAAATCGGCGAGGAGTACATCAAGACCGTCAAGGGCGTTGGGTACAAGTTTGTGGATTAGGAGATATATTTTGTATGGTAGAGTCGCAATCAAAATTGCGGCTCTTTTTTACACCTCAATCCCCAGCACCGTGATGTCGTCGCGCTGTTCGCAGTTTCGCATGAATGTGGAGACGTCGTTCCAGATGTAGTCGCGCTGCTCGGGCATCGGGAGCTTCACTGATTCGAGGATTGCGGCTTCGAGACGTTTGGACGAGTAACGCTTGCGCTCAAAGTTGTTTTGGTCGCCGATGCCGTCCGACGTCATATAAATGCGGTCGCCGGAGTGGATTTCGAGGCTGTGGTCTTCAAAGCTGACCATCGACTCGATGTTTCTGAATTTGCCGCCTATCTGACGGCGCGAAGTCTTGTATGCCTCTATTGTATTTTGGCTCTTGATGTAGTGCCTGAGCGGGAATTTCGCGCCTTCGTATGTGAGCATTATCTTGCCGTTGATGTACTTCTCTATCTTGCACAATACCGCCTCCATGCCGTCGTTGTTTTCGGTCTCTTCCTGACGGAGGGCGGCGCGTACAGCCTTGTTGAGTTCGTCGAGGATGGTGGCGGGCGAGTAAATCTTGCGCTGTTTTACGATTTGGTCGAGGAGGTTGACTCCGATGAGGCTCATAAACGCGCCCGGTACGCCGTGTCCGGTGCAGTCGATGACGCCAAATATGTGGGTTTCCTTGTCGGTATCCACTTCGCGGTGATACCAATAGAAATCGCCGCTCACTATGTCTTTTGGGTGATATACGACGAATGAGTTAAAGTAATAGTTTAAGTCGGATTCGGTGGGCAGTGCAGCGGTCTGAATGGTCTGCGCGTATCGGATGGAGCCAATTATCTTTTCCTTGTTGCGTTCGAGTTGCTCGTTTATTTGGTTGAGGTACGACGCCTGCGATTCGAGTTCTTCCTTTTGGGCGTTGATTTCGGCGTTTTTTTCGTTGAGCATCTGGTTGCTCTTCTTCTTGTCGCTGTGGAGTTTGCTGATGTATGCGAGGCCTGCCAACACCGCGCCGAGCAGCGAGATTACGAGAATGAGGGCGTTGCTGGTGGTGTTGAGTTTCATAGCCATCTGCTGCGTGTATTCGTTTTGTTTGATGATGCGTTCTTCCTGTATGCGTGTCATATTCATCTGACCGTAGAGGCCGTCGGCGTTGTTGTCGTCGATCTGTACGGTGCTGAGGTCGATGTTTTTTGGTACCGACTTGCCGGCGAGGATGTTTTCAGCGTTTTCGATGGCTTCCACGCTGCCGTCGGGGTAGAAGAATGTAACGTCTATTTTGCCGTCAAGCACAGCCTTGATGCCGCCATTTTCGCCTGATGCGCCGTCGGTGCCTACTATGAGGATGTTGCTTGGGTCGAGTCCGGCTTCCTTGATGGCGTCGTATGCGCCTATCGCCATATCGTCGTTGTGCGAATAGATGATGTCGGGTATTTCTTTGCCTTCCTTGATGTATTCAGCCATTTTTTGTTTGGCTTTGGCGCTGCTCCATTCACAATACAGGTCGCCGATGTGCGAGATTTTTTTGTTGCCGTATTTTTCGCTGATGCGGCTGTTGAAGCCTGTGCCACGGTCGATGGCAGCCGATGCGCCCGTCTGTCCGTGGAGTTCGAGGATTTTGCTGCCGGGCGCGCAGAATAGACCCACGTAGTCGGCGGCTTTTTCGCCTATTACGGTGTTGCTTGCGCCGATGAAACAAGTATAGCAGTCGTTGGTGGTCTTGCGGTCGATGAGTATTACGGGAATGCCTTTTTTATATACTTCTGTGATGATTGGCGTGAGGGCTTCGGCTTCGTTTGGCGAAACCATAAGGAGGTCGATGTTTTGCGACATGAGCCATTTGATGTCGGCAATCTGTTTTTCGTTGGAGTTTTGACCGTCGGTCATCAGGAGGTTGATGTTTTCGCGTTGCATCGCGTTTGCGGTGATGTGGCGGTTCATTTCTAAACGCCAATGTGTGTCGAATGCACATTGCGACATACCTATCTTGTATTGCTTGGTCTCGTCGCTATTGCAGGCGACGACTACCGTCAATATGCTGATAGTCAGTAATATAGTGTATATGGACTTTTGTCTCGTCATAGTATCAATACTATTGGTTAAGATTAAAAGATATTGACGGGTAAATTTATAAAATTATTTGCAATTTTTGACCAATGTGGGTGAAAATTTTTTTCTTTTTTTGCGATTTTATTTTGTAGAAAAGAAAAAACGGATTTGGAATCAATATCCAAACCCGTTTTGTGGTACCACCAGGAATCGAACCGGGGACACAAGGATTTTCAGTCCTTTGCTCTACCAACTGAGCTATGGCACCATCAATATAATTTAAACGCTTTTCTTGTATGACAAAATTTTTTGTGGTACCACCAGGAATCGAACCGGGGACACAAGGATTTTCAGTCCTTTGCTCTACCAACTGAGCTATGGCACCAATTTTAATTGCATGTTTTGTCTTTGACGGCGCAAAGTTATTATTAATTTGTCAATATACCAAATCTTTTTTGCCTTTTTTTGCGTTTTTTTTATAACAGGTTGATTGGTAGTCTGTTGACATTCTATTCCTCGTCGTCTGATTTGACGTAGAGGAGGTATTTTTTGTATCGTTCTTTGTCGCGCTCCTTCCAGTAGGTCTTGCCGTAGTGGCAGAGTTTCACTATCTGTTCGTAGAGAGCGGAGCCGAGGTCGCGTCGCTTGTTGGTGTTTTTGATGCGTTCGAGCCTTACTTGGTCGAGGTTTTTCACCGCTTTTTTGGCGACCGAGATGTGCGATTTGAGGTTTTCAAAGAAATCTTCCGACATGTCGTATTTGAGGAGGCGTTCTTTGAATTTTTTGCCTACGTTGATTACTTTTTCGCCCATCGCAATGAGTTCCTTGGTTTTGAGGCCGGTGAGTTTCTGCGTGGGGAAGTATTTTTTGGAGTCCTTCTTTGTGGGTATGATTATGGAAAATATGAGGAAGAAGTTTCTGATGGTTGTTATCAGTTTTTCTTCCGCGTCATATTTGAGTTGTGTCTTTTCCCTCACTTTTTCGGCGAAGTGCTTGTCGTCCGGGAATTTCTTAAACTCGGCAAGTTTTTTTTCAAGATTGTCAATGTCTTTCTGACTCGCACCAAATTTAGCGAGGTCTTTGAGGTCGTCTTTGGCGAGTACGATGATTTCGCGGCTACGTTCCAATATAGCCGATGTCGAGTAGTTGTATGTGATTGTTTTGTTCATATCTTTGCTTTTGCAGGGTGCAAAGTTAGTGGTTTTTTGTCAAATATCAAAACTAATTAATGTTATGTTTGTGTTGATTTTTATAAATCGCAAAACATGATTGCTGTTGCTTGTACTATGCCAATTGCGTACCAATATAGTTGAGGTGCGGCGTTAGAATTGTTGTCGTGGTCGGTATCGTGGCAGAATGTGGCGTGCAATGCCATCATCAACAATGAAATGACGAAAGGCCAGAATGTGTCGGCGGTGGTTTTGTAGCCTATTATAATAGTGTATCCCGACAATGCGCCGATGTATGCGGGCGGCGCGGCGTTGCTTTTGGTTATGAATGTGTCTGAAAGTTTTTGCGATATTTGTGCTGCCGCGTCGCCGCTCACGATGTTGAGGAGGGTTGGTATTATGAATATCGCAAGGATGTATGTATCGCCCCAAGTGTTGGTTCTGAGCGTGTTGATTGATAGTGTGGAGGTTACGAACACTATTATCAGTGCTATTGCCGTGGTGATTTTTGCGCTGATGGGCGAGTGGATGTCGGTGAGCGGCGATTTGCCCTGTGTGCGTCGGTATGACAATAGGTTGGAGCATACCATCGCCGAGAGCAATAGCACTTGCTGTATTATCATCATTTTGTAGTCAACGACATACGACTGCCGCTCTATCTCCAAATACAGCATAAAAGTGTATATTGGCATAACCAATGGATGATGTAACAGTTTTAACATCGCTGATACATTGGGCGTTAGTGATGGGTATTAAAGTTTTTTCCGGAGCCTTGCCACGAGGATGTTCATCTGTTCGCGGTATTTGGCTACGGTGCGGCGGGCTATTTGGTAGCCGCGCTTTTGGAGTATTTTGGCGAGTTTTTCGTCGGTGAGCGGTCGGCTCTTGGATTCGCCGTCGATGCACTCTTTGAGGATTTTCTTGATTTCGCGGGTGGAAACTTCGTCGCCGTCCTGCGTCTTCATCGCCTCCGAGAAGAAAAATTTCAACGGGAATATGCCAAAATGTGTCTGTATGTACTTGCTATTTGCCACGCGGGAGATTGTGGAGATGTCAAAACCCGTCTTTTCTGCTATGTCTTTGAGAATCATAGGTTTGAGTTTGGTCTCGTCGCCTTCCTCAAAGTATTCTTTTTGGAACTCGATGATGGCTTGCATTGTGGACATGAGGGTGTTTTGACGTTGACGGATTGCCTCGATAAACCATTTGGCGGAGTCCATTTTTTGCTTGACGAATGAGAGGGTGTCGCGGTCTTTTGCGTTGCCTTTTTTCTTCGACATTGTTTCCACCATGTCCGAGTAGGTCTTGTTGACGCGGAGTTCGGGGATGTTTTTGGAATTGAGGCTCAGTATCAGTTGCCCGTCCTTGTCTTCGAGGATGAAGTCGGGGGTGATGTGCTGCGAATTTTTGGAGAGCATCGTGGAGTAGATGCTGCCCGGCTTGGGGTTGAGGTGCGATATTTCGTCAACAGCCTGTTTCAATGTGGCGTCGTCCACGTCGAGTTTTGACGCGATTTTCTGGTAATGTTTTTTCGTGAACTCTTGGAAATGGTCTTTGAGTATCTTGTAGGCAAGTTTCAGAATGATTTTGTTGCCTTGTCCGTTCTTGTATTTCTTCACGATTTGTATCATCAGACATTCCTTGATGTCGCGTGCGCCTACGCCTGCGGGGTCAAAATCTTGGATTATCGTGAGGAGTTTTTGGAGTTCTTTTTCGGTGGTCTCTACGCCTGCGGTGAACGCGATGTCGTCCACGATGGATTCGAGGTCGCGGCGGAGATAGCCGTCGTCGTCAATATTGCCGATGATGTATTCTGCGAGGAGCTGTTCGTCTTCGTTGAGTACGCCGAGTCCAAGCTGCGAAATGAGAGTCTCGTGCAGCGAAGCCGCCTGAGTATAAGGTATTTCGGTCTTGGAATCGTCGTCGGAATAATTGTTGGCGTTGAGGCGGTAGTTGGGTGTTTCGTCGTCGTCGTAATAATCGTCTGGCGAGTATTCGTCCACCTTTTCGTCATACGAATCTTCGATGTAACTATCCATCATATCGTCGTCATCGTTGGTAACGGAATCCTCGTCGGCGGTGCTGTCGGCATTATCGTCGGTGTCGCGGTCAGAATCGCGGCGTGCGTCGTCGTAATCGTCTTTTGTATCTTGTGCGATGTTTTGTTCGCTTATGTCGCTGTCGTCCTCGCCCGTGCCTTCTTCAAGCACGGGATTCTCCTCTATCTCGCGCTTGATTCGCTGTTCAAGTTCCATCGTGGGTATCTCCAACAGCTTGATTAACTGAATCTGTTGCGGCGAGAGTTTCTGTATTAACTTTAAGTTCTGAGTAAGGTTAAGCATTGTATGTTAATTCTAAATAAAATTTTCCAAAAATAGCAATAAATCTTCAATTTTGGTATATTTTATGCTACTTTTTTTCATTTATTTTAGATTAAAATTGCAACTTGCTGATACTTTGAGAGATACCATTGTCAATTTTCCCACTTTTGAATACATTGCCAATAGTCCGAGTGAGCGCAACGAGTCTTTTACCTTGCCGATTGGGAGGTCGGTGATGAAAGATACGATGCCCGCCGCCGGTGTGTTGCACTTGAATCCTGCCTTCGTGAGTATTTCGCAGAGTTGATGAGCCTTCGCCTGCATCGTCGCTATGCGCGATGGGTCTTCTTTTATAGTGTTTATGATTTTAATGGCGGTTTTGATGTCGTTTTGTGACGGCGAGAGCGAGTAGCGGTAGGTCTTTGAGCGGAGTTTCAGGAGGTTGACGAGGTTGCCGTTGCCGCTTACGAAAACTCCTGTGTTGCAGCACAATGCGTTTTGCATATTTACGATTTTCAGGTCTTGGAAGCCGCTGATGCCGCAGTGAGCGTCGGACCCCTTGCCGTTTTTGCCAGCGGTGAGGAATCCGTAACTATCGTCTATAATCACAATTGCATCATATTGCGCCGCCAACTGCCTGATTTCTTTGAGGTTGGCGCAGTTGCCAGAATCGAAGAAAATGCCGTCGGTAACTATGAGGCGCAGGCGTTTGAGTTGAGATAGTTTCAGTTGCTCCTCCAATTTTGCCATATCGTTGTGCGGGTAACGGAGTTTTTCGGCTTGGCAATATTTGACGCCACGCCTGAGCGGTGCCGACATCGCCGCGTCATAGATGACAACATCTTCGGTATTGAGCAACACTTCCATTATCTCGGCGCAAAGCCCTTCGTAACTTCCAAGCACGAGAGTTTCCTCTGTTCCTAAGAATTTTGATATTTCGTTTTGGAGTTCGTATAGAGAATGGTCTGTTCCGCAATGATAATTGCCCATGACGCGTTGTATATCGAAATCCTCAAAACCCAAAAAGTTGGTTGACAATGTGTTTGCCACCTTGTCGCCGTTGTCGAATTGGATAGTGTTACCCTCCAAAAAGTCAAAATTAGACTTGTCGGCGGAATTTGTTGCCGTCGATATAACTAACTCTTGTTCAATGTATTGCACTGATTTGTTGTCCATCGTCAAAAAAAATTATTTGTTAATGACCGCAAATTTATGAAAAAAATTGTAATTTTGAAAATTGAAATTTTTTTAATGTCTAACACATATTATATAAGGTGTATCAAAATGGCAGAAATTAAATACAAACGCATATTGCTGAAACTCAGCGGCGAGGCACTTGCCGGCTGCGACAAATACGGCATCAACGCCGAGACCCTCGAAGATTTTTGCAACGAAATCCTTTCTGTGGTCAAACAAGGAGTGCAAGTAGGCATCGTAGTAGGCGGCGGCAACATCTTCCGTGGCATCACTGGCTGCAAAAAAGGTGTGGAGCGCACCAAAGGCGATTCGATGGGAATGTTGGCTACCACAATCAATGGCATCGCCATCCAGAGCATGGTGGAGCAACTCGGCGGCAAGGCTAAGGTCTTGACTTCCACGTTGATGGAGCCGTATGCAGAGAGATTTTCGGCAAACAGGGCAATCTCTGCGTTGGAAGATGGCTACGTCGTGATATTCTCCGGCGGCACTGGCAATCCGTATTTCACGACCGACAGCGCGGCGGCTCTCCGCAGTCTCGAAATCAAGGCAGACATCCTTCTCAAAGGCACTCGCGTAGATGGCATCTACACCGCTGACCCAGAAAAAGACCCTACGGCAACTCGTTATGACTATGTTACTTACGATGAGGTAATTAACAAAAAACTCAAAGTGATGGATCTTACCGCCTTTGCCTTGTGCAGCGAAAACAATATGCCCATTATGGTTTTTGATATGACCAAGAAGGGCACGCTCGAAAGAGTAATTAAAGGTGAAAATTTGGGTACTTTGGTAAAGTAATTGCAGTAAACTTTTGGTAAGTATATAAGTTTTACAAACATCAATTGCAGTTATGATATATCTTGGCGCCGATAGACTAAAGGACGTGATGGAATCCATCTTGCGCGAGTGCAGGGTGGAGCCCGAATCTGCGTCCCATCTTGTGGAGAGTGTTGTGGAAGCCTCGCTCAAAGGCATTGACACTCACGGGCTTGCGCTGTTTCCGCACTATGTGGAGGGTTTTCGCAAAGGTCGTATCAATAGACGGCCACAGTTCAGGATTGTTAAGGACAATGGCTCGGCAAAGCTCATAGATGCCGACGGCGCGATAGGTCATCACGCGGGCATTTTTGCGATGGATTTTTGCATCGACATGGCATCGCGAAATGGCTCTGGCATTGTGGCTGTGAGAAATTCGTCTCACTTCGGCGCGGCAAGTTATTTCACCGAATACGCGGCGCATCACGATATGATAGGTTTTGCATTCACCAACACCAATTCGCTCGTGAAGGCGCATGGTGCGGTAGAGCCGTTTTTTGGAACCAACCCGATTTGTTTTGCGTGTCCGATGGATGGCGAAGAGCCGCTCTGTCTCGATATGGCTACATCGATAATTAGTTGGAATTATGTCCGTAACCATAAGGAAACCAATCAGTTGCTTGGCGACGGATTGGCATACGACGAAAATGGACATTTCACTACCGACCCACATCAGGCTCGTTGTGTACGTCCGATAGGCGATTACAAAGGTTTTGGGCTTGGGATGATGGTAGAGATAATGTGCAGCGTGCTTACCGGCAGCGAAATAGGACACAATTTGATGCCGATGTTTGGTTCCGATATGAGCAAAAAGCGCGGCATTTCACATTGTTTCCATGCGATAGACATACGTAAGTTTACGAATATCAAACAATTCCGCGAGCGTATGAAAAATCTTGCCGCCATCATTCGCAGTATGAAACCTCTCGAAGGCCAGGAAGTGATGTTGCCCGGCGACCCCGAAAAACGTGCAATGAAGGATCGCCTCGTTAACGGCATCCCCGTAGCTCCAAACATTTGGAAAAACTTGTTGGAAGTTTCGCCGAAGTTTGCCGAGGCTGTGATTCGCGAAGAGTAATTTTTTTTACAACGAATTAAACAAATAAAACGAATGTTTGTTTAATTCGTTGTTAAATTATTAAACCCATTACGATTATAAGGTTTTTTTATTATTATTTGTCATATTCTTTCTATCAATTTTGTATTTCTTTCTACGAAATTTTAGTTTCGCCATATCGCCTTTTCTTTTGCATATATGCGCATCGCGCAAACCTTGCAATCGAATACGATAGAGAAATCTTGATATTGTCCATGTAATGTAAACTTGTCTGAGAGCCAATCTTCAGGCATTTTTTTGTTTTTACGGATGCAATAGCCGAGTTCGCGGCGGATGCAATATTTTGTGGTCATCACTTCGAGACCGTCGGTGCGTTTCAAGAGTTCAAAGGCATCTTGCTTGACTTCGCAGCCGTGCTCTTTGTAAAATTGACGGGCAAGACGGTTAGCGACATTTAGATGATAGTCGCCGGTAGGCTCGTAATATTTTGCATCGCCCGATGGCAACTTACAATCTTTGGGCGAGTAATTCTTTATGCGTTTTGCAATGTGATTCTCTATCGCGATGCGGCGGAGTTCGTTGGCGATGGAATTTGGGACAAAGAATACTGTCCTATTCTCGTCAGATTCGTAATCAATGCTATCCACCGAAAACTGTTCGCCGGTTTTGGAGAGCGAGTTGTAGAGATTTTCGAGGGCTTTGTCGGCATTGTTGGCAGGTTGTGCTGCGAATGGCAGCGATTCGCTTGACGATATGCCGTCTTCGTCTGTGATTTGCAGTGTAAGGGCGTCTGTGGACGCTTTTACGAGCATTTTGATGGCGATTTTGCGGCGCGTTTTAGAATGTTCTACACTGCGAATAAACTTGCTGTCAAGGTTTCTGTATATCAACGTGCCGGGCTTGATGGGGTAGGGGTTGTTGATGACGATAGAGCCATTGCCACTCACGGTTTCCACGCGGAAGCCCACAAGTGCGCCGCCCGCCTCGCAGCAAAGTCCGTCGCCGTTGTTGATGGTTTGCTTTGTATTGATTGTCAATGTGTTGCCCTTGATTGAAGCCAATATGCCGAGCGGTTCGCCCATAGATTTTGGACTGATGAAGTTTGCCATCTTGTCGGTTGGGGTGCCATCGAGAAAATATGTCGTAAAACCACGGTTGAACGCTTTTTGTATGTCGGGTTCGTAGTCGTAAATGCAAGAGCCAGAGGAAGTTCGCGCCTTGCCGTTGCTGATTGAATCTATCAATTTTCTGTAATAAGCCGTAACATCGGCTACGTAAACGCTGTCTTTCAATCGTCCCTCTATTTTGAAAGAATCAACGCCTGCATCAATCATTTCGCCAATTTTATTATACGTAGCGAAATCCTTTAATGACAATAAGTAACTATCATTTACTAAAACTTTTACTTTATCATTAATCAATGAATATTTCATCCTGCAAGCCTGCGCACATTCGCCGCGATTAGCGGAGCGTCCGCCGAGCCTTGCGCTCATGTAACATTGTCCGCTCATGCTCACGCACAACGCGCCGTGTCCAAAACATTCTATCTCGGCATTGATTGATTTGCGGATTTCGCGGATTTGTTGCAATGAACATTCGCGGGCGAGGACGATACGCTTGAATCCTAATTCGTCCAAAAACTTTATTCGTCTCAAATCGTAATTGTGCATCTGTGTGCTTGCGTGGAGTTCTATCGGAGGAATGTCGAGTTTCAATATGCCTAAATCTTGGATAATAAGTGCGTCGATGCCAACGGAATGAAGGTCTTTGATAAGTTTTTGCGCTGTAGGTAATTCATTGTCATATAATATTGTATTGAGTGTTACATAAACCTTTGCTCCATAGAGATGTGCGTGACGGCAAAGACGCTCGATGTCCGCGACAGAATTTGAGGCGGCTTTTCGTGCGCCAAAGTCTGACGCGCCAATATAAACGGCGTCTGCGCCTGAATTGATTGCTATGATGCCTGTCTCAGCGTTGCGGGCAGGGGATAATAATTCCATTTTTTATAAAACAACGAATTAAGTGAATACAAATTAGGCTGTCCATATTGAAAAGGGACAGCCTAATTGTTAATTGATTGTAAATGGTTGAAAATCAGACTTTGAGGATTTCGGCTTCCTTGGCTTCGGAGATTTTGTCGGCCTGAGCCACGAATTTGTCTGTGAGTTTCTGCACGATTTCCTGAGCCTGTTTGTTTTCGTCCTCGGTGATTGTGTTGTCCTTTTCAAGTTGTTTGAGGGTGTTGTTGGCGTCCTTGCGGATGTTGCGGATTGCAACTTTTGCGTTTTCGCCCTCAGCCTTCACCTGTTTTACGAGTTGTTTGCGGCGTTCCTCGGTGAGAGCCGGCACGGTGATGCGGAGAATTTCGCCGTTGTTTACGGGCGTAAGTCCGAGGTTGGCCTTCAATATTTCCTTCTCAATTTTTGGGAGCATTGCCTTTTCCCACGGCTGCACTACGATAGTGCGGGCGTCGGTGGTGCCCACGTTAGCAACTTGACTGAGAGGCGTTTCAGAGCCGTAATAGTCAACCTTTATGTCGGCGAGAATTGCCGGTGAAGCCTTTCCTGCGCGGATTTTTGTGAGGCCGCTCTCATAGTGAGATACCGCAGCCTTCATTTTCTCCTCGGCTTCGTCGATGTACATTTGCGCTTCTTCGTTCATAGCGATATATTTTTTATAGTTTTTTGTTTCGACAAAGGTAAGGATTTTTATGGATATGTTGCAAATTATTTTTATTTTTTAACAACCTAATGAGAACACCTATTCATAGACAGGGATGTAGATAGGGTGTTTTTCGTTGTAGAGGCGCATATAGTAGAAAAGTTTGGCGTTTTTCTTCTTGCGGGAGAGCGCGGTGTATTCGTCGTGGATTGCGGGGTCGCCCATCAACATTGTTTCAAGGTTGTGCGGATTGTATTCGAGTAGGTCGCCGGTCTCAAAGTTGTAGAGGTATTGCTGAGGCTCCACGGTGGAGTTTTGTCGGTAGATTGGCGAATAATACCGTCCATAATAACCGTAGTATGGTGTCGGGACATTGCTTGTAACTGTCTTCGTACCAAGAAAATGACAGATGCTGCCAATGATTCCAATGCGAGAGAATGTTCCGTTGTGATTGATATATACCGTACCGTCGCTGCAAAAACCAAAAATCTTGTTTGTCTCTACGCTGATTTCGTTGCCGAGGCGGTCAAAAAGGTTGATTGTCTTTTGCTCGACAAGTTGCTCAAAATAGGTTAAGTCTGTCGGGTCTATGCCGCTGATAATTTGGGATTTGTCTATGGGCAGATTTTTTTTGAAATCGTCCTTGTCCAAGTACAATCCGTCAGTGAACATAAAGTCGGAGTCATATTTTTCCTTGTGCGACACTGTCTGTGCGCACAGGCTCGTCGCAATGACGATGGAAAGTATTAATGTGATGGTCAGTTTCATTTCGTTTACAAATTTTACCCAAAGATAAATTATTTTTGCCAATAAAAGACTATCTTTGCAAAAGTTTTTTGCTTTGAAAACGTTAAGAGTTGAAAAAATATTTAAAAACCATAGTTAAGTTTCTGATTTTTATGTCGTTGGGTGCGCTGTTGTTTTGGCTTGCGTACCGGGGGCAAAATTTCGGACGTATATTCGACGCCATATCGGAAGTGCGTTGGGGGTGGGTGGCCGCCGCCGTGTTGCTCTCCGTAGCGGCGCATTATAGCCGTGCGCTGAGGTGGGGCTTGCTTTTGGAGCCGTTTGGGTATAAGCCGAGGCGTGGCAACTTGTTTTTTGCCGTTATGATAATGTACTTCGCCAATATGGCGATACCACGGTCGGGCGAAGTGGCGAGGTGCGGCGTATTGGCTAAGTATGAGCGCATTTCGTTTAGCCGCAGCCTTGGCACTGTGGTCATTGAGAGGGTTGCCGACGTGATTGTGTTTGCGGCGGTGGCGGCGGTGGTATTCGCAACGCAGATAGATGTGATTGGTCGCGTCTTGGACAATAATCCTTCGGTTTTACAGTATTGGCAATCGTTTGAAAATCATATAGTTTTGATAATTATGGCCGGCGTTGCGTTGGTCGGCTTGGTCTTTTGGACGTTGAGGACGGCTGTTAAGCGCAATTGGTTTGGACTTGGCGATAGGCTCAGGAAGGCGTTTCACAATTTGAAGGACGGAATGTTGACTATTGCCGGCTTGAAGAAGCGTTGGCAGTTTGTGGCGCACTCGCTGTTTATCAATTTTGTATATTTTTATACGGTGTATCTGTTTTTCAATGCGTTTCCCTTCACCGAGAATCTCGGACTGATGGTGGCGTTGACGGTGTTTGTGCTTGGCACATTTGGCGTCATTGTGCCGTCGCCGGGCGGGATTGGGACGTGGCATTTCATTGTGATAGAGGTGCTTGCGCTTTATGGCGTGGTGCGTGATCCCGACGGCGGGGCGTATGCACTTGTGTCGCATGGGATGCAGGATTTGCTGTTTGCTGTAGTAGGTATGGTCGCAATGATCGTGATGCCTTTTTTCAATAATGATTATCAACCCTTAATGCCAGATGAAACTCCGCCCGACGTTAAAGAAGATAATTAAAATAGTGCTTGTAATTGCTTTTTATATTGGACTTTATCTATTGACCAAAGACCATTTTGAGCAATTTGGCGAACTTACCACCGACAATATACAAGTAAGGTGGTTGCCATTGGTTTTGGCGTTGCTGTTGGTGGCTCCCAATTGGCTTTTGGAGGCCGTCAAGTGGCGTATTTCACTCTCGCCGGTGGAGAAGGTGAGTTTTGGAGTGTCGTTTGTCGGTGTCTTGAAGGGCATTACGCCGTCATTGTTTACGCCCAACAGGGTGGGGGAGGCGTTGGGCAGGCCGTCGGTCTTGCAGCACGGGCACAGGTTTTCTGGCGGTATGGCGACGGCGTATTGCGGATTATCGCAGATGCCGGTGATGATGTTGATGGGCGTTTTGTCGTGCGTGTATTTCGCGTGGTGCGACATTGAGATTTCACATTCCACATTCTTGACGAGTTGGTGGTTTATCCTGATTGGGTTTGTCTGCACGGTGTTGATGACCGCCTTTTATATGTTTCCCAAATACACGATTCCTTTTGTGCGCAATAGCGGGCAGTCGGAGGGCTTCCGGCGCAAACTCAATTTCTTTTGCCATTACACTTATAATGAGCGGTTTAAGCTGATGCTGTTTTCGCTGGTGAGGTTTATGGTTTATTCGTTGCAAAATTATTTGACGATAGTCGGGCTTGGCATCGAGATAGGATTTGTGGACGGAATGATGTCGGTATTTTTGATTTACGCGCTGATGAGTTTTGTGCCAAGGCCCGCGTTGGCGGAATTGGGCGTGAGGTGTTCTGCATCGGTGATGGTGTTGAAAGAGTACACTTCTGACTTCCGTCTGCCCACGATTTCGTCGATTATCTTGTGGAGTATCAATCTGTTGCTGCCGGCGGTATGTGGCGGCGTTTTCTATCTGATACGCAAGAAGGAACGCATCGAAAATTCCGCCTCTGAAAAAAATGATGAAAAAGATTTAGAAAAAGTTGACGAAAAATTTGGCAGTGTCGAAAATGTTTCCTAATTTTGCACCGTCGAAATGAAAGAGACAATGCCCTGGTGGCGGAATTGGTAGACGCGTCGGTCTCAAACACCGATGGAGTAATATCCTTGCCGGTTCGATCCCGGCCCGGGGTACATTTTTTAGGTAAGATTTACGTTAATTGAGAGAGAAGCCACGTTGTGGCTTTTTGTGTTTTATGAGGGTCTTTGCGTCTGATTTTGTGTGGTTCTCATCTTTTTTAATCGTTCTAATCATATTTCCAATTGTTTCAAATTGTAAACTTTTTGTCATTTACATTTGTCAACGCTTGTGTCATTTGTAAATATCAAAATATCTAAAATATTTTACATTTTTTATTTGGTGGTTTTATTTTTTGTGTGTATATTTGCAGTGTCAATACGTTTTAGATTATTGCCGTGGCGATTAAGTTTGCGGCTGTTAGTTAGTTCATAAACGGCGGAGATGTTTTCATATTCTTCGCCGTTTTTTATTGTATATAAGTTGTGCGTTACGAGGATTTTATGTAGATTTGCAGATGTTTATAATTACAATTATGAAAAAGATACTTCTAATAATGATTGCTTTGATAGTGTCGGCGGGCATTGCCGGTGCGCAGGGCAAGTTTGCAAAGTCGTTGTTCAAGGCGTCGGGCGCGTCCGTTGTGGATGTTGTACCCGCCGACTGCGATTCTATTGTCGTTGAGGGCGACCTCAATAAGGACGGTTTCAAGGATGTGGTAATCATTGCTACGCCGCGCAATCCCGAAAATATGCAGACCCGCGATGATGGTTATGTCTATAATTTCAACAAACCTGTTATGGCTGTGTATTTTGGTAGTGAGAGCGGTACGTACTCTCTTTTCAAGCAATACTTCAATACTATTCCTGGTCAAGAGGATGAGTATCAGAGTGTTGATATTGATCTAAGAATCAACGACAAGGGCGTGATGAGGATTAGTCCGTCGTATTTCAATTCGGCGGGAAGTTCGGATTCTGATGCGTCGGTGTATGTATTCAGGTTTCAGAATGGCGACTTTTATCTCATCGGCAAGGACACCAAGTCTTTTTCGCGGTATTCGGGCGAGAGTACAGAGGTGAGCGAAAATTACCTCACTCACAAGCGTCAGACTATCATTTCCAATATGTTTGACGACAGCGTGAAGCCCAAGGAGACGTGGACCAAGATACCCGCCGACCCGTTAGAGAAGTTGGGGGCGAAGATGTTGGAGTAGTGGCGAGTTTTTTTGAGGTCATATTGTATTTTTTTATACTTTTGCGGTATGAAAACAACTCTAATATACCACGGAAGCAATGTTGTTGTCGAGAAGCCCAAAATCTTGATAAGCGGATTTTACAAAGATTTTGGGTATGGGTTTTATTGCACTCGTTTTGAGAAACAGGCGCAGCGTTGGGCGTTGAGCCGTAAGAATGGAAGTGAAGTGTCTGTATATGAATATGTTGTCGTTCCAAATCTCAAAAAAATGCAGTTTAGTTCTATGACAGACCAATGGCTTGATTTTGTGGTGGACTGCCGCCGTGGCGTGGAACATTCATACGATATTGTGGAAGGTCCGATGGCTGACGACCAAATATGGGATTATGTGGAGGATTTTGCGTCTGGGAGCATCTCCCGCGAGGCCTTTTGGACTTTGGTTAAATTCAAGTATCCTACCAATCAGATAGTTTTTGCGACGGAAGCCGCCTTGCAATCAATTACTTACCTTAAATCTTACTCATTATGAAGAATGTTTTTTTTCCCGACGAGGATATTACCGAGAATGACCTCTATTTTGTATGTTATATGATAGAGAAAGTGTCGCGTCAAATAAAGCAACATAACAGATACACTGTCAATAAGATGGGATACGACGAACTTTCTAAAAAACTATCATCCGCCAATGTGCTTCACTGTCAGAATCCGTTGCAGACCGCCTCGGATTGGATTGATGAATTTGCGTTGGAGAAGGGGACGTTTGACGTGTCGGCCGTCAATCCATATTATTGTGAAAAAATTCCTACTGAAACTCAAATGGGCAAGGTTTATAAACGTCTTATTCTTAATACTATGCCGCTTAACGAGGATTATGCACAGGCTATCATCAGGGTTTATAACAACGCTATTTGCGATACCTTAGATAATTATAATTGCAGCGCGTATTATGAGCCGTCGCCGTATATTGCGCGTAGTTATTACGAGGGTGGGTTCTGATTGTCAGAATATTTAGCACCAATTCGCTCGTGTGGTTATGTTACTGATTTTTTTTCTTATTGATTATCAATTATTTGAAAAAATATCAAAAAAATCTTTATCTTTTATTTGTTAATTTTAGAAATATTTTACAAATTTGCAATGGATTGTAAGGCTGAGGAAACTATGCCTATCAATCCGACGTTATAGTTAACTTGGATGGCATTGTGCTGTAATCGGGAATGAAACGTGGAAAATTTCAGAAATGATGGTTACTGCACAACTGCCACGCCTTCCGTATAGGGCGTGGTCTGTTGTGTTATATTATCATTTCGGGTACTTTCCACGACCTCATTCTCAATATGACACTTAAAAAACAAACTGCGCTTTTTTTATGTCCCTGCCGTACAGAGCCTTCCGTATTGTCAAACAATTTAACCATTCTAAGTTTATGGTAGCAAACATCGTTGAATTACTCAACAAAGCCCTAAGCGACAATGACAAGGCATTGCTGAAAGGATTGTCAGAGCCCCAAAAACAGAAAATTTTGCAGTGGCTTGAAGACAGCAAGAATGCCAAGGCAAACATTCTGGTGACCGGTGCTACTGGTTGTGGCAAGAGTTCCACCATCAATGCTTTGTTCGGCACAGAAGAGGCAAAAGTTGGTACAGGAACGGATCCTGAAACAATGGACATTCAGAAGTACGACCTTGGCAACCTCATCCTTTGGGATAGTCCGGGACTTGGTGACAGCCCCGACGCTGACAAGCGTCACGCAGATGGCATAATCAAGAAATTGGAAGAACGCGACTCGAACAATGAATTGTTGATTGATGTCGTGTTGGTAATTCTTGATGGTTCTGTACGTGATATGGGTACTTCCTACGACCTGATTACGCAAGTCATAGCACCCCATCTTGGCGAAAATCCTGAACAACGCGAGAAACGCTTGCTTATCGGCATCAATCAGGCTGATATGGCGATGAAAGGTCGGAATTGGGATTCTGAGAATCACAAACCTAATGCTGAACTTGGGCTTTTCCTTGCAGAAAAAGAAAGGTCTGTAAGACAGAGAATTAAGGACGGATGCGGTCTTTCTGTTGAGCCGATTTCTTATGCGGCTGGATTCAAGGAAGAAGGCAAGCCACAGGAGCCTTCTTACAACATTTCCAAGTTGTTGTACTACATCGTTGAATCGATACCGAGCAAGAAGAGACTGGCTGTTGTATCGAACAGGAATACTGATGAACAGAGGTACAAGTATGATGACGGTGAGAAGGACTACAACGATGAGGTAACAAAGAAAACCGCTACTGATGTCGTGGGAGACATTGCTGGTGGCGCTGCAATCGGTGCTGCGTTAGGCAGTGTAATTCCTGGCGTAGGTACTGTAATAGGTGGCGCAATCGGTGGTGTATGTGGATTTCTTAAATCACTATTTTGGTAACAATATCAAGCGGACGAACAAGTATGAACGAAAATCTATCAAATTACAGACTAAATGAGTTACGGACGAAACTAAGTGTTCGTCCGCTTGATATTATGCTTGTTGGCGTTACTGGTGCTGGCAAATCAAGCACCATTAACGCCATTGTTGGCAATGATTCTGCAAAAGTTGGAGTGGGTGTTAATCCTGAAACACAAGATTTTAAGCCTTATTATTTAAATGAGTATATACGGTTCTGGGACACACCTGGGATTGGCGATTTGCCGACGAAAGATGAAATAAATATGCAGATAATAGGCTCTTATTTAAATGAACAAATAGATACAATAATTGAGGACAGAGTTGTTGGAAAAAGTTATCTTATTGATATTGTGCTTATAGTAATCGATGGTTCAGGCAGAGATTTGGGCGGCGTATATAAATTGCTTAATAATACAATTCTACATAACATTGATACTAATAGAATATTGTTCGTTATTAATCAGGCTGATGTGGCAATGAAAGGTAACCATTGGGTAAATGGCAAACCTGATGATGTTTTGTCTGACTTTTTGAACCGCAAAACGGAATCGATTCAAAAGAGAATTGAGAATGAAATTCATCGAAAAATTCTTCGTCCGATATGTTATTCTGCGTCTAACGAATACAACAAAAAAGTTTTGATAGATTATATTTTGGACAATATGTGTAAAACACGAGAAATCTAAATTTCTTTTTATTGGGATGATTTCCGTTTTTTTATAGTTTTCACGAAAAAAAATTATTTGGATAATTCACAAAGTGTGGATATATTTGCTGAGTATTAACGCATTAATATGTTATTATGGAACAAATTACTACATATACGCATCGAACCCGCGAAGAAATCCTTGCTTGGTGGCGTAGGGCAAGGGAGCGTAAGGAACAGTTTCAAAAGGAAACTGACGAATGGTGGCGTGCGCGTCAGTATACGATGTTGATGTCGGTTGTGAAACACAATTCTGTTCTATATGACCCGGAAACAGGCGAATGTCTCAATGAAGAAACTATGAAGATGATTGAAAACGTACAAAATGGTACAGAAAAGATGACTACATACAAATCGTATGGTGATTTTGAGAAAAAAATGCGTTCGCTATAAACCTATCGTACCGGCTCACATTCTGATATTTTTGGCAGTGGTAGGAAAAGATAATCAAAAAAATAAAGCCCCGGAACTTATCGCTTCGGGGCTTGTAGACCTATGAGGATTCGAACCTCAACTAACAGAACCAAAATCTGCTGTGCTACCATTGCACCATAGGTCTGTACCATTTTTTGCTGTTTGCGGTGCAAAGGTAGAGATGTTTTTTGAATCTACCAAATTTTTTTGATGTTTTTTTTGCCGTTTTGCGTCATTCTTGTTAATTTTGCCGTCTGAAAAGATAAAAACGCATTATTAAATGGACAAATTCAAGTTTTATGATCGGGTTGCGGGATGGGGCACGTTTGCTGTTGCCCTTGTCTGTTACCTCTTGACCGTGGAGCCTACCGCAAGTTGGTGGGACTGCGGCGAATTTATTGCTACGGCAGTCAAGTTGGAGGTTGGACACCCCCCGGGAGCACCCCTGTGGATGATTATTGGTAGGGTGGCGGCGTTGCTCGCGCCCGACGACGCAAGTATGGCGTTGATGATGAACTGTACGGCAGTGCTTGCAGCCGCCTTTACGTCGTTGTTCCTCTTTTGGAGCATCACGCACATCGCCCGCAGGATTGTGGAGCGCAGGTATTATAATGGCGAGCGCAGGTCGTCTTACAATGCCGGCGAGACTATTGGCATCATTGCGAGCGGCGTTGTGGGCGGCTTGATTTATACATTCTGCGACACGGCGTGGTTTTCGGCTGTGGAGGCGGAGGTTTATAGTATGAGTAGCCTCTTTACGGCTGTTGTATTTTGGCTGATTCTTCGTTGGGAGGAGCACGCCGACGAGCCGTATGCCAACCGTTGGCTTATCCTCATCGCTTATTTGATGGGTCTGAGCATCGGCGTTCACTTGCTCAACTTGCTCGTGATACCCGCAATTGTGCTTGTCTATTATTATAGAAAGTATGACAGCCAAAATACCAAGGGCGTTCTGTTGGCTTTGGCGTTGTCGGTGGTGATATTGGCGGTAGTGTTGTATTTCATTATACCTCAGACCGTTAATATCGGAGCATATTTCGATTTGTTTTTCGTCAATACTCTCGGTCTGCCTTATTATTCGGGCATCATCACCTTTGTATTGTTGCTGATGGGTGGCCTCGGATATTGGGCGTGGTGGTCGTTTAAGCACGGCAAGGTTTTGGCAAATACCATTGCTTTGGCGGTGTTTATGATAATGTTGGGCTATATGTCGTTTGCAATGACGGTAATCCGCTCGTTTAGCAATCCGCCCATCAATGAAAACCAACCGAGCGACGGTTTCAGCCTTTTGAGTTACCTCAACCGCGAACAGTATGGCGACAATCCGCTGTTTTACGGGCCTTATTTCACGGCTGACGTGGTTGGCAGCGAGGACGAGTACACTTATATCCCCGACAATGGCAAGTACCTGAAAATCAAGAAGCCGTCGCCAAAATACAAGTATGACGATCAGAATCAGGGCTTCTTCCCGAGGATGTATTCTCAAAACGACAATCATATCCAGGTCTATAAGCAATGGGGCGGACTTGACAATACGACCGACCGTCCGACATTTGGACAGAATCTGCGGTTTTTCTTCACGTATCAGTTGGGGCACATGTATTTCCGCTATTTTATGTGGAATTTCTCAGGCCGACAGACCGACGTGCAGAATGGCGCGGGCAGTTATATCAATGGCAATTGGATTACGGGTTTCGATTGGTTTGACAGGCTGAAAGGCGCGGACGGAGTTGATTTGCCTGAGCGTTACGCCAATAATCACGGCCGCAATGTGTATTATCTGTTGCCGTTGCTGTTGGGATTGCTGGGCATTTTCATCAGTTGCAATTATGATGGACGCAATTGTTTCGTCGTGTTTATGTTCTTCTTGATGACGGGCGTTGCGATTGTGGTGTATCTCAATCAGACTCCGTATCAGCCCCGTGAGCGTGACTACGCCTACGCTGGTTCGTTCTATGCGTTCTGTATTTGGTGCGGATTGGGCGTGCTTGCGTTGTGGGACTTCCTGCAAAATCTCGGTGGCAACAAGAAGGTTCTCACGCCTGTGATGGCGGGTGCGATTTCGTGTTTGGCGGTGCTTGTGCCAATCCAAATGGCTTCTCAGAATTGGGACGACCACGATAGGTCGGGACGTTACACGTGCCGCGATTTTGCCGCCAACTACTTGGAATCATGCGCCCCGAATGCGATTTTGTTCACTTTCGGCGACAATGACACCTTCCCCTTGTGGTACTGTCAGGAGGTGGAGGGCATCAGGCGCGATGTCAGGGTTGTAAACCTCTCTCTCGCGGGCTGCGATTGGTACATCAAACAGACTCAGGAGCGCAAGTATGAGAGCGCGCCGGTGCCGATGATGCTCAATTATGCCAAGTATCGTCAGGACAAGCGCAACATCGTGATTTGCAGCGACCAAAAGGGTCGTTTCTTAAATGAAAAGTTCAATTACAATAAAGCTTCGTTGATGCCGGAATATTCGGGCATTTACAACGACTTTATGCAGTTGATTTCCACGACGGATTTTGCCGCCAAATACCCCGACGATTTCAAACAGGTTTCGGGTGGCAGCGAGAATGTAAGTATAGTGTTGTTTACAAAGTTAATCAACCAATTGTCGAATCCCGATTTGGCAAAAAGGTTCTTTGGTGAGGGCAACACAGCCGGCATCAACGACATCAAAACCCGCACAGACGCACTTGTGAACAAGGTTGGCTCGTTGTACACGCCTATCAATCTTGCACTTAACGTGGCGGGCGACGATGGCGATATGGTTACATTAAGCAACGGCGATAGTTACAATTATATACCGTCCAAAAAAATCTCCATCCCCGTCAACAAGCAAAACTGCCTGAAATGTGGCACGTTGGACAGCCGCAACGAGGGACGCGCTTTGAGTGAGTTGCATTGGGACATTCCAAAAAATTATTTCACTAAGAGCGACCTCGTTATTATGGACATCTTGGCGGCTAACAATTGGGAGCGTCCGGTGTATTTTGCGGCGAGTGGCAGTCCAAACGACTACATCAGCCTCGATAAGTATATGAGGCTCGAAGGTTTTGCGTATCGCATTGTGCCTTACGAGGTGAAGCCCGAGGCTCACGAGACCGGCGAAATCGACACTAAGTTGATGTACGACAATATGATGAACAAGTTTAAGTGGGGTCGCATGGAAGAGCCCGATGTCATCATCGAGGAAAACAACCGTCGTCAGATAAGCATTATGGACATTCGCGGTATGATGTCTCGACTTGCCGAGCGTCTTGTTGCCGAGGGTGACAAGGACAAGGCTCAGGCTGTCCTCAAAAAATGCCTTGCCCTGATGCCTTCTGATAAGGTTTCGTATGACTACACGATGCTTCCAGTCATCAATGCGATGTATTCGGCGGGTCTCAATGACGAGGCAAACGCCGTCTGCACGCAAATGGCTGACGAATATGACCAAATACTCTCTTGGCTCGATGGTCTCCGCCGCGACGGATATTATGAGCAACGTGAGATGAGTATGGGCATTTCGATAATTGGCTACATCGCACAGCAACTCCTCGACAACGGCGCCGACGACGAGGCTGAACGTGTCGCAAATATTTACACGAAGTATGCAGGGTTGATGCAGTAACAATGCATAATTCATAATGCATAATTGGGCGTCCGCGATGGGTGAACAATTATTGGAATGTTATTTAATGATAGGTAGATAGCCCTTACGGACTATCCTTGGTGGTGTCGCACCTTTGGTGCTATGATTTGTATCGTAGCGCCAAAGGCGCGTTATCGCAAAGGGTAGTCCGTGAGGGCTACCTATCTATATATGTGTGTTAAAATTGGATTTTATGTATAATTTTTTTTGCTTAATTGCTGCCAATAGTGTAACTTTGTTTCGGATAAAAATATTGACAGCAATATGAAAAAGACATTACTTTTAATCCCTATAATAGCGTTGATGGCGTCCTGCGCCAAGCAAGAGCCCTTCAATGAAGGATGGCGTTTTTCGTTGGACGCTGATTCTACCGCCGTTGCGCCCGATTTCGACGACAAGGAATGGCGTGTGCTCAATTTGCCTCACGATTGGAGCATCGAGGGCGATTTTAGCGACAAAAACCCCGCTACACCGGGCGGAGGTGCGTTGCCCGGCGGATATGGCGTGTATCGCAAACATTTTGAGACGCCAGATTTGAGCGGCGGCAAACGTGTTTATGTATGTTTTGACGGCGTTTATTGGCAGAGCACGGTGTATGTCAACGGCAAGAAGGCGGGCTTCCGTCCCAATGGCTACATCGGTTTTGAATACGACATCACCGACCTCCTCAATAAGAGCGGCGACAATGTTTTGGCGGTAACGGTAGATAACACCGACCAACCAAATTCGCGTTGGTATTCGGGTTCAGGTATCTATAGAAGTGTGAGGCTCAAAGTCCTTAATTCAGTGCATTTTGCAGAGCCAGAAGTTTTTGTTACAACCAATAATATCACCGCTGAATCTGCCAAGTTGAACGTAGCATTGCAATTGACGGGCGATGCCAATTGTAATGTAAGGGTTAATATACTTGCGCCCGGAGGCGACACCGTTGCAACTGTTCAGGACAATGTTCCGGCGGGAGTTTTGAAGACATTTGATGGCATTACGGTCAACAATCCCAAACTTTGGTCGCCACAATCGCCGCAGGTTTATAAGGCGGTTTTCACGGCAACAAATGACGGAAAAGTAGTTGACGAATACGCGACGACCTTTGGCATACGTTATTTTGAATTTGACGCCGACGAGGGCTTTTCTCTCAATGGCAACCCAATGAAAATCAACGGTGTATGTATGCACCACGACCTCGGCGCGTTAGGTGCGGCGGTCAATCACAGGGCGTTGCAACGACAGTTGGAAATCCTTCGCGAGATGGGTTGCAATGCAATCCGCACGTCCCACAATCCACCCGCGCCTGAATTGTTAAATCTCTGTGATTCAATGGGTTTTATCGTAATGGACGAGGCGTTTGATATGTGGGCGCGTAAGAAGTCGCCCAACGATTACGCCAAATATTTTGCCGAATGGCACGAGCGCGACCTCATCGACTTCATCAAGCGCGACCGCAATCACCCGTCGGTGATTATGTGGAGCATCGGCAACGAAATCCTCGAACAATGGCCCGACATCAATACCGACACCCTCAGCATCGAGAAGGCAAACCTGATGTTCAATTTTGCCGCGCAACTCTCCAATAAGGATGACAACAAGACTTCTGAAATGCATATCAACTCGTTGTTGTGTAAGAAATTAGTTGATGTTGTTAAAAGTATAGATTCAACTCGTCCCGTCCTCACTGGCAACAATGAGACTGAGCCTCACAATTTGCTTTTCAAGTCAAATTCGCTCGACATCATCGGCTTCAATTATCACGAATACAATTGGGGCGAGGCGTTCAAGAAAAAGTTTCCGGGAATGCCGCTCGTCATTACAGAATCTACTTCGGCGTTGCAGACTCGCGGCAATTACATCGCGCCCGCCGACACGCAGTACTTGTGGCCAGCGCGTTGGGACATTCCATTTGAGACCGAGCATCACAAATGTTCCGCCTACGACAATGTACGCGCTCCGTGGGGCTCCACACACGAAACCACGCTCAAAGAATATATGAAATACCCTTGGGTTTCGGGCATTTTTGTTTGGACGGGCTTCGACTACCTCGGCGAACCCACGCCATACGGTTGGCCTGCAAGGAGTTCGTATTTTGGAATCATTGACCTCGCAGGCTTCCCGAAAGATGTTTATTACTTGTATAAATCGTTGTGGACGGACGACCTCGTGCTGCACATTCTGCCGCATTGGAATTGGGCGGAGGGCGATACGGTGGATGTCATCGCCTATACAAATATGAAGGACGTGGAACTTTCCTTAAACAATGAATCTCTTGGCAAACAAGAACTTAAACAGGGCGACTTGCACCTTATGTGGAAAGTTCCATTCAAGCCCGGCGAACTCAGGGCGGTAGGTCATTCTGTGGACGACATTGAGATTTCGGACGTTGTAAGGACTGCCGGAACACCTTCCCGACTTGCCTCGACCGCCGACCGTTATTCGCTCATGGCAGACGGTCAGGATTTAAGTTTTATAACTGTGGATGTTGTTGATGCAAATGGAGTTAGAGTGCCTGATGCAAACAATATGATTAAGTTCACGGTTGAGGGTCCGGCGGAGATTGTTGCGCTCGACAATGGCGACCAATGTTGCCACGAAAAATTCCAGGGTGTCAACCAACATTCCGCCTTCAACGGCAAGTGCCTTTGTATCGTGCGTTCCATCAAGGGAAAGTCGGGTAGGGTAGTGGTGAGAGCGTCCGCCGACGGGCTTGAAGGCACAGAAGTGGAGATTTATACAAAATAAAAAAACTTTTGTGACATCGCTATTTATTTGTAATTTTGGCAAAATTATTGGTCTGTTTCAGATAATTAATTGAATTATGTTCATCAACCTGTACAACCAAAGTATAAAAGTCTTTTTTGCAGACAGTTCGGCAGATATGGAAGACACACGCGAAGAACTCCGTGTGATACTCCATCGTGCTGGTATGGAAATTGTTGATGGGCGCGATGTACCGTCTAAGGAGCTATTGGACGCGATGCAGCAGACCGATTGCAGCGTCCACCTACTCGGCAAAACCGACATTTTCGAGGAAGGCACCGACAGCTCGTTGGCAGGGACGCAATACCACGCCGCCAAAAATCTTTGCTCCGACCGTTTCAAGATGTTCGTCTGGAATCCACGGGGCCGCGAAAACCGCAGCAAATACATCAACGTAATCCGCCGCGACATCGAGGAAAACATCATCTATTCCGACAGACCGTCGCCAATTGTATTCGTAGAAGACATACGCAATATAATGACTGTCAAGCAGTCGGCGGTACAGGAGACTGTGGCATCCGACATTTTTTTCCTATACAACGACCTCGACAACGACACCGCAAACGACATCTGCACAATGCTCGGCGACATCCGAAAAGTCACCAAACTCAGCATCAGCATGTCGAGCGAGGTGGATTACAATACATACATCAAGCAGCAGCTCGCTGTCAGCAAGATTGGAGTTGTGTATTACAACTTTGCGGGCGATTGGGCGGCGTCATTTGCGCGTCAAGTGTGGAAAGACACGGGCGGACAGAGCGGCGCGACACCGATTTGCGTAATCGGCAACAGCGACCACGCAAAACCCGAACAACTCGAAATTTTCAACGGAATAATGGAATGTGCCATCGACGAGCAACTGCGCATCCCATTGGACATCAATATGTTTTTGGACAAAAATAACCAAAGCAAATGAAAAACGGCATCTGTCCATATCCGGGTCTGAGACCTTTCACGGAAGAAGAATCGATATTCTTCAAGGGGCGCGACACCCACATCCGCCAGATTGCTAAACTACTGGAAGAAAACAAGATGGCTTTCATCACCGGTGCATCTGGCGACGGCAAATCGTCGATGGTCTATGCCGGTGTGTTGCCTTATATACGCGCCGGATTCACGAGGGCAAAGTTCAATAGTTGGCTTGTATTTGACTTCAAGCCGCAGCGCAATCCGCTCGCCAGCTTTGCCGAAAGTGCCGCCAAGGAAATGGATATGCCCTACGATTATATGCTGAGGGAGTTTAAGCGCGGATTTTCGACGCTTGCCCGTATGTACGTAAATTCAGAATACTACATCGAGGACGGCGACGACATCGCCAATCGTGGCAAAAACCTCTTAATCATCGCCGACCAGTTTGAGGAAGTGTTCACGATGAACGAAAACTTCCACGACGGCACGCCCAGCAACGATTGTTACACCGCCATCAACCTTCTATTGGAGACCGTCAGGATTGCAATACGCGAAGATTTGCCGATATTTGTGATTTTCACGATGCGTAGCGACTACATCTCGCAATGCACGGTGTTCAAGGATTTGCCAGAATTCATAGCATATTCTCAATTTTTTGTACCGCAACTAAAACGCTCCGAAATCCGCCAGGTAATCGAGGAGCCGGCGCAACTCGCGGGCGGCAGCGTCTCGTCGCGTCTTGCCGAAGTGCTCATCAACAATCTCAATTCAGGTTTTGACCAACTGCCGGTGTTGCAACACGCGCTCAACCTACTTTGGAAGACCGCCAACAACGGCAAAGACCAACTCGACCTCATCCACCTCGCCAAAATCGCCGGCATTGCCAAAGACGTTCTCAGCGACGAGGAGCAACGCGAATTTGACCGTTGGTACTTCGCATTGCCCGAATACCGAAAAAAATATTACGATTCGCCCGACCTCAACAACGTACTCAACGCCCACGCCGGAACGCTCTACGAATCGGCTTACGATTATTTTATGAACCACGCCGATTGGGCAGAAAAGGGCATTACTCCCGATCAAAGCAAAAAAATAATAGAGACTGCCTTCAAGTCGCTCACCAAGATAGACAACAACCGCCAAGTCCGCAACCGTTGCACCCTCAACGAAATCACCGGCATCATCAACAATCCCGACATTACATCGGCGACGGTGTGCGGCGTGCTTAATATTTTCCGCACCGAGGACAATACATTGCTGCGCCCATTTGCGGTGGAAGGTCGCCTCGAAACCCAATATCTCAGCGGCGACACCGTGCTCGACGTTACGCACGAGGCATTGATACGTAATTGGCAATTGCTCTCCAAATGGGACGTCGAAGAATTGGACAACCTCAATGTCTTCAACGATTTCAATGGTCAGGTGCAGCGTTGGATCGACAACAACCGCAGCCCGGAGTTCCTTCTCGCGGAGGGCAACTATGCTTTTTTTAACGATTGGTATCAGAAATGCCGACCAAATCCGCATTGGATTTTGAAACACGACGCATCATTGCGCTCCGACAAAGAAAAACTACGCGCCGCCACCAGCCGTTACGAACTTTGCGAGACTTTCCTCCAACAGAGCGACGAGGCTATCAAAGCCAAAGAACGTTCCCACCGCAAAAAATTAATCGCCACAATCGTCGGTCTCCTCGTGTTTGTAGTGGGACTTACGATATTTTCCATAATGGCAATGCGGGCGCAACGGAAAGCCGAAGACGAAACAGCAAAAGCGCAAAAAAGTGAGCAACGAGCCAATGACAACGCACAAAAAGCCAAAGAAAAAGAGGCTGAAGCCGTCCAAGAAAAACAAAACGCCGACCGTCAGCGCGACGCAGCCGACAGCGCAAAGAATGTCGCTCTAAAAGCCCAAAATGAAACAGCCTTAGCTCTTAAAGAGGCGCAAGAGGCACGTGATAGGGCGAAACGCAGTGAGTATCAAGCCAATCGAAACGCCGAAGACGCAAAAAAAGCACAAGCCGACGCCGAAACAGCGCAAGCACAAGCCGAAGCCGCGCAAAAAACTGCCGAGGCTGCCAAAGACCAGATTTCGCGTCAATATTACATTACACTCTGCAACACCCTCGCTATGAAGGCAAAAAACCAGTACGAGGACACGAGGCTCAATCTCCGGCTTGCCAACGAGGCTTACAAAATAAGTCAGGAGCACGGTATGAACGCCAAGAAAAACGCCGAACTTTACGACGCGATGTTGTATTCATTGGAGCAAAACGATTTGATTAAGCCCCTGCAATTTGACAAACCCGCCACTTTCAAATCCTTTGCCATCGATCCTTCGGGATGCATTGTTGCTATTGATGACGACGGCACAATCCTCCAATACAAAATAATGCCCGGCGGCAAGACCAACCTCATCAAGCGCAAATCCGACAACAATTCGCGTATGCCCGTGGAATCTGCCGTATTTGCCAATCACAACATTGTGGCGTATTCGCTCAAAGACAAGACTTCATACATAGCCGACCTTTCCAACAACACCCGCACAGAATTGCCGGTAAATACAGATTATGTAAGAAACGCCTCCATCGCGCCCGACGGCACGTGCGCCGTGGCTTACAACAACGGCAAAGTGGCAATCGTCCCAAAATCCGGCAAGCCTTCCAGCGACAATGTTAAGGATTTCAATACAAGGCTCACCGACATACTCGCCACCGGCAACGGCACGGCATACGTACTTTGCCACGACGGCAGCCTTGTCAAGTGGGATTACGTCAACGACAAGGAGACCCGCATACTCTCGCCGCGTCCGGGGCAGAGCGCGTTTAAGATGACAGCCATTCCCGATATGAATAGGATTGTGGTATGTTACAGCGACGGCACGATGCAGTTTATAGACGTCAATACCAACAAAGTGGTTGACAGCAAGACCGGCGGACACACCAAACTCGAAAATATGGTCTATGACCCGAAGACAGGCATCCTCGCCCTATCTTCCGCCGATAAGCGCATCTCGCTCTACAATACCAAAGACCTCAACGCAACGCCCCTCGCCATCGAAGAGCACAGCCTCAACAACAGCAAGGCGAAGGCTATGTTTTTCAACAACAAAGGCGTGCTTTTTGCGCTCACCGACGACAATCAACTGCGGTTTTGGGACACCGACATCACATCATACGCCAACACTTTGAGGACATTGAATCTCCAACCGCTCTCCCAAAGCGAGCGCGATATGATACTCGGCAGCGACTTTTCCGCAAAACAATAACACACGACACGACGATGAAAATTATATTTTACCAAATATTAATCACGGCAATCATTCTTACAGTCGCGCCGCTCATAGGCACGGCTCAGAACGATTTGCCGCTGTATCAAAACGTCATTTCCGACGACATCGACGCACAGATAGACACGGCGTCCAACGTCAACCAACAATCGGATCCCAACAAAAAGAACCAGCAAAAGCCCGCCGTCACAATCACCGACAGCGAAGAAATCGGCGAACAACTCCGCAACCTCCAACGCCTATACCTCGCAGGCAAATACGACGAGGCAATACAACTATCGCAGGCCATCCGCGAAAATTATTCATTGAAATCCGCCGACGAAATCGACCGTCAAAAATACACCATCGCATCCCTCAAAGAGATGGAATACAACGAACAGGCGGACAGCGCGGCAAAAGTATTCCTCGGCAAAAATCCGTTTTACGACAAGCATCAGAAAAGTTCTGACCCCGTGCCATTCACTGAAATCATATCCAATTATTACACAACGCCAAAACTCTCCGTGTGGGCAAGTTTTGGGCAGACATTGACGATTCCATTGCTTGACACCGTACACGTCATCACCGACACATTGCAGATGAAACCCGACTACGACCCATCCAGCACCGAGACCATTCAGATTGGCATCGAATACCACCTCAACAAATATTTAGCTGTCTCCATCGCACCCGCATATACCAAAAATGAGTACACGCGCACCATCGACCGCAGTGCCCGCTCGCAGTTCATCTACAAGGAGACGTCCAAATTTCTGTCCTTGCCAATCAACATTGAGGCTTATTGGCCCATAGGCAGCGGCAAATGGATGCCGTCCGTCTATTTTGGTTCCAAAATCAAATATCTCCTCAAATCCCACTACAACGCCTACACCGAGACACCTGGCGAGCGTCGTTACGAATCTGAGGATGTAAAGCACGACCCCGACGTCAAAAACAAAATCAACTTTGCGATAATAGGCGGCGTAAGGCTCAGTCGCAATTTCAACCGCATTACGGTATTTGGCGACCTCAGCCTGAGCGGCGACATCAAGCCTTTCAACAACCCCGACGCGGCTATGTCAAATCCCGACCTCGCATACGACAAGATGTACATCCCCGACATTTTCCACATTGTAGAAGCCACGGCTATGATAGGCGTCAAAATCAATATGTGTTACAAGACAATCGCCAAATACGGCTACGGACATTAAAATTTTTATGGCAATGAAGACAACAGCATACATATTACTTCTGATAGCGGCGACGGCGTTGATAGCCTGCAACGACGACGAGGTGACATACGTCCGCCAAGACCAATTGGCCATCAAGACATTCCCGATTACATCTGTGGGATGTCCACGACTATTGCCCGACGGCTCGCTGATTACCATTGAGGAGTCGGACTACCGCAATGGCACCATTGCCCGGGGTGATGACGCCAACGATTCGCAGGGCAGAATGAGTCAAGATTACAGATTCCGATTCACAAGGCTCACCAAGGACGGCACAATGTCCTATTCGCCGGATTACACTTTCAATATATCCACCGACGGCAATCAGCACCACAGCACCGCCGACGAAGACGACTATTACAATTTTGAAGTAACTCCTGACGGCGGCTCAGTATTCAGTTATTGCAATCCGTCTGCCACATTCGCGTTGGCCACATTTGACGGCGGCACTATTGTAAATACCGACCTCAGCGAAATTGTAAGCGACCTTTACATAGGCTGCGCGCCACTCAGCAACAGCGCATACGCCGTCATCCACGGCACCAATCCGGTAATCTCAATATTTGAAAATGGCGAATGGATAGATCCAATTTCTCTGCCGTATCTCCATTGCGACGAAAGCAGCCATTACAAAGTATATGGATTGTGCGGCAACGTAATGATAGTTTGCGTGGACGACCAAAATATTGAAAACGAATTTTACGTGTACTCGCCCGTCGGCGAATTGCTCAATTATGGCAGCGTCGATTACGTTTTTGAAGACATAATTACCATCAACGACCCTTCCTCCAACGCTCTCTACGGCTACGCAATAATCTCCGACGCGGATATTACGACCGACGACGACAACACGGAAAGGGGCAGCATCATCATAAAACTCGATTACAAGGGCAGCACCATCTACGAGTATCAGACCACGGAAATCTCCGACGTTTACAATATCAACCACTACAACGGCACATTGATGATTGCTGGCGACTATATGTCGATGTCGATGGATATCAGCAACATCAACGACATATCGAGGATGATGACCACCACCACCGGCAAAATCATCAGCCTGAACGCCGAATCTGGCGAACAAACAGGCATCAACACCATTTCGCTCGAAGGCGGCGTGATTCCATTCGCGGTAGTGCCTGACGATGGCGGCGGATATTACGTGTATATGTCGAGGATTATGACATCGGACGTAGGTCAGATGGGCAGCAATTCCGAATATGGCAATTCTATATACATCTACCACACCGACGATCTCAACAAACTTAACATCGAATAATCATTATGGAACTCTCGATTATCAATATAATACTCATAATAATTGCTGTGGCTCTGGCAGTGGCTCTCATCTACACCACCTACAAGCGCAAGCAACTCGTATTGCGTGCCGTCCGTCGCAACGAAACCCGCTACAACACTCAACTACGCGAAGCAGAAGGCGAGATTCGCCGTCTTGCCACCATCAACAAGAATCTTGCAGAACAACTCGAAGCACCCAAGCGAAACACTTTCGCGCCCAAGGTAAAGGCATCGCAACTCGTTGACACCGAATCGCTTGTCATAGAACAGAAAAAACTCGAACAGCAGCAGCGCGAACTCTCCGACCGCAACAAGATGCTCTGGGATATGAGCCTTTCGATAGAGAAGGAGCGCAAGCACATCCAAACCCTCAAAAACGAAATCGAGAAGGAACACAAGGCTGTTACCGACAGTATCCGCTACGCAAAACTCATCCAAAACGCCGTCCTCCCGTCCCAGGACATTTTGAAAGAATCGTTCCAGGACGTGTTCCTATTTTGGCGACCCAAAAACATTGTTTCCGGCGATTTTTATTGGATGAAACGCATTGGCGACACCGTAATATTCACCGTTGCCGACTGCACGGGACACGGCGTGCCGGGCGCATTCATGAGTATGCTCGGCGTGGCTTTCCTCAACGAAATCAGCGTGGAAATCACCGACGCCACCCCCGCCCAAATCCTCGAAGAGATGCGCCGCCGTATCATTGCCACGCTCCGTCAGACCACCAACCCCCTCGAACCCAAAGACGGTATGGATATGGCTATCTGCGTGCTAAACCTCAAAACTATGAAAATGCTCTTTGCCGGTGCCGACAATGGAATGTACCTCGTGCGCGGCGCCGAACTCATTGAATACAAGGCCATAAAAAATCCCGTCGCCATCTATCCGCGTATGAAAAATTTTGAAAACCACGAGATAGACGTACAGCACGGCGATTACATTTATATGTTTTCTGACGGTTTCCAAGACCAACTCAACGAAAAAATGAGCAAATTCACCTCGCGCCGATTCCGCGAACTTTTGGTAAGCATCAACGCCAAGACCAAGGTTGCATCTGAACAAGCCGCTCTCCTCAACGCCGCCATCGACGAATGGCGCGGCACATACCCTCAACTCGACGATGTTCTTGTCGGTGGGTATTGCATCAATTAATATCTACATTCCGAGCATCGGCCTCAGCGTATTGAGATCCTGATATTCCAAATAGAACTTATCGATGTGGGCGATGCCGTCCTTAAATTCAATCTGCCAACTCGAACCGTCCATTTCGTTGATGGAAGCATTCACTACCATATTGTAATAATCCAACTTGCTGCCTTCTGCCGGCACAATGACGCCAGACGCCAGGATATGTCCGGAAATCTCCTCGTCATTTCGCTTGCAGGTAATCACGACAAAACGGTTGTCCTTCAAGAGATACAGCAGCACAAACTCGTTGTCGGATGCATCCACCTGTCGGTACCACGCCGCCACATCGTCCACAGAATATTCGTCGTGCGGGAAATAAACGGCTTGGGAATTAAGATTGTTCCGTGTGTATTCCTTAGCCTGCGGCACGTCGCCATTCTCGTGATGGAACACCCTGTCAAAAATAGAGCCTTCGCCATTTTCAAAACGGACGCTCATAGTGGACTGAGCCACCGTTGCCACCATTTCAAAATTGTCATACGTCGGGTCGCCGTCGCCCTCTATTGCATAATTGCCGGCACGATATAGCACCCTCGAATCGGATGCCGCGATATACTGCGTCAGGAGATATGTTTGGTCGTTGAATAGGTACAATGCCCACTCCTCATTATTGACTTCGTCGCGGCTTATGTACCACGCCACAACATCCTCCGCAGGATAATCTTCCGGGAAAAATGGCATAAGTTCCAACGGCTCGTCCTCATTGCCGCTGTTGTTGTTTCCTGTGGCATTGCCGCGCCTGATTGCCCTCACCGACGACGCGCCAAACAATTTGTCGTGGTAACTATCACATTCCGTATTATGACTTTGGAAAAAGAGGCGGTAAGCGTTCTTGCTGTCCAATTCGGTAGACGACCAATACAAGCCATAGACGCCCTTCGAAGTGAGCAAGCCGCCTATTTTGACGCCAGAAGCCGGCAGAAATATGAAGGGGTCGCTATCAATATCGAAGCAGCCATCCGCCAACACGTAGTAGCCCATAATGTCATTGTAATTGCCCCTGAAATAGTACAAACGCCACAGATTGTAAAAATCGTTGTTGTCAGACCACCTTTCGCCGCAAGTAGGCACTTCTAACGGCGCCTCAACGCAGGTCTGCGCCTCGTCCCAATAATAATAATCGCCGTCGTCCCAGAAATTTTCCGCGCCTACGTTCCTATCCGCCCAAAGCGTATTGAATATTCCCAAATCTACCAATCCGGCACGGTCGATGGTGTAGATTTTTCCGCCATTGACGTTGTTGTATGGTATTTTGTAAAAATTGGTAACGATGGGAGTCTTGTTGTCCACCGCAATCCACACCTTGCCTTCCCTGTTCAAATAGTATCTGTCGTTGTTGACCAGCAGCCATCTCTGGCACGGCGACATTATGAACTCAAAATAAGCCTTGCTGTCGGTAGGGATTACGGGTTGCGATTCTTTGTACTTGAAATTGACGGTGTACTTGTGTCCGCATTTCTGAATAAGGTCGTCCAACGAGATTGCGGATCTATTGTCCTGCACGTCGCCCGATGCCGGGATTTCAATTGTGCCAGTGAGCAATAGTGTGTCGGCAATGTCTATCGGCATTTGCAATGTGCCGGCGAAAGTGCCGTATGTGTCTTGCAGGGTCAATGTGCCGCTCACGTCCTTGCCTGCAACGTGCATCACCAAAGGCATTGCCACTTCGGCTTCCCCAAACTGCGGAACTATCGACGAGATTTCCTCATTGTCGGTGCTGCTCTCTTGGGTTATAGAGCCGTCGCAACGTACTGTAAGTGTGTACGATACATTATGCAAAAAAACTGATGCATTGCCCTCCTCGCTCGACGAAGGGGCGCCGCCTGCGTTGTTGTCATCGTCGCCGCACGACATACAGAGAGCCGTCGCGGCAATCAACGAAACCATTAATACGTAATATTTTTTCATATATATTTTAATCATAATCCGAGCAACTCGCTGAACAAATTGACATCCTGAATCTTCATTTTGATGCTGTATCCCGATATGGTGAGCACTCCGTCCACAATCGAAAGTTCACCAGTGTGTTTGTAGCCCGATTCGTTTCTAAAAATTTCCGCGGACATATTGCGCAAATCCATTTGGCTTACGTCGTCAATACCAATCAAATATCCATCAAAAATTAACGACCCAGTCTGTTCGCCGTCCCTTATCCAGCATTTTACAAAATCATAATCGCCATCACCATAGAGGTAAAACGCCATAAAATCCTCCTCGTCGTCGTTGGCATCTACCTGCTTGTACCACGCCACTACGGGGTCTCTGCCCAGCCACGGATAGTACAGGATGGAAGTGTTGGAATTGTCTTTGGTGCATTTGGCTATCAACGGCGTTTCTATCCGCTCCTCATGCAATTGCACTTTCTGAAAATTACATTCGCCATTCTCAAAATGCACGGTCTTCTGGCGGTGCCATACCGTAGCCTCGATGTCAAAATTCCGATAATCGGCGTCTGCATCACCCACAATGGAATAATCGCCGGAGTTCTGTATGATTTTGGTGTCGGTCTTGGCAAGATACTTGGTCAATATGTACTTATTGTTCTTTAATAGATACAACGCCCATTCATACATTTCGTCGTCGTTTCTGCTGGTGTACCACGCCGCCACATCGTCCCAAGAATAACTGTCCGGGAAAAATGGTTGAAGTTCCATCGGCCCTACGGGTGTTTCGTCGGTATTGTCGTTGCCCTTTACATTGTAATGCACAATAGGACGCACGAGCATATTGCCCCAACTTTTGGCAACGCGGCTTTCGGTCGTGAAACGTTTTGGGTTGAAGAAGAAGCGGTAAGACTCCTTGCTGTCAAATTTGGTGGCAGACCAATACATTCCCGATTCGCCCACCGAGAATACCGACGCTTGCTTGACGCCGCCCGCCGGAAGAAAAATCATCGGGTCGTGGTCGATGTCCTCGTGTCCGGGCATAAAGAAACACGCGCCCAATACGCCCTTATATTCGCACCACTTATGCGCCGTGGATGCGCAGAGAATTTCAAAGTCGTTGTCTGTGGCATTCTCCTTGCCGCCCTTAGGCACTTCCAAAGGCGATTCGACGCTGGTAAGCGCATCGTCCCAAGTGTAATAAGTGCCGGCATCCACGAATGACGCCGCGCCCACATTCTTATCGGCCCAAAGGACGTTGGTAATGCCCAGATCGACAAGCCCGCTGCGGTCGATGATGTACAGTTTGCCGCCTTCCGTATTTTTGGACAGTTGTTTGTAAAAATTGGTAACTATGGAGGAAGTCTCGTCGGTGGCTATCCACACCTCGCCGTTTTTGTTCACAGGATATTTTCGACTATTGATCATCAGCCATCTCTGCAAGGGCGACATCAGGAAATGATAATACGCCTTGCTGTCTTTCAGTATCAGTGCATCGTTGCTGCCATAATAAAATTTTGCCGAATATTTGTGTCCGCATCTTGACATCAAATCGACAAGCGACACCGTGGAATAATTGTCGGCATCTTGACCGGCGGCGGGTATTTCTATTGTGGCTGTAAGCATCAGAGAGTCCGACGCATCCGCTGGCACTGTAAGCGTGCCGGCAAACAATCCGTCCACATTTTGCAACGTCAACGAGCCGCTCACGTCTTTGCCAGTAATGGTCATTACGAGCGGCTTGGCGACGTCTTCTTCCGTAAAAAATGTCCATACTCTTGTAGCGTCATAACTATTGGGGAGGTACGACATTTTGGATGATGCGCCGCCCGTATTCACCTTCAATGAGTATGGGATGCCTTGGATAAAAGTGGTTTTTTGTGTTGTGTCTTTTTCGTTTGGGTCGTTGGAGTCGTCGCCCTTGCTGCACGATGATGCAAGCAAGACCGCCGCCCAAAACAAAATGGTAAATAAAGATTTAATGTTCATTTTCATTACAAATGTTTGCTTCTCATTTGAAGTAATTGATTGCGTCGCGGAGGCTGTCGGCTTGCGATGCGAGTTCCTCGGCGTTTGCGGCAAGTTGCTCCGATGACGATGCGTTGCCCTTTACCGTAAAATTGAGCCTCTGGATGATGTCGTTTACCTGGTTTGCGCCTGTTGACTGTTCCAAACTTGCGTTGGAAATCTCGTTGACGAGGGTGCGCGTATTTTCGATTTTTGGTATGGTCTGCTGCATCACGCTGCTTGCCTCCTCCGAGAGTTTGAGGCTCTTCTGCGACATCTCCACAATGCTGTCGGCGGCAGTTTTGGATTTTTCGGCGAGGGAGCGCACTTCCTTTGCCACCACGGCGAAACCCTTGCCGTATTCGCCGGCGCGGGCAGCCTCCACAGCAGCATTGAGCGCGAGGATGTTGGTCTGGAAGGCAATTTCGTTGATGATGGAGATTGCGTCGGAGATAGATTTGTTGTTGTCCAAAAGGCTGTTTATTTTCTCCACAACCTCGTTGAACTTGTCGCAGGCGTCCTGGCTCACAGCGTTGGTCTGCTTGGCGTTGTAGGTGTTTTGCTCGATGTTGGAGGTCATCTCCTCCATCGTAGCCGAGAGATCCTCGATGTTGTCAGATTGCGACATAGAGCCTTGCATCATCTCCTGCGAACTCTGACTTACCTGCTCGGAACTGATGGCGAGATTGTCGGCGCCGTCCTTGATGACGCGCACAATATCGGTAAGTTTTGCGTTCATATCGCGGATGTCGTTGCACATATCGCCAATCTCGTCGTCGGAGTTGTAATTGATTCTGTTGTTGAGGTTTCCGTTGGATATTTCCTTGATTACAGTAGAAAGCTGACCAAGGGGCTGCGAGAGTTGTTTCCTGAGTGTAATTACCACAGCAATAATTATAACGCCTACCACAATGAACATAAAAATGAGCATCAATGTAAGGTTTTCGTTGGCGGCTGTCCTGAGTTCGCTGTCTGGCAGTGTTCCCACCACAAACCATCCTGGCGTGCCTTTGATGTTGTGGCTCATTGTGTACATTTTTTCGCCTGATGCAGCATTTGTACAATACGTAGATATGTTTTTTCCTTTAGTAACCGCTTCGCCTACTTTTTCAAGACCGGGGAATGTCGCCGCGCCGTCGTTAATGAGGTTGAATTTCATTACTAATTCATCGTACAACGTGCCAATCACAGTGGCTTTTTCATCAACTATGTACGTAACGCCATTGCGTCCAAATTTACATTCGGCGACTACCTGTTTGAGTGTCATAAGGCTAACATTAGCACAGAAAGCACCCACGACTTCCCCGTCGCGCTTGATAGGCACAGCGAGTGTGTATTTTTTTTCGCCGGTTGATTTTGAAAGGTCGGGGCTGGACATCGAAAAATCTTTGTGTTTTTGGAACACGTCTTTGAAATACGAGCGGTCGGCGATGTTGGTAGTTACAAAACCCTTGCCCGACACGTAATATCTGCCGTCGGGGTACGCCACAAATATCATCGAAAAATACTCCTTCTTGTCGGTGGCAAGGTCGTCGAGGTGCGGACCAAAACGCTGGTCGTCCATATCTTTGAAAATCTCCTCCGAAGCCATCCATTTGAGTTCCTCGGTCATATTGGCGAGTTTGGTGGTAACTTCGTTGGCGGACTTTGCCGACAATTCCTCCATACAATACTCGAAGAGGTCTTTTTGCGACTTAAAACTTATCTGATAACTTGCCACCATCATCAGTACAAGCATAATGACAACGATGGGTACTATGAACCATAATATCTTAGAATACAATGACTTTCTTTTCATAATGGCCAGTTTTTTTAATTGTTGTGTATTTGATTGATTAGCAAATAACGTGCCTATATTTGTAAGCACATATTTTTGCAGCTCAATGTAGCAACATTTTTGCTTTCAACTGCGATTTGGCGTATTAAGAAAATGTTAATTTTTTTGAAATAAGGACAAAAAAAAGCCCCGGAAATTAATCCGAGGCTCCTTCGAGAGCGGTTGCCGGCCGCGTCGTGTTATGACTCCGGTGTAGGCCTGTAAGTGTTCTCTACAATGATGTAACTTGTGCTCTCGTAATGCTGTTCGTCAATCACGTTGACAGTAGCATTGTTGACCAACGTTTTCGCCCAGAGGAAAAGTTTGCTGTGCCTGTCGGCGATGCCCGTGTTGTTGGTGAAAGGCAGTTTCAATTTAATTGTTCTCATTTTCTCAAAAATTTAGATGTTGTTTTTATTAAAGTTTGTTGTTGTGTAACCGTTTTGTTTTTGATTACGATGCAAAATTATAATGATTGTTTATATCTTGCAAATTTTTCTGCAACTTTTTTTCAAAAAAAATAAAAATTGATATATTTTTTGAGAATATTTGCATATAGTTATTTCATTAATCAATATTACAGGTATTTGTATGGCATATTTTTATATAAAAATCGGAATGGTTAAATAATGTTAAACATTTTGACAAATAGATATAAAAAAAGGCGAATAATCGCCTTTTTTGAAAAAAATTGTCGTCTATTTCCTTAACATTCTATCGTGCAACAACGACCGAATTTGCTTAATGAATCTGCGCTTGCTTTTTCGTATTTTTTTTCGGGGAAAATCCACAGGACTTTAGGTTTGCGTCCGATGATTTCGGGTGCGGGGGCGCAGCCGTCGGTGAATATAATAATGCCGTCATAATGCGTCTTGCTTTCGCGGAAAAAATCGAAAACGGGTTGAAAATCCGTGCCGCCACGCCCAACTACTTTAACTGTTGTCTTGGCTTTTTTGAGCGGGATGATTTCTCCCAACTTGGTGTCAAACTGCACTGTATCAATACTTTCGATGCCGTATTTGAAAAAACGGTTGATTACTGAATAAAACTTTTTTAGCATCTGTGTTGATATTGAGCCGCTCACATCTACCGCAACGAGGAGATTGGTCCTCATCTTATAAACGCTGCCAAGATTCTGAAAATCTGTCCGGCGGTTTGGACGCATACGGGTGAGATTTCGGCGGCTACTTATCACGCTCGCCCTGAATCCCGAAAGCACTTTTCGGTAGTCGATTTGCGCCTTCAATGTAGCCTTGATTGCCTCCACCAAATCGCCCGGCAATGTTCCCCACGATGTGGTGTTTTCGATGATTTCGTTGATGCGGCTGCGCTCAAAATCGTTTTCCTCCCAAAGTTCGCTCTGCGCGGATTTTTGGAGGCTGTCGGAGGATTGATTTTGCTCTTGACTGTCAGATTGGTTATTATTATTGTCAGATTGCGATGTCTTATTATTAGATTGTGTATTGTTGTTGTCAGATTGTGAATTATTTTTATTAGGAAGTCCATTATTTTTGTCAGACAATGACGAGCCTTGCGACAATGATGGCATCATCAGTTTTGCGCAATACCATTCAAAATATTCAGTTTCGGGCAGTTGGTAATTATCTGCATTGTCAAGATGCAATGTCTTGAATTTATAATTGTTGGTAAGTACAATGTTGCTCGCAATAGAGCGAACCACGGCGGGGCAGTCGGGCTGTCGTTGATAAGGATGTTTGAGCATAATGCGGATTACCTCGGCGCGAAAATATTCTTCTAACTCCTTGTCGTTGACGGTCTTGAGGATTTGAGAATTGTACTCAATCCTGCCGCGACCGCACCGCACGGCAATGGGCATCGATGGATTTTCCTTCAATTCGTGTCCGCATAGCACGCCGTGCAACGCCGGTTCGGAAAGAAACCAAGCGTCGTAAACAAATTTTGTAATGCGTTCTGATACAACCACTTCCATATTACAATGCCGCCACAAATTTCATTATCTTTTGATAAACCTCCATCGCGTTTGACACCATAAATGCAACCGCCTTCGGGTACATTCCTTGCGAGAATATCGACGTAAAATGTGCCAACGATTCTTTGTTTTTGCTGGATTCGAGGAGCGCGATGTATTTTTTGAGGTTGTCGGCGGCGGTAGTTTTCTCTTTGTCAGTGATTTCGGCGGTCTCCAAAAAACGGTAGATGCCTTCGTTCAACGCCGAAAACTGATGTACTTTGTATTTGGCAATTTTCGATTCGTATTTGTCAAAATTCAAAAGGATTTCCCTGCCGCCGATGATTTTGGCAGCGGACGCCGACGCATAGAATTTTTGCGCCGCCTGAACGCCCACAACTCCCGCGATTATCTTTTGGTCTATTTCAGTCAACTCCTTGATAGGCAATACGATGTCGGAAACTTTTTTCCAAGCGCGGCGGTCGGGATATTTTTCGAGACCGCTGTCTATCTGAGGACGGTCGGCGGCTGTACCGTCGAGCCAATCGGGATTGGAGGCTATAAAATCGGTTACGCGGCTGTCAAGTTTCTGTTTTTCAGCCCACAAGAGCCATTCCTTGTATGTAGGGCGAAATCCATAAACATTGAATCTCGACACCAAGGCGGGGTCGAGGTCGGTGAGTTGATACTCCTCGCCGTCGTTGACAGCCGAAATCAAACGGCTGCCTTCGGGCAGGTTGCGTCCGGCGAGTTTGCGGTTGAGAGCCAAATCCATTATCGTCTGCAAAACTTCGGGACGGGCGCGGTTGAGTTCGTCAAGAAACAGCACAACCGGCTGACCATCAGACGGAAACCAATACGGCGGCAAAAATTCAGTCCTTCCCGACTTGTCGTTTTTGATGGGCAGACCAATCAAATCGCCCGGGTCGCTCATCTGTCCGAGAAACAGGGCAACCACCTTGTAACCCTTTTCGGTATAATATTGAGTCAAAATCTCCGACTTGCCAATGCCGTGCTTTCCCACAAGCATAATATTCTGATTGGCAGGCGTTTTGCCGAGTATTTCAATGAGTTCTATGGTGTTGATGTTTATCATAATGCGCTTAAATTTTGAGGTACAAAGGTAATTACTTTTCCCAACGGTTGTTGTCCTCTTTTAAAATATTTTCTACGTAGAAACGTCCGTTTTCTTCGGCAAACGCCTTTATGGCCTTGATTCCTGCAATTACCTTGTCGATTTTTTCTACAAAGGTTTTGTGTGGCAGATAAAAAGTTGTTTTCTGACTTTTGCTGATTTTTACGGTGATTTTGTCGTTGGCTTTCATCGGAGTAACATAAAATTCAAAGCCCTCGTCCCTAAGTTTTTGAGGCACAATGCTGTCGATGGCGGTGCGCTCAATCTTTGTCGTCATACGCGCTTTCGATAGTTCAAACGCATACCGCTGCAATTCGGCGTTCCACTGTGTAAAATTATCTTCAACAAAAGTAAAAAACTTAATCATCGCCCCCCGTTTCAGCCACGAAAACACCCCTAATCGAATATATGCTTCGGCATGTGTAAGCATCAATCGAATTTCGGTGCGCTGACTGTACAAAAATTCAAATTGAATCCCACATTTCAATGTCAGTGTCATCCTGTTGCTGCCTGTCATTTTTGCCGAAACGTTTGGCATTTTAGATTGCAGTAAATCAACAATTTGCGCAAGACGATTGCTACTTGGGTTGCTTGAATAAATGGCAAATTCGGCATACTCGCTCGCCGCCGAAGTTACGATATGAGACATAATCTGTTCCGTCAAAATCTCCGGCGGACAGGCGGGATGTTCCAAATAACTTTCAGTATAATACCGCACTGCCCAATCTATGTCGGAATTTTCGATATTGTTGATATGTGGTTTTTCAATTTTTTTGTTCATAATCGGTTTTGTGTTATATCCAAAAATGATTGTCGTTGCTTTTGTAATATTTTTTTAGTCTGATGTCGTTGCCTTTGGCTACAAAACCATCAAGAGTTTTCACAAAATTGATAAAATCATCCGGATTTGCCAAAAACTGCGCGTTTTTGAGGTAAAATTTCACTTCCTTTTTGTCGCTGAGGATTACCCTAATGTTGCAACTTTGAGGTTTTACGACCGTGTTGTATTGCAGCCCCAAGGGGTTAAGTTTTTCTTTGAGGAGTGCCTCCACTGCGGACGCGGAGATTTTTTTCATCATCAATTCTTTCTTAACCGCAAATGTGATGCGCTCTACGATGGGCTTCCAAAACGGGATACGTCCGGCGACAAACTCCACCACGTCGCAAAAACGCGGAATATCGTCGCCGGTGATTAGACATTCGCACCCGGCAAAACCTGTGCTGTAATATCCCGAACGGAATGGTTCAAGACAAATCACTCCTCCTTCGTGAAATTTTATGTACAAGTAATCGAAACCTCGCGAGTCTTTCTCCACATCAGCATATTTGCCGTGTCGCTCTAAGAGCGTGGCGCAAACGGTCTCAAAATCCATTTTTGTTGCATTGGCTGCAATCTCCCTGTTGCGATGAAGCCTCGGCATAAAATGCGAAACAAACACCTGCACAACAAATTTCAACAATATATCAGCATACTGATCCATATCCTTTGCAGGTGTGTTTCGCTTAGCCTCCTTAAAGCATTCGGATTCTATTTCGCGTAGTTTTTTGGGGTCAAGTTCTAACATTGAGTTTTTGATTTTGAAATTAATATGTTGCAAAATTAATTATTTTTTTGCACAATCCCAATTATTTCCTACCTTTGCATTGCACTATTGCCACAAAACAATTTGTTAAACAACAAACTTTGTATTAATGAAATAGATAACATAATTAACGACATATTATAACATTAGCGTTTGCTATTTAATCTATTAACGTTCGGAAACCTGGCAGTAGAA